>CAZKWA010000079.1:0-16216 GCA_964556345.1 uncultured Alcanivorax sp.
GCGGTTGCCCTGGATGGTGTTGATTTCACCGTTGTGCGCCAGATAGCGGAACGGCTGGGCCAGCGGCCACTGCGGGAAGGTGTTGGTGGAGAACCGCTGGTGGAACACCACGATGGCGGTTTCCATGGTCTCGTCGCTGAGATCCGGATAAAACGCCGGCAGGTCCACCGGCATCATCAGGCCCTTGTAGGAGACCACCGCCGAGGACAGGGAGCAGACATAGAAGTAGCCGTCCGCCTCGATGCGCTTTTCCGCGTGCCGGCGGGCGAAGAACAAACGCCGGTTGAGCTGATCCTCGCTGTCGCCGTCGGCGGCCACCAGCACCTGGTGGAAACCGGGCAGCGACTGCTTGGCCAGATCGCCCAGGCAGGAGGGATCCGTGGGCACTTCGCGCCAGCCCAGCACGTTCACGCCCTGGGCTTCCATCTGCTCCTGGAGCACGGCTTTCTGGGCACGGGCGCGCTCGGCGTCCGGGTGGGTGAAGACCATTCCCACGCCGTAGGTGTCGGGCAGGTCGATACCCTGCTCGCCGGCCACCTTGCGGAAGAAGGAGTCGGGCTTTTTCAGCAACAGACCGCAGCCGTCACCGGTTTTTCCGTCGGCATTAATGCCGCCCCGGTGGGTCATGCAGGTGAGTGCTTCGATGGCGGTTTGCAGGAGCTCGTGGCTGGCCTTGCCCTCCATGTGGGAGATCAGGCCGAAACCACAGTTGTCCCGGAATTCTCCGGGCTCATAGAGCCCACGCACCAGCTTGGAATTCTGCTGCATCAAAACCTTTCCTCTTGAAATTCAGAGACTTACAGAAGGCGGAACAGGCGTCGAAAAGACGGCGACGGCAAAAAAGGGATGTGCATTCTACACTTTGCGCTGATCAGCCACAAACAGGAAGAGGGCATCGTCCGAGGGAGCACGATGCCGGCTAAGACGGGTCGGAATCAAGCCTAGCGCAATTCTTTTCGTATCGACGCCATGTCGCGGGGAAAAGGGCCGCCCCGCCGCAGCGCCTCGGGCAGCCCGTCCCGCGCGGCCAAAGCCGCGTCCCTGCTGGGATAGGGCCCCGCCAGCACCAGATAGACCCGCTCGTCACCGCGCTCCGCACGGTAGTAGGCGCCGTTACGGTCGATCTGGTCAAGCACGCCGCGCGCGCCATCCTCACGGCCGGTGGCGACCAGTTGCAGAAACCACTCGCTGTCGTCGCGGGTCGCCAGCCAGTCCTCCTGGCGGTAACCGAGGCGGGCGTCCAGGCCGGAAAGCTGGGGTTCACTGCCCGGCACGGTGGCGGGGGCGTCCTCCGCCGGCTCTTCTGTCGCCGGGGGCTCGGGGGCCGGTTCTTGCGCGGTCCGGGCCGGCGCCGGAGCGCCGCCTTCTTCCCCGTCGCGCTCGGACACCTCGGGGGCCGGCGGCGTACGAGCCTCCTCCGCCGGCCCGGTGGTGGTCTGCTCCGGCACGTTTTCCGCGTCTTCGAAGGTGCGCGCGGAATCGTGGTACTCCGCGAGCGCGCGGCGGGTGCTTTCCGGGTCGCCGCGTTCACCGCTGTCCCCGGTTGCATCGTCGCGCGCCGTCTCCGGCTCCGCGGGGGTGTCCACTTCCGCCACCGGCGCCTTGGGCAGATCCAGCGCCGTCACCTGATCCTGGTCCGGCTCGTCGTCACCGCCGCTGGCCAGCCACAGCACCAGCACCACCAGAACCAGGGCCCCCACCGCCAGACCGTGGCGCCAGGGCACCGGTTTGACCGACAAACCACGGCCGGAGCCGGCGCGGGCCTCCAGCAGCGGCAGCAGCGCCGCGATGCGGCCGTCGCTCTCCTCGCTGAGATCACGGGCTTCGTCATCGTCCAGCGCCAGCGCGAAACCCTGGTCGGCGAAGGCCGCCACCTCGTCCGCGTCCAGTGGCGGCAGCACCAGCACATCCTCGACGCCCAGCCCGGCCTCGCGCAGATGTTCGGCACTGCCCGGCTCGCCGCCGAACACATAGGTGAGCCGCTGACCCAGCTTGGTTTTCAGGGACGCCATGGTGGCCAGCGCCTCCGACGGCGCGAGGTGGGCGTTGTCCACCACGATCACCAGACTGGTGTCCGCCAGCGTCTGCTTGAGGGTGTCGGCCAGATCCGCCCGCTCAATGTCGAAGTGCACCAGCATGGCGTCCACCACGGCGTTGGCGCCCAGTTCCTCGGCGCCGTCCAGGCGGATCAGTTCGAAATCACCGACCAGGGACATGGACACCATGCCCAGCAGGGTCGAGACACCACTGCCGGCCTCCCCTTCCAGCACCGTGGTGGCGCCGTCATGGGCATGGCCGTTCAGGGCGTCGAGAAGGTCGCCGCGCTCGGCGCCCTCGTAGAAAAAGTCCTCATCTCTCACAAAAGGCCTCGAGCGTTCGCGTCAATGCGTTCGTGTCGTATTCGCCTGTGACCAGGGCATCACCGATTTGGTTCAGCAATACCAGCCGCAGACGGCCATTCTGTACTTTTTTATCCAACGCCATAAGGTCGCTGAAATCCGACCGCGCCATGCCTTTTGGCGCGGTGACCGGCAGCTTCCACGCCGCCAGGCTGTCGCTGACCCGGTCCAGATCGGCCTGGCCCAGCCAGCCCAGCTCCAGGGACATGCGCGCCGCCATCACCATGCCGGCGGACACCGCTTCGCCATGCAGCCAGTCCCGGTAGCCGGTGTAGGTTTCCATGGCGTGGCCGAAGGTGTGCCCCAGATTGAGCAGGGCACGGTTGCCCTGCTCGGTCTCGTCGGCGGCCACCACTTCGGCTTTGTTGCGGCAGCTGCGCAGGATCGCCTCCGCCACCGGCGCCTGTTCGCGGGCGGCCAGCGCCGGCTGGTTGTCCAGCAACCATTGGAAAAACGCCGGATCGCGAATCAGGCCGTATTTGATCACCTCCGCCATGCCGGCGGCGAATTCGCGCTCCGGCAGGGTGTCGAGCACGGCGGTGTCGATCACCACCGCGCGCGGCTGATGGAAGGCGCCGATCATATTCTTGCCGCGCGGGTGGTTGACGGCGGTCTTGCCGCCCACCGAAGAATCCACTTGCGCCAGCAGCGTGGTGGGCACCTGAATAAAGTCGACACCCCGCTGAAAACAGGCGGCGGCGAAGCCCACCATATCGCCGATCACGCCGCCGCCCAACGCCACCAGGGTGGTGGTCCGGGAATGGCGGTTGGCCATCAGGGCATCGAAGATGCGCTCCAGGGTGGCCAGCGTTTTGTGCTGTTCGCCGTCCGGGAGGATCAGGGTGTCGCATTGCAGATCGGCGAGGCCGGCGGTGACCGCCTGCAGATACAGGGGCGCGATGGTCTCGTTGCTGACCACCATCACCTGATTGCCGCGCACATGCCGGCGGATCAGATCCTGTTCCAGCAGACCACGGTCGATGTAAATGGGGTAGCTGCGTTCGGCCAGCGACACATCAAGCTTCTGCATACGGCCTCGTAAAGCGGATTGGGGGTGCGGGCATTATCGACCGGCGTGGTCGGCCAGACAACCGAGTACCTGATCGGTGACTTTCTTGAGGTTACCGGAGGCGGTGGATACCACGCCGTGGGCCACCTCCCGGTAGAGCGGATCACGCTCCTGGAACAGCGCCTGAAGGCGGGCTTCGGGGTCGCGGGTCTGCAGCAGCGGCCGGTTGCGGTCATTGCGGGTGCGCGCCAGTTGCACCTCCACCGGTGTCCACAGATACACCACGCAGCCGCGTTCATGAAGGTAGCGACGATTGTCTTCCTGGGTGACCACGCCGCCGCCGGTGGCCAGGACAATGCCCGGCATGGCGGTCAGCTCGTCGATCACTTCACGCTCGCGGCGACGAAACCCCTCCTCGCCTTCCATATCGAAGATCCAGGGGATATCGGCGCCGGTTTTCTCTTCGATCACGCGGTCGGAATCGTAAAAGGGGCGGCCCAGAACCTGGGCGAGATGTCGGCCCAGGGTGCTTTTACCCGCACCCATGGGCCCCACCAAGTACAGAGACGTAGAATCCTTTGGGTTCACCGACTAGCCATTGCGTCTTTCACCAGGCGAGGCGTGATAAAGATCAGCAGTTCCTGCTTGTTATCACGATTCACCTTCTTGCGGAACAGGGCACCCAGCCAGGGGATATCGCCCAGGAAAGGTGTTTTCACCGTGGATTCTATCTTTTCCTGCTGGAAAATGCCGCCCAAAACCACGGTTTCCCCATCATTCACCAGCACCGTGGTCTCCACCCGGTTGGTGTTGACCGTGGGCGAGTCGGTGTCGGTGCCCAGGGAATCGTTGTTGACCTTGAGCTGCATGATCACGTCGCCTTCCGGGGTCACCTGCGGGGTCACCTCGAGACGCAGCTCCGCCTCGATGAACTCCACCGCGGTGGCGCCGGAGGCGGTGGCCACGTTGAATGGCACCTGCTGGCCGGAGGCGATCACCGCCGGCTGCTGGTCGGCGGTCAGCACCTTCGGCGTGGCGACCAGTTCGCCGTGCCCTTCCGCTTCCAGGGCGGACAGCTCAAGCTCGATCAGGCCGGAGTCCAGGGACGTGAAGCCGATGGCGAAACGGGTGGCCTCCTGGGAGGCCACGCCCATGTCCACGATCAGATCGTTGTTCTGCTCTTCGTCGAACTCCTCCATTTCCCCCATCGAACCGTCGTCTTCCCGGTCGATATTGGAGTAGTGCAGTTCGCGCAGGGAGGTGTGGCGGCCGGAGACCGCTATGCTCCTGCCGTCGTTGACGAGACTGCTGCCGTCATAGGCCAGACCGCCCCAACGCACGCCGAACTCATCGGCCACGTCGGTGCTGGCGATCACCACCCGGGCTTCGATCAGCACCTGCTGCACCGGGATGTCCAATTGCTGAATCAGACCGCGGATTTCCTGCAGTTTGGCAACGGTGTCCTGAACAATCAGCGTGTTGGTGCGCTGGTCCACCGTGACCGAGCCGCGCCCGCTGACCAGGGCGGAGCCTTCACCGCCCTGGGAGGTAATCAATTCCTTGAGCTCCTCGGCGCGCGCATAGTTGATGCTGATGTACTCGGTGCGCAACGGCGCCAGGGACGCCAGCTGCTTCTGGCTTTCCAGTTCCTGCTTTTCGCGCGCGGCGATCTCGTCCGCCGGCGCCACCAGCAGCACGTTGCCGACCTTGCGCTTATCCAGGCCCTTGGTTTTGAGGATCAGATCCAGCGCCTGGTCCCAGGGTACGCTTTGCAGCCGCAGGGTGATCTTGCCGCTCACGGTGTCGGAGGCGACCAGGTTCAGGTCGGTGAAATCGGCGATCAGCTGCAGCACCGAGCGCACTTCAATGTCCTGGAAATTCAGTGACAGCTTTTCACCGGTGTACTTGAAGGCGTCCCGGCGCTTGTTTTCTTTCTCGGCGGCGGTGAGCGGCTTGACGTTGATACTGAACTGATTGTCCGCCTGATACGCCAGATAGTCCCAGCTGCCTTGCGGCTCGATGGTGATCACCGTGCTGCCGTCCACTTCCTTGGTGTCGACGAACTGCACCGGGGTGGCGAAGTCGCTGACGTCCAGCCGGCGCAGCAGCTCGTCGTCCACGTCGGCGCCCACGAAACGGGCGATAATGCGTCCGCCTTCTTCACGCACGTCCACCGGCATGGCGTCGTTGGCCAGTTCCACCAGCACCCGGCCCTCGCCGTCGTCGCCGCGGCGGAAATCGATGTCACGCACACCGGCACTGCTGGTGGGCGCCTGGCGCTGCACCTTGTCACTGGCCGGATCCATGGCCGGCGTGGCGTTGTCCGCGCCCAGTGTGATCACCAGCTCCTGGCCTTCCACCCGGGTGTCGTATCCGGTGAGCTGGTCCAGGTTGAAGATCAGGCGGGTTCTCTCCTTGGCGCCAAGGACCATCAGGCTGCGAACATTGCCCGAGCCCAGGTTGTGCTCCTTGACCTTGATCTCGTTGCGGGTGTCGAGCAGGTCCAGCGACACCCGGGCCGGTTGCTCGATGCTGTAACCCTTGACCTCGGGCGCGGCGCCCTCGAAGGACACGCGCACTTCCACGCCATCGCCGGGCAGAGTGTTGGCGCGCAGGTCGGTTACCGTCGCCGCCCGCCCCAGGGTGGCCACGCTCAACCCCACCAGCGTCAGCAGCAATGCCGCCCATCGCCGGGACGCAGCCCTTGTTTTTGTTGATGTAAAAATAGTCATAACTGGCATCCCCAGCAGCGGTTATTCAGCAAGCGAAATGTTTCGGGAGCGTTCCACCCAGCCGTCCTGTCCATCCGGCACGATCTCGACCAGAGCGATCTGGTCGCTGGACACTTCCACCACGCGTCCGAAGTTCCTACCCATATAGCTTCCCACTCTGACCCGGGTCACCGAGCCGGTGGGATCCTCGATCAAGGCTTCCAGCGGATTGCTGGGCTTGGTGATGGTACCCACCATGGCCAGCGCGTCCAGGCTGAAGCCCTCCAGATATTGCTTGGGCCGGCTCAAATCCGGCTCCACCGGCCGGCCTTCCGGCACCGCCAGCAGCTTCTCGTCCACCGGCGGCGAAAACGGCGCCCGCAGTTTATGCGCCGCGTAGGTATAGGTGGCGATCGGCTTGAACTCCGGCGGCGGCTCGATGCGACCGCGCGGGCGGGCCTTGATCTCGGTCATCCGCGCGTCCAGCTCGTTGATGCCGGCCCCGGACCCACAGCCCTGAAGCAGCGCCGCCGTCGCCAACAGCATCAACCCGTACGCAATGGATTTACGTCCGTTCATGTTCGTTCCCCTCAGGACCGGCCGCCTTTGGCCCGGTTATTCTTCTGCGCCCCCTGGCTCTGGCCGCCATCGTCGTTATCGTCCCCGGCGTAGCGGTAGGTCTTGGCGGTAATCGCCATGTCCAGCATACCCCGTGACCCGGCTTCCTTCTCGATCGGCACAATCTTGAAGTCGTGCAGCGTGACGATACGCGGCAGCGCCGCCACCCCCGAAACGAAAGCGCCGAAGCCGTGATAGTCCCCGGTGACCTGGATATCGATGGGCAGCTCCGCGTAGAACTCCTTCTCGATCTCGTCCTTCAAGGCAATGGTCTCGAATTCCAGCCCGCTGCCAAGCCCGGTGTGCGTGATATCCTCCAACAGCCCCGGCACCTCGGTGTCCTTGGGCAACTGGCTCTTGAGGGTTTCAAAGCTGGCTTCCAGCTCCACCAGCTGCTGGCGGTACTGATCCAGGTTGTGGGCGCGGAAAGCCTTCTGCTCGAAACTCTCCAGCAGGGTGACTTCCTCGCGCTGCAACTGCTCGTGCCGGCTGTTCAGATCCTTGATGCTGAGGAAATAGCCCAGCCCCAGCACGAACGCGAACACCAGCACCGCGGCGCCGATCTTCACCGGCATCGGCCAGCCGCCCACGTTCTCGAAGTCCAGGCTGTTGAGCTCGTCGATCAGCTCGCGCACATCCAGGTTTTTCAGTTCGGACGCTTTCATTGCGCGGCCTCCTCTTCATCGCTGCGCGGCGACCCCTGCTTGACCGTCAGCACGAAGGTGTTGGCCTGAGCGCCTTCTTCCCCGGCGGCGGTGCGCTGGCTCTCGTCCAGGGCTTTCACGTTGAGCAGGTTGGGTTCCACGAACCAGTCGGAAGCGGCCAGGTTGCGCATCAACCGCGAAATCCGGTTGTTGGATTCCGCCACCCCTTCGATCTTGTAGGTGTCGCCGGTGCGCTCCACCAGGGTGTAGTACACGCCCTCGGGCAGGGTGCGCACCAGCTGGTCGAACACATAGACGATGGTGGGCCGGTTGCCCTGCAGTTCCTGGATCACCTTCATGCGCGCCACCAGTTCATCACGGCGGCGCTGCAACTCGTTGATTTCCTTGATCTGGGTGTCGAGCTTGGCGATCTCGCTCTGGATATGGTTGTTACGGGTCTGCTGGTCGGCGATCTGGCCTTCCACCATCCCTTTCCACAGCCAGAAGATCAGGCCCGCCAGCAGAGCGGCGAACGCCAACATGGCGATGAACTCATGCTGGCGCTGCTTGCGTCGCTCTTCACGCCAGGGGAGCAGGTTGATCATGGTTGTCATTGTTCGAAGCTCCTCAGGGCCAGGCCACAGGCGATCATCATCGCTGACGCGTCGTTTTCGAGCGCCTTGGCGTTAACCTTGTTGGCCAATGCCATGTCGGCAAACGGGTTGGCCAGGGAGCAACCGGTGCCCACCTTCTGCTGGATCAGGTCGGTCAGCCCGTCAATCGAAGCGGAGCCGCCGGCCAGAAGGATATAGTTCACCTCGTTGAACTGGGTGGACCCGTAGAAGAACTGCAGGGACCGGTTGATCTGCTGAACAATGGCGTCCTTGAACGGCTGCAGGACCTCGCTCTCATAGTCCTCCGGCAGCTCGCCGGTCTTCTTCGCCAGCCCGGCCTCCTCCATGGAGATGCCGTAGCGGCGCTGAATTTCCTCGGTGAGCTGCTTGCCGCCGAACAGTTGCTCGCGGGTATAGACGCTGCGCCCCTCGTGGAACACGTTGAGGGTGGTCATGGTGGCGCCGATATCGAACACCGCCACCGTATCCAGCTCCTCGGCGTTGGGCAGCGACGGCAGTATCAGCTGGAAGGCCCGCTCCATGGCGTAGGCCTCCACATCCACCACCTTCGGCTGCAGCCCGCCGATTTCCAGGGCGTCGGCGCGCATTTCCACGTTCTCGGTGCGCGACGCCACCACCAGCACTTCCACCCGCTCCGGGTTGTCCTCCACCGGGCCAACCACCTGGAAGTCCATACGGACCTCGTCCAGCGGGAAAGGAATGTACTGGTCGGCTTCCACCCGAAGCTGATTCTCCATGTCGTCCTCGCTCAGCGAGGAGTCCATTTCGATCATCTTGGTGATGGTCGCCGAGCCGGGCACCGCCACGGCGGCGGTCTTCACCCCCGGCCGGGCACGCCCCACCAGACGGGCGACCACGTCCCCGACCCCTTCCACGTCATTAATGTTCTTTTCCACCACGGCGTTAGGCGTTAACGGTTCGACGCCGTAACTCTCTACCTTGTAGCGGTTCCCCGTCCTGGACAATTCCAGCAACTTGACCGCGGTGGAACTGATATCGATCCCCAGCAGTGTCTGGGCCTTTTTTCTGAGAAAAGGCAGCACAGTCGTCGTCCCGTGTGATTGTTTTAGAGATGTTTTTACTTCAAAAATATATACTTACGTGATTCTTATGCCTAATCACTTTAGGAGTAAGTAATAACAGAACAGATATTAGATCACAACAACCTTTCCACCGTATAATGACCTGCTTCACGGGTCTGCTAGCCCTTTCTTCTGATCTCCAAAGCAGTTGCCTCAATATGCGCTCTACCGTCGTCTGGATTCGCTCCCTCGCTCTCCTCGCCCTGGCCGGTGCCGGCGGCGCTCTTCTGGTCCTCGCCGCCTGCTAAGTCTACCTGGCTCCTCAGCTGCACGAAGCCGGGGCCATCCGCGAGGTGGAATATCAGATTCCGCTGCGCATCTACACCAGTGATCATAAATTGATCGCCGAGTATGGAGAAAAGCGCCGCGAGCCGATCACCTACGAGCAATTGCCCGAGCCCTTTATCCGGGCGGTGCTGGCGGCCGAGGACGAGCGCTTCTTCGAGCACCCCGGGGTCGACCCCAAAGGCCTGCTGCGCGCCGCCGTGGAACTGATCCGCTACCAGGAAATCCGCTCGGGCGGCTCGACCATCACCATGCAGGTGGCGCGCAACTTCTTCCTCGACCGGGAGCAGCGCTTCCTGCGCAAGTTCAACGAGATCGTGCTGGCGATCCAGATCGAACGGATCCTGGAAAAAGAGGACATCCTGGAGCTCTACCTGAACAAAATCTACCTGGGCCACCGCGCCTACGGCGCGGAAGCCGCCGCCCAGGTCTATTACGGCGAATCGATCAAGGACCTGTCGCTGCCCCAGTGGGCGATGATCGCCGGCCTGCCCAAGGCCCCCTCCGCCTACAACCCGATCACCAACCCGGAGCGGGCGCGCCAGCGGCGCAACTGGATCCTGTTCCGCATGGAAGAGACCGGCGCCATCGACCGTGAGCAGCGCGAGGCCGCCCAGGCCGCGCCGGTCACCGCCCGCTACCACGCCGCCCGCCCGGAGGTGGAAGGCGCCTATATGGGCGAAGTGGCGCGGATGCTGGCGGAAGACCTGGTGGAGCCGGACCTGTACACCGAAGGGCTGCGCATCATCACCACCCTGAACAGCGACCGTCAGAACGCCGCCGTCACCGCCCTGCGCCAGGGGCTGCACGCCTATGACGAGCGCCACGGCTGGCGCGGCCCCCTGGCCCGCATCGACACCGGGGACCTGCCCGAGCTGAGCTGGCCGGCGGCCCGCGATACCGAAGCGGCCCCGGACACCGGGCAGCCGGAGCCGGAGATGGCCCAGGAAAAAGAGCCGGACGCCGAGAAGCTCGAGGAACTGGACGAGGACCTGGCCACCTGGGTGAAACAGTTCAAGGACCAGGCCGACTACGGCCCCCTGCGTACCGCCGCCGTCACCGCCGTGCGTGATCGCGAGGCCGCGGCCCTGCTCCGCGACGGCAAGCAGGTGGTGCTGGACTGGGACGCCATCCGCTGGGCCCGGCCGGCCCTGAACAAAGGCTATGTGGGCCAGGCGCCGCGGACCGCCGCCGATGTGCTGGCGCCCGGCGACGTGGTCTACGTCCGCCCGGAAGGGCAGGACGACGGCGCGCGCTGGCGGCTGGCGCAGCTGCCCAAGGCCCAGTCCGCGCTGATCTCCCTGAACCCGGACACCGGCGCCGTGGAAGCCATGCAAGGCGGCTACAGCTTTTACGCCTCCAAGTTCAACCGCGCCCTGCAGGCCCGTCGGCAGGCCGGCTCGGTCTTCAAGCCCTTCATTTATACCGCCGCCCTGGAGAACGGCTTTACCCCGGCCACCATCATCAACGACGCGCCCCTGGTCTTCGATGACAACAACCTGAAAGACGCCTGGCGCCCGACCGGCGCCAGTGATCGCTTCTATGGCCCGACCCGCCTGCGCGAGGCGCTCTACCGCTCCCTCAACCTGGTGTCGATCCGCATACTGCGACAAATCGGCATCAGCCAGGCGATGAACACCCTGGACCGGTTCGGGCTGCCCACGGACCGCTTCCAGCGGGACCTGTCGCTGGCGCTGGGCAGTGCCTCGGTGACCCCGCTGGAAATCGCCCGCGCCTATTCGGTCTTCGCCAACGGCGGCTATCTGATCGACCCCTGGTTCATCGAGCGCATCGAGGACAAGGACGGCAAGGTACTCTGGAAAGCGCCCCGGGTGGAACACTGCGAGGCGCCGTGCGCGGTGGTCACCACCGGCCAGCGGGCACCGAAGCCGGCAACCGGCGAGGACGGCGAAACCATCCAGCCGCCGCCGACCCGGGCGCCCCGGGTGATCGATCCGGACACCGCCTGGCTGATGCATTCCATTCTCCAGGACGTGGTCAAGCGGGGCACCGGCCGTGACGCCCGCCGCCTTGGCCGTTCCGATCTGGCCGGTAAAACCGGCACCACCAACGACCAGGTGGACGCCTGGTTCTCCGGCTATTCGCCCGCGCTGGTGGCCACTGTCTGGGTAGGTTTCGACAACCCCGCCTCCCTGGGTAACGGCGAATACGGCGGGCGCGCCGCCCTGCCCACCTGGATCGACTACATGGGCCCGGCCCTGGAGGGCGTGGAGGAAATACAGCCGCCGCAACCACCCGGCGTGGTGTCCGTGCGCATCGACCCGGACAGCGGCCTGCAGGCCCGCCCGAACAACGAAGCGGCGATCTTCGAATACTTCCGCGAGGACAAGGTTCCGGAGCTGGAAGCGCCCCACAGCGGGGACGGCCGCTCGCCGGAACAAATCTTCTGAGCGGCGGTTCTCTCCAGCGGGGACGCGGGTCTGTGTTCCGCCCTTGTGGGAGCGGGCCTTGCC
Source organism: uncultured Alcanivorax sp. (assembly GCA_964556345.1). Lineage (GTDB taxonomy): Bacteria > Pseudomonadota > Gammaproteobacteria > Pseudomonadales > Alcanivoracaceae > Alloalcanivorax. The sequence goes on from CAZKWA010000079.1 coordinate 11,858, forward strand.
CGCGAAAGGGTGGCTCTAGCCACCCGGCAGGATGCCAGAGGCTTTTCCATCCAGAGAGCCCGCACCGGGATCGGGGCAATGGTGGTGTCTGGAGGGACCTATTTGGCCATGAATGGCCAAATGAGAGCGCCCATGGACGGCTTGAGCGATCCCGGAAGGCACCACCATTGCACCGCATCTCGGATTCGGAGTACCGAACACCTGAAGAACCAACGCCTCTGGGAGCCTGCCGGGAGCTGCGCTCCCTTTCGCGGGCAAGGCCCACTCCCACAGAGGCATAAAAAAGGGCCGGCGAATGCCGGCCCTTTTCGATTGGCGCTTAGCGTGCGGCGCGAGTTACAGCTCGGGGAAGATCTCGTCGAGCGAATTGAGCGGATAGTGGGACGGGTAGCCCTTGCGGGCCACGCCGGAATCCACCGCCGCCTGCGCCACCGCCGCGGACACCCGGCCCAGCAGGCGCGGGTCATTGGGCTTGGGAATAATGTATTCCGGGCCGAAGTTGAGCGGCTCGCCGCCGTAGGCGTCCAGCACTTCCTTGGGCGGCGCCTCGCGCACCAGCTCGGCGATGGCGTGCACCGCCGCCAGCTTCATTTCCTCGTTGATGGAGGTGGAGCGCACGTCCAGGGCGCCACGGAACATGTACGGGAAGCACAGCACATTGTTCACCTGGTTCGGGTAGTCCGAACGGCCGGTGGCGATGATGGCGTCGGAACGGACCGACTTGGCCACTTCCGGGCGAATCTCCGGGTCCGGGTTGGCGAGCGCGAAAATAATCGGCTTGTCGGCCATCTTCTTGACCATTTCCGGGGTCAGCATGTCCGGACCGGAGACGCCGATGAACACATCGGCGCCTTCCACGGCGTCATCCAGGGTGCGCTTGTCGGTGTCGTTGGCCAGCGCCGCCTTGTACTGGTTGAGGTCGTCGCGGCGGCTGTGGATCACGCCCTTGCGATCCAGCACCAGGATGTTCTCCTTGCGCGCGCCCATCTCGATCAACAGACGCACGGACGCCACACCGGCGGCGCCGGCGCCCACGCACACCACCTTAATGTCCTGGATGCGCTTTTTCTGGAGTTCCAGAGCGTTGAGCAGGCCGGCGCCCACCACGATGGCGGTGCCATGCTGGTCGTCGTGGAACACCGGCACGTCGCAGAGCTCCTTGAGCACCCGCTCGATCTCGAAGCACTCCGGCGCGCGGATGTCCTCCAGATTGATGCCGCCGAAGGTGCGGTGGATACGCACCACGGTGTCGATGAAGGCCTGCGGATCCTCGGCGTCCACCTCGATATCGAACACGTCGATACCGGCGAACAGCTTGAACAGAATGCCTTTGCCTTCCATCACCGGCTTGGACGCCAGGGCGCCCAGATTGCCCAGGCCGAGAATCGCGGTGCCGTCGCTGATTACCGCCACCAGGTTGCCCTTGGAGGTGAAACGATAGGCCAGTTCCGGCTCCCGGGCGATTTCGCGCACGGGCTCCGCCACGCCGGGGCTGTAAGCCAGGCTGAGGTCGCGGCTGGTCTTGGCCGGCTTGGTCACCTCAACGCTGATCTTCCCCGGACGCGGTTTGGCGTGATATTCCAGGGCCGCCTTTTTTAAATCCTCGGACATGGTGGTCTCCGCTTCCCGCTCTGGGACAAAGCCAGTCTAGGCTGATAAATAGAGTATGATGCGTGATTCCGAACGCAAAAAGCACCCTGGCGGGTGCTTTTTGCAGGCAAGAAACAGTGGAAGCCGAATCGCTTACTTTTTCTTGCCTGAGCTGATCACGCCGAAACGTTGCTTGAACTTGTCGACCTGGCCACCGCTCTCGGCCTGCTTCTGCTTGCCGGTGTAGAACGGGTGGCACTGGGAGCACACGTCCACGTCGAAACTGCCGCCCCGGGTGGAGCGGGTTTCGATCACATTCCCGCAGCTGCAGGTAATGGACACGTCCTGGTAATCGGGATGAATCTCTGATTTCATAGCAAAGCTCCTTCAGGTGTCGCCACCCGAACCTGCGCCAGAACGCGCTCTGTCGGGCACCACACTTGCTTGCGCCGGGCAAAAGTGAGCGCGAATCATAACAGCTTGACACCGATGCGCAAGAGATAAACCGGAACCTCCCGTGCCTTCTGAGTCCGTCATACAGGTCGCCCTGCCGGTGCCCCTGCCGGGATGCTTCGACTACCGTCTCCCGGCGGGGTCCGTGGTGCCCCCCCGTGGTGCCCGGGTCCAGGTGCCGTTCGGCCGCCGCACCCTGGTGGGGCTGGTCCACGACCACCAGCCCAGCCAGTTCGCCAAACTCAAGAACGTGCAGCGCGTCCTCGACCGGGAAGCGGTCATCGACACGGCGCTCTATACCCTTTGCGAACGCGCCGCCCGCTACTATCACCACCCGCTCGGCGAGGTGCTGGGGTTCGTGCTGCCGGCCCTGTTGCGCCAGGGGCAGCCGGCCCTGGCCGGCGGCGAAGTACGCTGGCGGCTCACCGACCGGGGCCACCACGTCAGTGACGACCGCCTCACCCGCGCGCCACGCCAGTGGCAGGCCCTCACCGTATTGAAGGAGCACCCGGACGGCCTGACCCCGGCCATGCTGGAAGCGCTGTCGGTGTCGCGGCCGGCACTGCAGGCCCTGCGCGACAAGGCATGGGTGGAGCGCGTGGAGCTGCGGCCCGAGGCCGCCGGCACCCCCGCCGAGGTGCTCGCCGAGCCGGCGCTGGCCGCCAACCCGGAACAGCGCGCCGCCATCCACGCCATCGTCGACGCCGAGGGCTTTCAGCCCTTCCTGCTCGACGGCGTCACCGGCAGCGGCAAAACCGAGGTGTATCTGCAGGCCATGGCGCCGATACTCGCCGCCGGCAAGCAGGTGCTGATGCTGGTGCCGGAAATCGGCCTCACGCCACAGACCCTGCGCCGTTTTCGGCAACGTTTCGCGGTGCCGGTGACGGTGCTGCATTCCGGTCTCACGGACCGCGAGCGCCTGGACGCCTGGGTGGCCGCCCGGGACGGCCGGGCGCGCATCATTATCGGCACCCGTTCGGCGGTGTTCACGCCGCTGGCCCAGCCCGGCCTGATCATCGTCGACGAAACCCACGACGCCTCCCTGAAACAGCAGGACGGCTTTCGCTACCACGCCCGCGACCTGGCCACCTGGCGCGCCCAGCAACTGGCGGTGCCGGTGGTCCACGGCAGCGCCACCCCGGCGCTGGAGACCCTGCACCTGGCGCGCACCGGCCGCTACCACTGGCTGCGCCTGACGCGCCGCGCCGGGGACGCCGGGGCACCGCCCATCGAGCTGCTCGACGCCCGCGACACCACCCCGGACCGGCCGCTGCTGCCCACGGCGCTGAAAGCGATCCGCGACACCCTGGCGCGCGGCGAGCAGGCGCTGGTGTTTCTCAACCGGCGCGGCTTCGCGCCGGTGATCCTGTGCCGGGACTGCGGCTGGCAGGACGAATGCCCCCGCTGCGACAGCCTGATGACCTGGCACCGCAGCGAACAGCAACTGCGCTGTCACCATTGCGGCCACCAGCACCGGGTGCCGCAGCGCTGCGGCGACTGCGGCTCCACCAACCTCACCGACGCCGGCGCCGGCACCGAAAAACTGGAAGCACTGCTGGAAAAGGAATGCGAGCAGGTCAAAGGCGGCGCGCCGGTGGTGCGTATCGACCGCGACACCACCCGCCGCAAGGGCAGCCTGGACGCCAAGCTGGCGCAAATACAGAAGGGCGAGCCGGCGGTGCTGGTGGGCACCCAGATGCTCGCCAAAGGCCACCATTTTCCGCGTCTCAGCCTGGCGGTGATCACCAATATGGACGCCGGCTTCCTGAGCGCCGACTTCCGTGGCCCGGAGCAGGCCGCGCAATTACTGCTGCAGGTGGCCGGCCGCAGCGGCCGCCAGGACCGCCCGGGGCGGGTACTGATGCAAAGCCGCCACACCGACCACAACCTGGTGCAGCTGGCCGCCGCCGGCGACTATCAGGCGCTCGCCAATACCCTGCTGGAAGAGCGGCGCGGCGCCGGCTGGCCGCCGTTCGGCCACCTCGCCCTGCTGCGCTGCGAGGCGATGACCATGGCCCAGGCGCTCACCTTCCTGGACGAATGCGCCGCCGGCCTGCCGGCCCTGGACGATGTCCATGTGCTGGGCCCTGTGCCGGCCCCGATGGAGAAGCGGGCCGGCCGCTACCGCGCCCAACTGCTGCTGCAAAGCAACCAGCGCCCGGCTCTGCACGGCCTGCTCGACGCCCTTATGGAGCACGCCCGCGCCCTGCCTTCCGGGCGCCGCTGCCGCTGGCATCTGGATGTGGACCCCATCGATCTGCTTTAGGGCCTGTTCACACTACTTGCATCACGCCTGTTGCGGCTAAAAAGCCCCCC
>CAZKWA010000080.1:0-15499 GCA_964556345.1 uncultured Alcanivorax sp.
GACGACACCGGCCGCTCCGTGAGTCAGGCGATGATTTACCCCGCCTTCATCATGATTTTCTCGGCTCTGGTGATCGGCTTTCTGATGGCGTTCGTGGTGCCCAAGATGGTGGCCGTGTTCGACAATCGGGAACAGGCGATGCCCTTTATCACCGTGGCGGTGATCGCGCTCAGCGATTTCGTGCGCGCTTGGGGCTGGCTGCTGGCGCTGGTGGTGGTGGGCGCCGTGGTGGCCTTTTCCCGCGCCATGCGCGAGCCCGCCTTCCGGATGCGCGTGCACCGCCGGCTGGCCGCGCTGCCGCTGATCGGCACCATGATGCGCGCGTCCGACAGCGCCCGGCTGGCCAGCACCCTGGGGATTCTCGGCCGCTCCGGCGTCCCCCTGGTGGATGCCTTGTTCATCGCCGCCCAGGTGGTCGGCAACCTGGCCATCCGCGAGGCGGTGGTCACCGCCGCCGCCCGGGTGCGCGAGGGCGGCAGCCTGAGCCGGGCGCTGGAGACCAGCGGCTACTTTCCGCCCATGCTGGTGCAGATGATCGCCAGCGGCGAAACCAGCGGCGAGCTGGACAACATGCTCACCCGGGCGGCGGATTATCAGGAACGCGAGCTCACCAGCACGGTCCAAACCATGGTGGGATTGCTGGGCCCGCTGATGCTGCTGACCATGGCCGGGTTCGTGATTCTCATCGTCCTGGCGGTGATGTTGCCGATCATGCAGATGAATAATTTCATGGCGGGCTGAACCCGCCGGCGGTGCGAACGCCGCAATCCCCGAAAACAAGGAAGTGACTTCCAGACAACACGAAAAGGTGTCTCATGAAAAAGATGCAACGCACCCAGAGCGGTTTCACGCTGCTGGAAATCATGGTGGTGGTGGCCATTATCGGTCTGCTCGCCGCGATGATCGTGCCCAATGTGATCGGGCAGGGGGAACAGGCCAAGGTGGATATCGCCAAGACCAACATGTCGCGGATCGTCCAGCAGCTTGATATGTACAAGTTCAACAACGGGACCTATCCGTCCACCGAGGAAGGCATTCACGCCCTGGTGGAGCGTTCCGCCTCGGCGCGCAAGTGGCCGGAAGGCGGCTACCTGCCGAGCGTGCCGGAAGACCCCTGGGGCAATGAATACGTGTACATCAGCCCCGGCGTGGACGGTCCCTTCGACCTGTATTCGCTGGGCGCCGACGGCGCGGAAGGCGGCGAGGGCACCGACGCGGACATCAGCTGGCGCGACAGCGACAAGTGATGTGGCGGGCCGGGGCCGGATCGCGCGGCCGCCGACAGACCGGCTTCACCCTGCTGGAAATTCTGGTGGTGGTGGGGCTGGTGGCGATGCTGTCCCTGGCGGTTCTGGTGGTGCCGGTCTGGGTTGACGACCAGCGCCAGCTGGACAGCGAAAGCGCCAGCCTCGCCGACACCCTCACCATGCTCAACGAACAGAGCCTGTTCTCCGGGCGTCTGATGGCCCTGCGGGTGACCGAGCGGGGCTGGACGCCGCTGACCTACGATGTGGGCGAGCGCCAGTTCGTGCCCGCCCAGGGCAACGGCCTGCAGGCCAACCGACTGCCGGAAAGCCTGGAGCTCAGCTGGCAGTACGACGACCTGCCCGAGGACCAGGACGAAGAGCGTCTCTCCCTGCAGGACGCCGCCAAGCAACTGGTGAGCGACGACCCGTTCGGCGGCGACGAGGGCCTGCTGGACGCCGAGCGGCGCCGGGCCGAAGAGCGCGATGACGACGAAAAGGACGACGAGGACCCGCTGCCGCAGGTGTTCTTTTTCCCCAGCGGCGAAACCACGCCGATCACCTTCACGGTGCGCTCCCGCCAGGACGTCGGCCTGGAAGCCCGCCGTCAGATGACCGCCCTCGGCAAAGTCCGCGACCCGGACCGGGACGAGGAAGAGGACGCCCTGACCGCCCCGGACGAAAAGCCGGACGACAGTTTGATCGACGACGATTTTCTGGAGGATTGACGATGATCTCGCGCGGCCGTCAAAGCAGCCAGGCGGGTTTCACCCTGGTGGAGGTGGTGCTCGCGGTGGCGGTGCTGGCGCTGGCCATGGTCACCCTGGGTCAGACCCTGGGCGCCAGCGCCGTGGCGTACCGCAACATCGACGATACCCGCCGGGCCTATCTGGTGGCGGCCGACAAACTGGTGGAAATGCAGGTCTATCAGCAATGGCCGAACACCGGCACCAATGACGAACAGGTGGCCCGTGGCGACCGGGAATGGTGGGTACGCACCACCATCAGCGCCGGCCCCTATCCGGACACCCGGCGGGTGGATATCGAAGTGGGCGAAATGCGTGACGACGAGCGCGGTGGCCTGGTCTACGAACTGGCCAGCCTGATCGGCAAACCGGCCCAGGAGGGGCAGTCGTTCACCGACGGCCAGCAAGGCGGTGGCGGCACCGGCGGCGGCCAGGACCTGACGGGGGGCTGATGCGCTATTCCAGGGGGCGCCAGCCGGGTTTCACCCTGCTGGAAATGCTGATCACCATCGCCATCTTCGCGCTGATGTACGTGGTGGCGGTGGAATTTCTCAACAGCGCCATGAACAACCGCGACACCCTCAGCGAAGGCGCCGCCGAACTGGAAGACGCGCAGCGGGCGGTGACCTACCTGACCCTGGATTTCGAGCAGATGATCGCCCGGCCGGTGCGCGACCCCTACGGCGACCCGCAACCGGCGCTGATCGGCAACGACAACTACGTGGAATTCACCCGCCTGGGCTGGGCCAACCCCTTCGCGTTACGCCGCCGCAGCGAGATGCAGCGGGTGGTCTATGCCTTCGAGAACGACAAACTCTACCGCCGTTACTGGCCGGTGCTGGACACCAACGTGGCCACCGAATTCCAGGAAGACGTGCTGCTCGACGGCGTCGCCGACTTCAAGGTGCGTTACCTGGACCAGGCGCAGACCGGCGAAGTGGGCTGGCTGGAATTCTGGCCGGAGCCGGCCCTGGCCAATACGCCGGTGTGGCAGCAACGGTTGCCGAAAAGCGTGGAAATCGACATCGAGATGGAAGACGGCCAGCGTCTGCACCGCTATTTCCGAACCGTGGTGAACCCATGGGCGTCCTGAGCGTGCATCCGCGTACCGGCGGTCGGCGCCGCCAGCAGGGCATGGCGCTGATCATCGTGTTGATGCTGTTCGCGATCCTGGCGGCGGTGACCACCGAGGTGATGTTCCGCCAGGACCGCTTCCGGGTACGCACGGAGAACCTGCTGGAATGGGACAAGCGCTACCAGTACGCGATGGCCGCCGAGGTGGTGGCGGTGCAGGGGCTGATCGACGATCTCGAGGAGGACCGTCGCACCAACCAGCAGCTGGACGAGTGCCTCGAAGAGCAGTGGGCGGTGCAGCTGGCGCCCACCCCCTATGAGGACGCCATTCTCAGCGCCAGCGTCCAGGACCTGCAGGGCCGCTTCAACCTGAATTGGCTGGTGGAGGCGAACGGCGCCGGCTTCACCCGCGACGACCAGGCCCGCGACATGCTCCAGCGGCTGTTGCAGCAGACCCTGCCGGACCCGGCCAAGGCGAGCATCCTCGCCAACGAAATGACCGACTGGATCGACAGCAACAACATTGTCGACGCGGTGGAGGGCGCCGAGGACGCGGAATACCGCCTCCGCCGCACACCCAATATGCCGGTGGCCCATGAAACCGAACTGCGCGCCCTGCGCAGCTTCGAGGTCACCGATCTGTTTCCGGATCCGGCCATGTGGGGGCTGTTCGCCGCCTTGCCCAGCGACACCAAGCTCAACGTCAACACGGCGCCGTTGCCGGTGCTGGACGCCGTGCTCGGCGCCGTGGCCGGCTCCGGCGCCGGCGAGGCGGTGGTGACCCTGCGCCAGGAAGAGCCCATCGAGGATATCGGCACGCTGATGCAGCAGGCACCATTCGCCAGCCTGGAAGAGGAGGAAAAGCAGGCGCTGAGCGAGCGGCTGGGGGTCGCCAGTGAGTACTTTCAGGTGATGGTGGATGTGGAAGTGGCCGGCAATCTCAGCCGTCTGGTCAGCCGGGTGCGCCGCTCCGCCGGTGGCGGCGCGGACGGCACGCTGGTCTACAGCCGGCAGGTCAAGCCGTTACTGTCGCCGCTCGAACCCGCCTGCAATCCCTTCTACAATGCGGGCGATGACAACAACAATGTGATAGACAGTATTCCAGGGACGTAAAGGATTCTTATTGTGGCCGATTCAGCATTGATCTATCTGGCCCCGGGGGCATTTCAGGACACACTGGCCGACGCCAGGGTGCTGTTCCAGGAAAGCCGCGCGGACAGCCCGCGCCACGGCAGCCTGGGCGAGGCGCTGGAGGCGCTGTCCGGGCACGCGGTGAACCTGGTGGTGACCAGCGCCGAGGCGCTGCTGACCAGCGTGACTCTGTCACGCAAACAGGCCCGCCATTTGCAGCGGGTGCTGCCGTATTTGCTCGAGGAGCAGCTGCTGGAAGCGCCGGAGCAGCTCTGGTTCGCGTCCGGCAAGGCGGAGCACGGGCGCTACCCGGTGGCGGTGATCAACCGCCCCCATCTCGAGGCGCTGATTCACCTTTGCCGCGAGCATCGGGTGCGCCCGCAGAGCCTCAAGGCCGACGCCGACCTGCTGGCGCCACAGACGCCGGTGCTGATCACCGTGGAAGGGTGGGGCGCTCTGATTCTGGAGCGGGACCAGGCGCTGGTGGCCGACGAGGCCCAGCGCGAGGCGGTGCTGGCCCTGCACGGCGACGACGAGCTGCACTTCACCCGCCTTGAGGACCCCGCCACGCTCTGCGATCAGCTGCAGTCGGCGCTGGCCGCCGACAAGGGCGTGGAAGTGCTGCAGGGCGCCTTCTCGCAACGGCAGAATCAGGCCAGCGGCCCGTCGCCCTGGCAGCCCTGGAAGCCGGTGATGGGCCTGGCCGCGGCGGTGTTCTTCATCGCCCTGGCGGCGGTCTGGGCGCAACAGTGGCGCTACCAGAAAGCCGCCGACGAGACCTTCGCCGAGGCCGCCGCGCTGTATCAGTCCCTGTTCCCCGGCGACCGCGCCACCTCCGGCCTGCGCCGCCAGTTCGAGGCCCGCCTGGCGCGCCTGGGCGGCGATGGCGGCGCCGGCGGCGGCACGCTGTTCCGGGTGCTGCCGGCGGTGGCGTCGACGCTGTCGGACAGCGAGGTGGAGCCCAAGCGGCTGCAGTTCGATCAGCGCGACGGCAGCCTGCTGCTGGACCTGGGCGCCAAGGAATACAACCAGGTGGAGAAGCTGCAGAGCGCCCTCAATGAGAAAGGCGTGCGCGCCACGATCGCCAATTACCGGAACGGCGCCACCGGCGTCACGGCCCGGGTCAAGGTGGAGCAGGCGGGATGAAGCAGAATCTGCAACAGGCACGGGAAAAACTGGACGCGAAGCTGGCGCCGGCCCGCGCCTGGTACGAACAACGGGAACCCCGCGAGCAACGCATTCTGCAGGTGCTCGCCCTCTTGCTGGCGGTGGCGCTGGTGTACTGGCTGATCTGGCAGCCCGCCTGGGAGGCCCGCGACGAAGCGCGCCAGCGCTACCTGGCCAATCAGGAAACCCTGGCCTGGATCGAAAGCAACGCCGACGCGGTGCGCGCGGCCCGGAGTGGTGGCGGCGGTGGCGGCGCCGACCTGGGCCCCAACTGGACCAGCAACATCAGCCGCTCGGTGCAGTCCTACGGCCTCACCCTGCGCGGCTTCACCCCGGACGGCGACCGTTCGGTGCGCATCCAGATGGAGAACCAGCCCGCCAGTGACATCCTGCTCTGGCTGCAGGCCATGGAAGAGAAGGGCCTGACCCTGGCGACCATGGAAATGAGCGCCGGCGACAAGCCGGGCACCGCCTCCCTGCGTGCCACCCTGGCGCGCTGAGCGGTGGTGAAAGCCACCCGCCATGCGGCCCGGCGGCGCCTTGCCGCCGCCGGCCTGGTGGATCTCAGCGCCTGGTTTTTGTACGCCCTGACCACCGTGGTGCTGGCGCTGGGCGTGACCTGGGCCCTCTACGCCCAGGCCGACTACGGGTATGCCTTCTGGTATCAGACGCTGGATATCGACCGGCATATCGACGAATACGGCCCCTTGAACCGCTACCAGCGGCCGGACCTGGAAACGCTGGACGCCCAACAGCATGCCCGGCTGTTCCATGAAATCAGAGTGGCGGTGCACGACGGTGGCCAGGGGCTGGCGTCGATCCGTTACCACGACCGCTTCGGCATGCCGGTCACCCTGTTGCGTCCCGCCGAAGTGCAGCACCTGCGTGACGTGGCGCGCCTGATCGACCATGGCCGGGTGGCGCTGGGCATCGCTTTTCTGGCCTGGCTGCCCCTGGCGGCCTGGCTGGCGAGGCGCCCGGCGCCGGATTATCGGCGACGGGCGCTGATCGCTGTGACCCCGTTGCTGGCTATGGTAGTTTGGCTGCTCGTTTCCGGGCCGGAAGCGGTGTTTTATCAGTTCCATATCTGGCTGTTTCCCGCCGACCATGAGTGGTTTTTCTATTGGCAGGATTCTCTGATGAGCACGCTGATGAAGGCGCCGGTGCTTTTTGGCGGCATTGCCGTGGTGCTCTTGGGGGGCACCCTGGTTCTCACGCCGTTGTTTTACCGTGGCGGGCTCTGGCTGACCAAGCGCCTGCGCCGCGGCCAACTCTGATTATTATTAGACACTCATGAGCATAGACGTATTGGCCGCCGACGAGCGGGGCGACGAGAACGTGCAACGCTGGCTGGCGTCCGGGCTGCCGGTGCCACCGAGCTGGCGCATCTCGCGGGAAGCCGTGCTGGAACTGGACACAGCGGGTTTGATTCGACGGCTGCGCGCCTTGCCGCGCATGTTCAACGGCGACCGTTACTGGGTGCTCCACCAGGGCGCCATGAACCCGGAATCACAGCGCGAGAGCCTGCTGAACCTGGATTCCGACGAGTCCCTGGCGGCGGCCCTGACCACGGTATTCGGCCGCGACCCGGCGCCCCGCCAGGTGGTGGTCCAGGCCTTGCCCCGCCAGCGCGCCGCCGGGGTGCTGTTCACCCGCCATCCGCTGCGACAGGACCTGCCGCATATGGTGGTCGAAGGCGTGGTGGAAGGCGGCGCCGAACGGCAGCGGCTGATCTTCGACGAGCAAGGACGGCTGGTGTACCGCGCCGACACCGAGGCGGCGCCCCTGGACCAGGCGGTGGCGACGTCGCAGTTGCTGGCCCTGGGCGAGCAGCTGCGGCGTGGCTTCGAACGGCCTCAGGCCGGCGAATGGATCCACGACGGCGAGCGGCTGTGGCTGCTGCAGACACTGCCGGTGGGGTCGCTGCCGGTGCCCAAGGAAGTCTGGACCCGGCGGGCCGCGCCGGCGCTGTTCAACCAGGCGGTGACGCCGCTTTGGTACACCCTGGCGGGGCGCTGGATGAAAACCCACTTCTGGTGGCGGCTGGTGGAGCAGCACGGGTGGAGCGATCTGGCCCGGGTCGAACCCTACCGCCGACAGCAGAGCCACCTGTATACCAACAGCGAATTTTTCCGGCGGCTGCGCGAACAGCACCCCGGCGCGGCCGCCAAGGTACCGCCGGCCTGGCAACCGCTGGAAAGCGTGGCCGGCTATCCGTCGGCCGGCAAACCGCCGGGGCGTGGCCGCCACGCCTGGCAGCGTTGGCAGTTGGCCGCGATCGGCCGCCGTCTGCAGGGCTGGCGGGCACCGCATCGCGACCGCGAGCGCCTGTGGCGCAGCCTGATGGAACTGGACCGCCTTGGCGAACGGCTGGCCGGCCACGAGGGCGCGCTGGCGTACTTGAACGTGCCCGACCAGCTGGTCGGCGAACGGCGGCCGGTGCCCTTGGCGCTGCTGCTCAGTTCGGTGGAAATGGCCACCTTGAGAGCGGTGCTGGCCGGCGACCGGGCGGCCCTGGAGGTCAGCCGTCTGCGTACCGGCGCCGACCCGGTGCACGCGCCGCTGTGCGACAAGCCGGCGCAGTCACAGAGTCTGCGCATCCCGGCGCAATCGCTGTCGCTGAACAGCGACCTCCCCGCCGACATCGATCCGAGCCTGTTGGAACTGGCCCGCCGGGCGCGTGGGTTGCGCTTCGCGCTGGGCAACCGGCTGCGCGCGCTGCTGACCGATCTGGCCGCGATGCTGGTCCACGATAAACTGCTCGCCCACCCCGACGATGTGTTCTTCCTCTATTTCGACGAGCTCTGGGAGCTCTGGATGCAGGGCCGGGTGCCGGCTTCCGCGTCCGGCGACGTGATCGGCCAGCGCAAGGTCCGTTACCTGGAAGACGCGCACGCCGGCGCGCCGGACTGGAAGATGGACCGCATCGGTTTTGGTTTCGGCGGGGGCGGGCGCCTCAGCCCGGTGCTGCGCGGCGCCACCCTGGTGCCCGGCTCGGTGACCGGGCCGGTACGCCGCCTGTGCAGCGCCTGGGCACTCAACCGCATTCAACCCGGCGACATCCTGGTGGTGGATCAGGTCGACCCGAGCTGGACCCCCTGGCTGGTGCAGGCCGCCGGCCTGGTGATCACCGGCCGCGACCCGGCCAACGCCGCCGCCAGCCTGGCGGTGGCCTGCTCGATCCCGGCGGTGTGGGACGCCAGTGATGTGATGCACAGCGTCGTTGACGGAAGGGAAGCCACGCTCGATGGCGAGCGTGGCGAGTTAACAATTGACAGTTGACGGTTGACAGCTGCGCGGGCACGGGCGGAGCCTGCCTGGGGCGCCGTGCCCGCGCTCATCGGCTTTTCGTAAACACGCTTATGCCAATCCGCAAACGCCGCGGTTACGCCTTGTTTTAGCCGTCAACTGGCCACTATCAACTGTCAACTTTTTCTTCAGTCTTCTATGTATCCCAGCAAGTGCGGCACCATCTTCTCGATGTCCTTGCGCGACATGCCCTTGCGCGCCGCGTAGTCGTCCATCTGGTCCTTGCCGAGCTTGCCGGTGCCGAAGTATTTGGATTCGGGGTGCGAGAAGTACCAGCCGGACACCGCCGCCGCCGGGAACATGGCGTAGTGGTCGGTGAGGATCATGCCGGCGTTCTTTTCCGGTTCCAGCAGCTCCCAGAGCAGGGCTTTTTCGGTGTGGTCCGGGCAGGCGGGGTAGCCGGGGGCCGGGCGGATGCCGCGGTATTTCTCCGAAATAATCTCCTGGTTGCTGAGCGCTTCGTCGCTGTCGTAGCCCCAGAATTCCTTGCGCACCCGTTCGTGCAGGCGCTCGGCGAAGGCTTCGGCGAGACGGTCCGCCAGGGCTTTGATCATGATCGAGGAGTAGTCGTCATGGTCCGCCTCGAAACGTTTCACGTGCTCGTCGATGCCGATGCCGGCGGTCACCGCGAAACCGCCCAGCCAGTCGGTCTTGCCGCTGTCTTTCGGGGCGATGAAATCGCTCAGGCAGTAGTCCGGCTTCTGGTTCTTTGAGCGGTCCAGCTGCTGACGCAGGTGATGCAGCGTCATGAACGGCTGGTCGTCGCCGGGTTGCCGGTAAAGCAGGATATCGTCCATATCCGACTGGGCGGGCCAGAAGCCGATCACGCCGCGCGCGGTGAGCCACTTCTCCTTGACGATCTTGTCCAGCATGTCGCGGGCGTCGTTGTACAGCTTGGTGGCTTCGACGCCCACCACCTCGTCGTCCAGGATGCGCGGGAACTTGCCAGCCAGCTCCCAGGAGCGGAAAAACGGCGTCCAGTCGATGCGCTCCACCAGTTCGTCCAGCGGGTAGTCGTCGAACACCTTGAGCCCCTTCACCCTGGGCTCCGGCGGCGTGTAGTTGTCCCAGTCCGGTTGGAAGCGGTGCTCGCGCGCCTTCTTGATGCTGATCAGGGAGCGGTCCACCTGCTGCTGTTTGCGGCGCTCGCGCAGGTCTTCGTAGGTTTGTTTGATCTCCGCCACATAGTCCGCTTTCTGGGTTTTCGACAGCAGTCGCGACGCCACGCCCACGGCGCGGGACGCGTCCGCCACGTGGATCACCGGGTTGTGATAGTTGGGGTCGATCTTGACCGCGGTATGGATGCGGCTGGTGGTGGCGCCGCCGATCATCAGCGGCTGCTCCATGCCCAGGCGCTCCATTTCACTGGCCACGTGCACCATCTCGTCCAGGGACGGGGTGATCAGGCCGGACAGGCCGACGATGTCCACCTTCTCCTGGCGGGCGGTCTCCAGAATCTTGTCGCAGGGCACCATCACGCCCAGGTCCACCACATCGTAGCCGTTGCACTGCAGCACCACGCCGACGATGTTCTTGCCGATGTCGTGGACGTCGCCTTTTACCGTGGCCATCAGAATCTTGCCGTTGGCCTCGTCCTGGGTGCCCAGCTCTTCCTTCTCTTTTTCCATGTACGGCAGCAAATAGGCCACCGCCTTTTTCATCACCCGGGCGGATTTCACCACCTGGGGCAGGAACATCTTGCCTTCGCCGAAGAGGTCGCCGACCACGTTCATGCCGTCCATCAGCGGGCCTTCGATCACGTGCAGCGGGCGCTCCGCGTTCTGGCGCGCCAGCTCGGTGTCCTCTTCCACGTAATCGGCGATGCCCTTGACCAGGGCGTGCTCCAGGCGCTGCTCCACCGGCCAGGAGCGCCATTCCAGGTCCTCCTTCTTGGCCTCCTTTTCGCCGGCGCCTTTGTATTTTTCCGCCAGCTCGAGCAAGCGTTCGGTACCGTCGTCGCGACGGTTGAGCACCACGTCTTCCACCGCGTCGCGCAACTCGTCGGGGATGTCGGCGTAGATCGCCAGTTGCGACGGGTTGACGATGCCCATGTCCATGCCGTTCTTGATGGCGTAATACAGGAACACCGCGTGGATAGCCTCGCGCACCGGGTTGTTGCCCCGGAACGAGAAGCTCACGTTGGACACGCCACCGGAGATCATCGCGTGGGGCAGGGTGCGTTTGATCTCCGCCACCGCTTCGATGAAATCCACCGCGTAGTTGTTGTGTTCCTCGATACCCGTGGCGATGGCGAAGATGTTGGGGTCGAAAATAATGTCTTCCGGCGGGAAGCCCACTTCCTCGGTGAGCAGCTTGTAGGCGCGGGTGCAGATGCGCACCTTTTCATCGCGGCTTTCCGCCTGGCCGTCCTCGTCAAACGCCATCACCACGGTGGCGGCGCCGTAACGCCGGATCAGGCGCGCCTGATCGAGGAAAGCCTTTTCACCTTCCTTAAGAGAGATGGAATTGACCACGCCCTTGCCCTGGATGCACTTCAGGCCCGCTTCGATCACCTCCCACTTGGAAGAGTCGATCATGATCGGCACCTTGGAAATCTCCGGCTCCGCGGCCACCAGATTCAGGAAGCGCACCATGCATTCCTTGGACTCCAGCATGCCTTCGTCCATGTTGATGTCGATAATCTGGGCGCCGTTTTCCACCTGGTCGCGGGCCACGTCCAGGGCGGTGTCGTAGTCTTCTTCCTTGATCAAACGCAGGAAGCGTTTGGAGCCGGTCACGTTGGTGCGCTCGCCGACATTCACGAACAGATCGTCCGGCGCGATGTTGCACGGCTCCAGACCGGACAGCCGGCACTGCACCGGGATCTCCGGAAGGCGGCGGGGCGGCTTGCCCTCGACCGCTTCGGCAATCGCCGCGATGTGTTCCGGCGTGGTGCCGCAGCAACCGCCGATAATGTTCAGAAAGCCCGACTTCGCCCACTCACCGATTTCATCGGCCATGGTTTCCGCGTCCAGGTCGTACTCGCCCATCTCATTGGGCAGGCCGGCGTTGGGGTGCGCGGACACATGGAACTCGCTGATGCGCGACAGCTCCTCGACGTAGGTACGCAGTTCCATCGGCCCCAGGGCGCAGTTGAGGCCCATGGAAATCGGCCGGGCGTGGCGCAGGGAGTTGTAGAAGGCCTCGGTGGTCTGGCCGGTCAGGGTGCGCCCGGAGGCGTCGGTGATGGTGCCGGAGATCATCACCGGCAGATCCAGCCCGTTCTCGTAGCAGTATTGATCCACGGCGAACACCGCCGCCTTGGCGTTCAGGGTGTCGAAAATGGTCTCGATCAGGATCAGGTCCACGCCGCCTTCCACCAGGCCGTCGATGGCGTCCAGATACGACGCCACCAGACGGTCGAAGTCGGTATTGCGGTAGCCCGGGTCGTTCACGTCCGGGCTGATACTGGCGGTGCGGTTGGTGGGGCCCAGCACGCCGGCCACGAAGCGGGGCCGTTCCGGGGTGGCGACGCCGTCCGCGGCGCGGCGCGCCACCCGGGCGGCGGCCACGTTGATCTCGCGTGCCAGATCTTGCATATCGTAGTCCGCCATGGCGATGGCGGTACTGTTGAAGGAATTGGTCTCGATGATGTCGGCGCCGGCGTTGAGATAGTCCCGGTGCAACTGCTCGATCATCTCCGGCTGGGTGATACTCAGCAGGTCGTTGTTGCCTTTCAGGTCGGAAGGCCAGTCCGCGTACTGACGGCCGCGGTACTGCTCTTCGGAGAGCTGCAGGCGCTGGATCATGGTGCCCATGCCGCCGTCGAGGATGACGATACGCTCCCGGAGGAGGGCGGTGAGTTGTTCGCGGCGGTTCGAGGACATGCAGTGCTCCATCGGGGGGTGACCGTGGGAAACCGGGCCGCGCATTATACCGGCTGTGGCCGGGTTACCCAACGTGGCAGGTGCGTTATACTCCCGCCCATTCAACAGCGCCGCTCTCCCGCGGCGGTTTCAGGTAAGTGTAAGGGGAGTTTGATGCGCCGTACCGTTATCGTTCTGCTGGCCCTGGCGGGTTTTGCCTTTCTGTGGCGCGTGGTGCCGCACGAGTTCAACATGACGCCGCTTGGCGCGCTGGCGCTGATCGCCGGTGCCCGTCTGCGCCACCCTCTGGGCCGGGCACTGGTTCCGTTGGGCACGCTGGTGGCGTCGGATCTGATCCTCGGCTTTCATGACACCGTTCTCTACGTCTATGGCGCCTTCGTGGTGATCGCGCTGGGCGGTGTGTTGCTGCAGCGACGCGGCGTGCTGGCCCACGCCGGCGGCGCGGTGGTGGCGGCGCTGCTGTTTTACGCGGTGACCAATTTCGGCGTCTGGGCCGCCGGTACCCTGTACCCGGCCGATGCCTCCGGCTTGCTGGCCAGCTACGCCGCCGGCCTGCCGTTCCTGTGGAAGACCCTGGCCGGCAATCTGTTTTTCACGGTGCTGTTTTACGCCGTCTTCCAGCTGGTGGAGCGCTACCAGCCGCAATCACAGAGCAGTGAATCCCACTGAATAAACCCCGCTGAAAGGTGCCTTTACGCGCGTTTCTCGTGGGCACCTGCATGCTTGGGAAGGCACGGGTGTGTACCGTCGCCGGATTCCGGGCACCCGATCAACAACGACTTCGAGGAGGAATAATGCGTAAACAATGGTTGGCCCTGGCGTGCGGCGCGGCGGTAATGCCGGCGATGATCCACGCCCAGGAAGCGGAGCAGGAAAGCGCTCAGGAACGCGCCTGGGACATTGAAATGGAGGCCTCCTACCTCCTCGCGCGCGGCAATAGCGAATCCGAGTCGATTGTCGGCAAGGCGAATGCCGCCCATGACGGCGTCAACTGGCGCCAGACCGCCAAGGCGGAAGCCGTCAATACCATGAGTGAAAACGATGACGGCGAGGAAGAGCGCACCGCGGAACGCTATTACGCCTCCTACAAGCTGGACCGCAAACTGACCGACAACAACTATTTGTTTAACGTATTGACCTACGACAAGGACAACTTCTCCGGGTTTCAGTACCAGGCCAGCTACGCGCTCGGTCTCGGTCGCCGTTTTCTGGAAACGCCGGCGCACGTGCTGGACCTTGAAGCCGGTCCCGGTTATCGCGTCGAGTGCCTGGAGCCGGAAGATTCCTACGGCGGCTGTGATAACAAGGATGAAAGCGTGATCGCCCGTTTCGCCGGTAACTACAAATGGAAGATCAACGACAACGCCTCCTTCCGTCAGACCGTGTCCACGGAAGTGGGCGAGGACAATACCTCGGTGCGTTCCGAGACGGCCCTGACCTCCAAGATCAACGATCACTTCGCCATGCGCCTGAGCCATCTGGTGACCCGTGACTCCGAGGTGCCCGCCGGCACTCACAACACCGATCAGGAAACCAGTGTCTCGCTGGTGTACACCTTCTGATTGCCGAGCGCCAGGCAATAAAAAAGCCGACCCGAGGGTCGGCTTTTTTAATTTGGTCGGAGTAGCAGGATTCGAACCTGCGACCCCTACGTCCCGAACGTAGTGCTCTACCAGGCTGAGCTATACTCCGAATGTGCGGCGTATTCTAGCAGCGAATTTTCAGAATGCCACCGTTTTAACCCGGTCGATGTGCCGGTTGCGCATATTCTGGCCAAAGCCGGATGGGGCGGGCACAATGCGCCCTTCCCGAGCCTGCTGCCACGCTGAATTATGGCCGAAGCCACCCTGGGCCCGCTGGTCCTCAAACGCTGGCCGCATCGACGCGGCGACCCCTTGCTGCCGTTCGACGCCGCCGACCGCTACCTGCTCAAGACGCTCGACGAGCACCGGCGCGGGCCGGCGACCCTGGTATTGAATGACCAGTGCGGTGCCCTGTGGCTGACCGCCGCCGGCGCGGGCCCGGCCTGGAGTGCCGGCGACGACTGGCTCGCCTGGCGGGCCACCAGCGCCAACGCCGAGGATAACGGGCGCGCGTCCCCCGGCGACGCCTGGCTGTGGCCCTGGCAAGCCCCGCCGGAGACCCCGGATCAGGTGCTGGTGCGGCTGCCCAAGGCGGTGTCGCTGCTGGAAGCGCAACTGGCCTGGCTGGCCACCTGGCTGCCGGCGGGCACGCCGGTGTGGCTGGCGGGCATGGACAAGCATCTGCCGGCGCAATTGGTGCCGCTGCTGGAACATTGGCTCGGCAACGGCCGCGCCGGGCTCGGCTGGAAAAAGGCGCGGCTGTTCACCGCCGAAGCGCCCGGCGCCGCCCTGCGCGATGCACCGGAACCGGCCCGCGTGTCCGTTCCGGAGCGCGGCTGGACCCTGCAGGCGGGCCCCGGGGTGTTCGGGCGCCGTCACCTGGATATCGGCGCCCGCTTTCTGCTTGATCATCCGCCCACCGACGTCAGCGGCGAAGTGGCCGACCTGGGCTGCGGCAATGGCGTCCTGGGGCTGAGCCTGGCGGCGGATTGCCCGTCGGCGCGGGTGACCTTCTGCGACGTGTCCTTCCTGGCGGTGGAGAGCGCCCGGACCAATGTGGCCGACCACGACCGGCAACCGGAGCGGCACCGCTTCCACCTCGGCAACGGCCTGGAGGGGCTGGACACCGATTTCGATCTGATCCTGCTCAACCCGCCGTTTCACCGGGGCCATGCGGTGGACGACCGGGTGGCGCGCGGTCTGTTCCGGCAGGCCGCCCGGCGGCTGGTCGACGGTGGTGAGCTGTGGGTGGTGGCCAACCAGCATCTTGGCTACCAGCGGCCGCTGGGCAAGCTGTTTCAGCGGGTGGAGACGGTGGCCCGCAACGCCAAGTTCGTAATCTTCCGCTGCATCAAAGGCGGCCATTAAAACGGCCTGTGGGAGTGGGGCTTGTGGGAGCGGGCCCGGCCCGCGAAAGG
>CAZKWA010000081.1:0-15486 GCA_964556345.1 uncultured Alcanivorax sp.
CGTTGAGCCTGTACATCGCCCTGCTGCTGGTGCTCGGGCGCATGCACATGGACAACGAAATGGTGGTGCTGCGCGCCGGAGGGCAGGGCGACGGCCGGGTGGTCCGGTCGTTGATCGTACCCGCCCTGGTGGCGATGAGCGTGATTGCTCTGTTCGCGCTCTATGTTACGCCGCAGGGGGACGCGGAGGTGAACCGCATTTTCGAGGAGCAGAAAGGGCGCTCGGTGCTGGAACTGCTGACCCCCGGCCGGTTTCACGTGAAAGGCGACGACGACAACCAGAGGGCGACCTACGCGGAAAGCCTTAATCGCGAGGAAGGCGTGCTGGAAAACGTCTTCGTGGCGGACGCCAGCTTCTCCGGCGAAGAGGCCGGGCGGCTGCTCACCGTCTGGGCGCGCAGCGGCAACCTGATGCAACAGGACGGCATCAGCTACCTGGAATTGACCGACGGCTATCAATATCAGGGCAAGCCCGGCGAAGCGGATTACCGGGAAGTGGCCTTCGAGAAGGCGCGCGTGCGCATCGGCAGCGAACGCTCCAGCAGCCGGCCGCCGGAGGTGCGCGGTCGCTCCACCCTGGATCTGATGCAGGACGGTGGCAATCAGGCCATGGCGGAGCTGGAGTGGCGCTGGTCCCTGGTGCTGACGGTGCCGATCATGTGCCTGGCCGCGATACCCCTGGCCCGCGTTAACCCCCGCCAGGGCCGGTTTTTGCGCATGATTCCCGCGGTGCTCGGCTACATGCTCTATGTGGGCCTGTTGTTGACGATGCGCAGCTGGATCGCCGAAGTACCCGGCGGCGAACGGCCCTGGTACTACTCGATGATCTGGATCCATCTGATTGCCGGTTTCGCCGTCTTCATGCTGTATTTCGGCGGCCGCCTGAAACCGAGGAGGGCCCGCGCATGACCCTGCTCAAGCGCTACTTCTGGCGCTCGGTACTGCTGCCCTCGCTGGCCATCGTGGCGATTATCGTGGGCCTGGATTGCCTGTTCAGCTTTATCTATGAGCTGGAGTTTCTGCGCGGCGGCTATCAGGTGATGCAGGCGCTGCAGTTCGTGCTTACCACCGTCCCGCGCCGCTTCCACGAATACCTGCCCATGGCGATTCTGCTCGGCACCCTGATCGGCCTGGGGCTGATGGCCAACAGCGGCGAATTGTCGGTGATCCGTGCCGCCGGCGTGTCCACCCTGCAAGTCAGCTGGATGGTGCTGCGGCCGGTGATCTTCCTGATGCTGTTGTCCATCCCGGTGGGCGAGTACCTGGCCCCTTACACCGAGCAGGTGGCGCAGAGTAACCGGTCCCTGCAGGAAGGCGGCGGCGAGGCGCTGCGCAGCGAGTACGGGTTCTGGCACCGGGAAGGGGACGAGTTCATCCATATCAATACGGTGCAGCCCAACGGCGTGCTCTACGGCCTGACCCGCTATCGCTTTAACGACGACCATCAGCTGGAAGAAAGCCAGTTCGTGGAACGGGCCCTCTACCAGGGCGACCACTGGACGCTGCAGAATATCCAAGGCACCCGGTTCACCGACAACGGCACCGAGACCTACACCGAAGGCGGCGGTCGCTGGGACACCAGCCTTACCCCGCAATTGCTCAGCATCGTGATTCTGGAACCCCGGCGCCTGGCCATGGCCAAGCTGTGGAACTACACCCGTTACATGAAAGAGCAGGGGCTGCAGAGCGCGGATTACATGCTGGCGTTCTGGCAGAAGCTGCTGATGCCGGCGGCCACCGTCGGCATGGTGTTGATCGCGATCTCCTTTATTTTCGGCCCCCTGCGCGAAGTGACCATGGGGTTGCGGATGGCGGCGGGCATCGTCGCGGGCCTGACGTTCAACTACGGTCAGCAGTTTTTTGGACACCTGTCCCTGGTGTTCCGCACCGAGCCGCTGCTGGCGGCGGGGCTGCCGCCGCTGCTGTGCCTGGCGCTGGGCATCTGGTTGCTGCTGCGTGTGCGCTGAACGGCTGGCAATGTCGGCCGGGCTTGGTATACTCGCCGCCCGGGACGGCGGGATCGCTGTCCCGCGGTAAGCCAAAGCCAGAGTGGTGGAATTGGTAGACACGACGGATTCAAAATCCGTTGCCCGCGAGGGCGTGCCGGTTCAAGTCCGGCCTCTGGTACCAAACATTAAAAAGGGCCCGCGTTGCGCGGGCTTTTTATTCCGTATCCTTTCGTCGCCAGTCGCTGGTACGCGCGTCGGAGCCCCCATGATTCTTGACGCCAAACCCGCCGGTTTGCTGAAACGCTTTATGGCCCTGGTTTACGATGGCTTTCTGGTGGTCGCGTTGTGGTTCGTCAGCGCCGGCCTGTTCGTGCTGGTCTATAACCATACCGGTCTCCCGGTGCAGGATATCAACGGCGTGACCCGCGCCGATCCGACGGTGCTGCGCGGCGTGCTCTTCCCCCTGTTGCTGCTGGAAACCTGGGCCTTCTACGCCTGGTTCTGGCTGCACGGCGGCCAGACACTGGGGATGCGGGCCTGGCGTTTGCAGGTGCGCGATTACCGTGGCGGCCCCATGCGCCTGTGGCAAACGGTGGCGCGCTTTGCCGCCGCCGGCCTGTCCTGGCTGACGCTGGGGGCCGGCTATCTGGTGGTGCTGGTGCACCCGCATCAGACGCTCCACGACCGCCTGTCGCTCACCGCCACCGTGGTGCTGCCCAAGGGCGCCAAGGCGGTCTGACCGGGGTGGAGGAATAACCGCGTGAGAGTCGACGACTTTGATTTTGAGCTGCCCGAAGAGCTGATCGCCCGCCATCCCCCCGAGCGGCGCCGCGACGCCCGCCTTCTGGCGCTCACCGTGGACGACCTGAAACATCAGCGGTTCCCCGATCTGGCCGGCCACCTGCGGCCCGGCGACCTGCTGGTGTTCAACGACACCCGGGTGATTCCGGCTCGCCTGTTCGGCCACAAAAGCTCCGGCGGCCGCGTGGAAGTGCTGATCGAGCGCCTGCTGGAGGGCACCCGGGCGCTGGCCCATGTGCGTGCCTCCAAATCACCCAAGCCGGATACCGGGCTGGTATTCGAGCAGGGGATCGGCGCCCGGGTGGAAGGCCGCCGGGGCGAGCTGTTCGAGCTGGATTTCACCGGCTGCGAGACCGCCCTGGAGGCGCTGGAGCGCATCGGCCACGTGCCATTGCCGCCCTATATCGACCGCCCCGACGAAGGCGCGGATCAGGAGCGCTACCAGACCGTCTACGCCCGCGAGCCCGGGGCCGTGGCGGCGCCCACCGCCGGCCTGCATTTCGATCAGGCGATGCTCGAGCAATTGCGGGCCCAGGGCGTGGAAACCGGCTTCGTGACGCTGCACGTGGGCGCCGGCACCTTTCAGCCGGTGCGGGTGGAGCGGGTCGAGGACCACCCCATGCACAGTGAACGCTTTCGCGTCGAGGCCGCTCTGGTGGAGCAGGTCGCCGCCACCCGCGCCCGGGGTGGCCGCGTGGTGGCCGTGGGCACCACCGCCCTGCGCACGCTGGAGGCGGCGTCCGCGGACGGGGCGCTGCGGGCCGGCGAGTCGGAGACTGATATTTTTATCTACCCGGGCTACCGGTTCCGCCAGGTGGACGCGCTGGTCACTAACTTCCATTTGCCGCGCTCCACCCTGCTGATGCTGGTCAGCGCCTTCGCCGGCCGCGAGCGGGTGCTGGCGGCGTACCGGGAGGCGATCCGCGAACGCTACCGCTTTTTCAGCTATGGCGACGCCATGTTCATCGAGTACGCGTCCGACGCCCAGCGAGGTTCCCCATGTCCCGAATGACGTTCCAGCACCTGGCCAGCGACGGCGCCGCCCGGCGCGGACGGCTGACTTTCCCGCGCGGCAGCGTGGAAACGCCGGCGTTCATGCCGGTGGGCACCTACGGCACGGTCAAGGGCATGCTGCCCCGGGATCTCGAGGACATCGGCGCGGAAATCTGCCTGGGCAATACCTTCCACCTGATGCTGCGACCGGGCACCGAAGTGATCACTGCCCATGGCGGCCTGCACGGCTTCATGCAGTGGCAACGGCCGATCCTCACGGATTCCGGCGGCTTTCAGGTGTTCAGCCTGGGCGCGATGCGCAAGATTTCCGAGCAGGGCGTGGTGTTCCAGAGCCCGATCAACGGCGATCGCCTCGAGATGACCCCGGAAATCGCCATGCGCGTGCAGGCGGATCTGGACAGCGACATCTGTATGATCTTCGACGAATGCACGCCGTTCCCGGCCACCGAGGCGCAGGCCGCCGAGTCCATGCGTCTGTCGCTGCGCTGGGCGAAGCGTTCCAAGCAGGCTCATTTCGACGATCTGGGGAACGATGCGGCCTGTTTCGGCATCGTACAGGGGGGCATGTACGATACCCTGCGCCGGGAATCGCTGCAGGGGTTGGTGGACATCGGTTTTGACGGCTATGCCGTGGGCGGGCTGAGCGTCGGTGAACCCCAGGAAGAGATGCTGCGCACCCTGGGCGCGCTCACGCCGCACATGCCCGAGGCGCGGCCCCGTTACCTGATGGGGGTGGGCCGGCCCGAGGATATCGTCGAGGCGGTGCGGCGGGGCGTGGACATGTTCGACTGCGTGATGCCCACGCGCAACGCACGCAACGGGCATATTTTCACCCGGGAAGGCGTGCTCAAAATTCGTAACGCCCGGCATCGGCACGACCTGGCCCCGCTGGACGACGACTGTGATTGCTATACCTGCCGGCATTTTTCACGCAGCTATCTGCACCATCTGGATCGCTGTAACGAGATGCTCGGCGCGCAACTCAATACCATCCACAATCTGCGCCACTATCAGCGCCTGATGGCCGGATTGCGGGGGGCTATCGAAGCGGGTACATTGAGCGCCTTTATTAGCGACTTCTACGCGGCTTTGGGCCGTCCCGTACCCGCGATTTAACGACGATAACGTGGAGTAACGTAATGAACTGGTTGATTTCACCCGCGCACGCTCAAACCGGCGGTGCCGCTCCCGGCGGCGGCGGTATCGAGCTGATCATGCTGGTGGTAATGGTGGTGGTGTTCTACTTCTTCCTGATCCGCCCGCAGCAAAAGCGCGCCAAGGAGCACAAGAATCTGGTCCAGAGCCTGAACAAAGGCGACGAAGTGATCACCAGCGGCGGCATTCTCGGCCGGGTCACCAAGGTCACCGACGACTTCGTGGTGCTGGAGATCAGCGGCAATCTCGAGATCAAACTGCAGAAACAGAGTGTCCAGGCGACGTTGCCTAAAGGCACCATTAAATCCATATAAGTCCTCGCCGGCCGAACCGGAAGACCATTATGACCCGCTATCCGCGCTGGAAATTTTTCCTGCTCCTGGCCGTGCTATTGGGGTGCGGCCTCTATGCGCTGCCCAACCTTTATCCGGACGTCCCGGCCATTCAGATCAGTGCCAACGACGCCGGCGGCCAGGTGCCGGTGCCGGTTCGTGACCGGGTGCTGAACATCCTCGACGACGCCGACATCGAGCACGGCGAAGGCGAAACCATCAATAATTCCTGGATGGTGCGCCTGGAGAGCACCGACGCGCAGCTGCGAGCGCGCGAGCGGATCGCCAGCGCGCTCGGCGAGGACTATGTGGTGGCCCTCAACCTGGCCCCCACCACGCCGGACTGGCTGCGCGCGGTGGGGGCCTCGCCCATGAACCTGGGGCTGGATTTGCGCGGTGGCGTGCATTTCCTGCTGCAGGTGGACATGGCCACCGTGATTCAGCAGCGCATGGACGCCTGGGCCGGCCAGGCCAAGCTGACCCTGCGTAACGAAGGCATCCGCTACCGCGGCGTGGATGTCGAGGGCCAGGACCTGGTGATCACCCTGGATGACCAGATCGCCGCCGACGCCGCGCGGGCGCCGCTGCGTACCGCCTTGCCGGAATTCACCCTGAATCAGACCGAGGAACCGCCGCGCCTGACCCTGACGCTGAATCAGAGCACCCTGGATGAACTGCAGGACTACGCCGTCGATCAGAACCGCACGGCGCTCAATAACCGGGTCAACGAGCTCGGCGTTGGCAACGCGGTGGTGCAGCGTCAGGGCGCCGACCGCATCGTGGTGCAGCTGCCCGGTGTTCAGGACGCGTCCCAGGCCCGTCGTATCCTGGGCCGCACCGCGACCCTGGAATTCCGGCTGGTGGCCGACCAGTACTCGTCCGGCCGGGCGAGCACCGGCATCGCGCCCCCCGGCACCGAGATCTTCCCGTTCAAGTCGCAGAGTAACCGGCCGGTGATTCTGGAGAAGTCCAAGATCGCCACCGGCGATCAGGTCACCAACGCGCAGATGGGCTTCGATCAGCAAAGCGGCACGCCGCAGGTGAACGTGGAGCTGGACTCCACCGGCGCGCGCAGCATGCAGCGGGTCACCAGCAAGAACGTGGGCAACCCCATGGCGGTGTTGTTCATCGAAACCAAGACGGTGATGAAAACCGTCGAGGGCAAGGACGGCGAGCGCCGTCAGGTGCCGGAAAGCACCACCGACCAGTACGTGATCAATGTCGCCACCATCCAGGACACCCTGGGCAGCCGCTTCCGGATCACCGGTCTCGACAGCCCGGCGGAAGCGTCCGAGCTGGCCCTGCTGTTGCGTGCCGGGTCCCTGGCGGCGCCGGTGACCATCGTGGAAGAGCGCACCATCGGCCCCAGCCTCGGTCAGGAAAATATCGACGCCGGTCTTAAGTCGATGGCGCTGGGCATGGCCCTGGTGCTGGTGTTCATGGTGGTCTGGTACAAGGTGTTCGGCCTGTTCGCCAATGTGGCGCTGCTCGGCAACCTGGTGATCATCGTCGGCGTGATGTCGCTGATCCCCGGCGCCACGCTCACCCTGCCGGGGATCGCCGGCATCGTGCTCACCGTGGGCATGGCGGTGGACGCCAATGTGCTGATTTACGAACGCATCCGCGAGGAGCTGCGTAACGGCCGGCGCCCGCGCGAAGCGATCGAGGAAGGGTACGGCCGCGCCTTCACCACCATTCTGGACGCCAACATCACCACCATGATCGTGGCGGTGATCCTGTTCTCCGCGGGCACCGGGTCCGTGCAGGGCTTCGCGGTGACGCTGTTCATCGGCATCCTGTCGTCCATGTTCACGGCCATCATCGGTACCCGGGCGCTGGTGGAAATGACCTACGGCCGGGGCGCCCGCGCGCCGGCCAAACTGAGTATCTGAGGCGGTTATGAGTAAGGCTCCCGCGAAGCACATCAACTTCATGGCGCCGCGCAAGGTGCTTGGCATACTGTCGATCGTCCTGGTGGTGATCTCCATCGCGCTGCTCGCCACCCGGGGTCTGAACCTGGGCCTGGATTTCACCGGCGGCACCTCGGTGGTGGTAAAAAGCGAGCAGGACCTGGATCTCGACCGGGTACGGGGCGCCGTGGCGGAACAGGGCTTCAATGACGCCGTGGTTCAGCAGTACGGTTCGGCCCGGGAAGTGAGCATTCGCGTGGCCCCCACCGAGGGTGTGGAAGCGGATCAGGTGGGCGGCATGGTGTTCGAGGCCGTCAATTCGGAAATCGGCGACCTGGAACTGCTCAAGGTGGAGTTCGTCGGCCCCCAGGTGGGGGACGAGCTGCGTGACCAGTCCGGTCTCGCCATGCTGATGGCGCTGGGCCTGATGCTGGTCTATGTGTGGTTCCGCTTCACCAACAAATTCGGCGTCGCCACCGTGGCCGCGCTGCTGCACGACGTGATCATCGTGCTGGGGCTGTTTTCCCTGATGCAGTGGCACTTCGATCTGACCGTGCTGGCGGCGATCCTGGCGTTGATCGGTTACTCGCTGAACGACTCCATCGTGGTCGCCGACCGGATCCGCGAGAACTTCCGCAACACCCGGGAGACCGACCCGGAGAAGATCGTCAACGACGCCATCAACGAGATGCTCAACCGCACCATCAATACCTCCCTGACCACCGCGCTGGTACTGCTTGCGCTGTTCTTCTTCGGCGGCGAAGTGATGCGCGCGTTCTCCGAGGCGCTGCTGGTGGGTATCGTGGTGGGTACCTACTCGTCCATCTACGTGGTCGCCAACCTGATCTTCACGCTCAACGTCACCAAGGAAGACTTCCTGGTCGTCGAGAAAGAAGAAATCGACGAAATGCCATAAAAGCAGTTAACAGTGGACAGTTGATAGTTGACAGCTAAAGACGCGGTAAACGTTGCCGCTGCTGAAAAGGCCGTGCCCGCGAATGAACGCTGGCACGGCCTTTTTTTGTTTTTCAGCTATCAACTGTCAACTATCAACTGTCCACTGCTCTTCACCAGTCTTGTTTTTCCATCCAGGGGATGATGCGTTCGAAGGCGGCTTCGATCTGGTCCAGGGAGGTGGAGTAGCTGATGCGCAGCGCGTTGCTGCAGCTGTCGCCGAAGGTCTCCCCGGCCACCGTGCAGACGCCGGTTTCGCGCAGCAGCTTGAGCGCCACATTGCCACCGTTGACGCCCTCCGGCAGCGACGGGAACAGGTAGAAGGCGCCGTCGGGCCGGTAGCCGGTGAGGTGCGGCGTGGCTTTCACCAGATCCACCAGTCTGTCCCGGCGGCGCTGATATTCCACCAGCATATTGTCGATAAAGGAGCGTTCGCCGCGCAGCGCCGCCACCCCGGCCCACTGGCAGGGCGTGTTGGCCACCGTGGTGGTGAACATATGGTAGCGGCGCAGCTTTTTGATGGCGCCCTGGCTGGCCATCAGCCAGCCGATGCGCATACCCGCCATGCTGAAGGTTTTCGAGAAGCTGGAAATGACCATCACATGGTCCAGATCCGAGCAGCAGGACAGCACGCTGGGGTATTCCTTGCCGTCGTAAACCAAGTGGTCATAGACCTCGTCGCTGATCACGTACACCCCCCGATACGCCGCCTCCTGGACGATGGCTTCCACGGTGTCGCGGGGATAGATGGTGCCGGTGGGGTTGCTCGGCGAGTTGAGCACGATGGCGTAGGTTTGCGGGCCGATGGCGTCGATCACGGCCTGAGGGTCCAGCTGGTGTTGATTCTCCGCGTGCGTGGGGATGGTTTTCACCACGCCGCCGTTCATGCGGATCAAGGGCGCGTAAAGCATGAACGAAGGCTCCGGGACGATGAATTCCCGGCCCGGTGCCGAGGTGGCGGTGAGCGCCAGATACAGCGCTTCCGTGGCCCCGGTGGTGACCATGATGTTTTCCGGTACCAGGGTGCGGTTATAGCGTTCACCGTAATAGTCCGCTAGCGCTTCCAGCAGCTCGGGCAGGCCGGCGTCCATGGTGTAGCCGGTCTGGCCGGCGCGCAGCGCGTCCACCGCCGCTTCCACCACGTGCTCCGGCGGTTTCAGATCCGGCTGGCCGATGGACAGGTGAATCACGTCCTCCATGGTGGAGGCCAGGTTCACCATGCGGCGAATGCCGGGCACCGGGATCGTCAACAGGGCCGGGTTCCAGATCGGGTCTTCGGTTTCGTAGAAGTCCGTGTCCAGGTTGATGCTGCTCATATCACCGCTCCCTTTTTTTCTGCGGTTCAGCCCGTCGCGCCGGCGAGCGCCAGCGATGGCCGTTCGGTGAAAGGACGAAGCTGCTCGAACAAATGCCCGGCCTTGAGGACCCGCTCGTCCTCGAAGCGCCGTCCGACGATCTGCAGGCCCATGGGCAGGCCGTCGCTGGCCAGGCCCAGCGGCACGGACAGCGCCGGCTGGCCGGTCATGTTGAACGGGTAGGTAAAGGGGGTCCAGGTGGGCCAGCGGGTATTGGGCCAGTCCGGCGGCACCTCCCGGCCGGTTTCGAACGCGGTGATCGGCAGGACCGGGGTGACCAGCAGATCGTACTTCTGGTGGAACACCGCCATCCGCTCCGAAAGCGCCATGCGCTCATTGACCGCCGCCAGATAATCGAGCATGGAAAGCCGTTCGGCTTTGGTCACCACCTGCATCAGCCCCGGGTCCATTTGCTCCCGCTGGCGCGGTGTCAGATCCCGGCAGGCGTTGGCGGCGCCGCCGTAGAACAGATGGCCGAAGGCGGCCAGGGGGTTGCTGAAGCCCGGATCCACCTCGACCACGGTGGCGCCCAGGTCCCGGAACACTTCCACGGCGGCGGCGCAGGCGCGCTCGATTTCCGGGTCCACATCCACGTAGCCCAGGTTGTTGCTGTAGGCGATGCGCAGACCGGACAGGTCGCCCTCCAGGGCGCCCAGGTAATCCGTGCCGCGCCGTGGCGCCGCCTGGGAATCACGCGGGTCCGCTTCGCTGAGCACCTGCATCATCAGCGCCGAATCCGCCACCGTGCGCGTCATCGGCCCGGCGTGGGCCAGGGTGCCGAACGGGCTCGCCGGCCAGTGCGGCACCTCGCCGAAGGTGGGCTTGTGGCCGACGATGCCGCAAAAGCCCGCCGGAATGCGGATCGAACCGCCGGCGTCGGTGCCCAGGGCAAGGGGCGCCATGCAGGCGGACACCGCGGCGGCGGAACCGCCGCTGGAGCCGCCGGCGGTTTTCGACGGGTCCCAGGGATTATTGGTGGGGCCGCACAGAGGGCTGTCGGTGACCCCTTTCCAGCCGAACTCCGGGGTGGTGGTTTTACCCAGCGGCACATAGCCGTGGCGTTCCAGCGCGGCGGTGGCCGGCGAGCGCTTATTCAGCGTGCTCGCCCCGTCAATGGTGCGGGACCCTTTCAAGGTGGGCCACATGGGCGTCAGGAACACATCCTTCACCGCCACCGGAATACCGTCCAGCAGTCCGTTCGCCTCGCCTTTCATATAGCGTTGCTCGGACTCCCTGGCGATGGCGAGTGTGGTGTCGCGGTCGATCAGGCACCAGGCGTTGAGGGCGTGATCGTGATGCTGCACATGGTCCAGCAGCCCGGCCGCCACTTCCACCGGTGACAGCTCGCGGCGCTCGAACGCCTTTTTCAACTCCAGCGCAGTCAGGGTCCGCAATGCCTCGCTCATGGGTGTGCCTCCTCTTCAGCGGCGACCGTAGCCGCGTGCCGTATCCACCGGATTGGCCAGCGGCTGCCCGCGCCGCCAGCGTTGAAAATTATCGGCGAACTGTTCGCCCAGGGCGCGCCGCCAGCCGATGAAATCGCCGGCCATGTGCGCCGACAGCATGACGTTGGGATAGCGCCACAGGGGATGCTCCGGCGGCAGCGGCTCTTCCTCGAACACGTCCAGGGCGGCGCCGGCCAGCCGGCCGCTGTCCAGCGCGCCGAGCAGGGATTCGGTACGCACCACGGCACCGCGCCCCACGTTGATGAACACGGCGCCCGGCTTCATCAGGCGGAAATGGCGGTCGTCGAACAGCCCGCGGGTGGCGTCGGTGAGCGGCGCGGCGACAATCACATAGTCCGCGTCGCCGAGCAGGGCGGGCAGGTCTTCCTGGCGGTGCACCCGGGCGAACGCGGCGTCCTGCCGGGCGCGACGCGCGGTGCCGACCACTTCCATGCCCAGGGCGCCGAGCACCGTGGCGATCTCGCGGCCGATCGAGCCGGCGCCCACCACCAGGGCCCGCGCGCCACGGATCAGAGCGGTGTCACGGTGCCGCCAGCGTCGCTCCCGTTGCAGGGCCAGGTTGGTCAGGGTGTCCTTGGCGAACAGCAATACCGCGCCCAGCACGTACTCGGCGATGCCCCGATCAAAAATCCCCGAGGCATTGGTGACCGGAAAATCGCCGTTCTGAATCGGCGGGATCATCAGGGCGTCCACGCCCGCGCTGGTGGCGTGCACCCAGCGTATCGGGCAGGGATCGGGCCAGGCCGCCTCGAGGGCGTCGACGCGGAAGTCGGTCACCACCAGAATATCGGTTTCCGCCAGGGCCTCGGCGAGGCCCTGGTCGCCGCGCACTTCGCGTATTTTCGCTTCCCCGTGCAGCCGTTCCAGGCCGGGCAGGGCGGGTTCGTCCTCCGCCAGCAGAACGGTGACCCGGGGCTCGTGCAATGCGCCTGCGCTCATGGCGTCTCCTTGTGGTCGGCGTCAGCGGGTTTCTTCGAGCGCGTCCTGGAACAGGCTCACCGCCTTGTCGATCTCCTGGCGGCTGGCGGTGAGTGGCGGCAGCCAGCGCACCACCTGGCCGTGGATGCCGCAGCGCAGCAACAAGAGACCGTTCTGTTCGCAGGTCTTGAGCAGGGCGGCGGCGCGTTCGCCATCCGGTTTGCCCGGCGCCTTGACGATCTCCATGCCCAGCATCAGGCCCATGCCGCGCACCTCGTCGATGCACTCCTGGTTCTTGCGCAGGGTCTCCAGACGTTCGAACAGGTAGGCGCCTTCGCTGGCCGCGTGGCTGACCAGATCCTCCTGCTCCATGACGTCCAGGGTGGCCAGGGCGGCGGCGCAGGCCACCGCGTTGGCGCCATAGGTGCCGCCCTGGGAGCCGGGCCAGCCTTCGGACATCAGCGCGCGGCTGGCGGCCACGGCGGACAGCGGATAGCCGCTGGCGAGCCCCTTGGCGGTGACCAGCAGGTCCGGGCGCACATCGAAATGTTCGTGACTCCAGAAGCGCCCGGTACGGCCGTAGCCGGCCTGGATCTCGTCGGCGATCAGCAGAATGCCGTGCCGGTCGCAGCGTTCGCGCAGACCCTGCATGAAGCGTTTGGTGGCCGGGTAGTAACCGTATTCGCCCTGCACCGGTTCGATGATCATGGCGGCGGTGTCCGAGGGCGCGGACTGCGTCATCATGACGTGGTCCAGTTCGCGCAGACAAAAGTCCACGGTTTCTTCCTCGCTCCAGCCGTAGCGGTAGCTGTGCGGGAAGGGGCTGAAGCTGACCCCGGACATCAGCGGCTGCCAGCCGGCGCGGACCTTGGTGGTGGAGGTGGTCATCGAGGCCGCCGCCAGGGTGCGGCCGTGGAAGCCGCCGGTAAAGGCAATGATATTGGGCCGGCCGGAGGCCTGCCGGGCCAGACGCAGAGCGGTTTCCACCGCCTCGCTGCCGGAGTTGGAAAACGCCACCGCGTCGAGATGGCGGGGCAGATGCTCGTAGAGCCGGTCGGTGAGACGCAGCATATTGGGATGGGTGACGGTGGCGTACTGGGCGTGCACCAGCTTGCCCACCTGCTCGCGGGCCGCTTCCACCACCTTGGGGTGACAGTGGCCGGTGGCGGTGACGCCGATACCCGAGGTGAAATCCAGCCAGCGGCGGCCTTCGCCGTCAAACAGCCAGCTTCCTTCGCCCCGTTCCGCGCAGATCCCGCTGGATTGCACCAAAAGTGGAGACAGATGATTCATGGCTTGCTCCTCCATACCCGATTCCCGGGCGGAGGCAGGCGCTGGACCTGTCTTGTGATCAACGGTGATCAAGACCGGTTCAGCGGCTCCCCGCCCAGGGCGCCTTGAATCCGCGCACCGACGGCGTCGGTGCCGCACGCCGGGTGCCCGGCGGCGAGGTCCGACACCAGCGTCTCATGCAAATGCCGGGCCGCGCTATAGTAAATCGGTTCTTTTTCCCCCAGCCACGCCAGCATCAGCGCCAGGCTGAACAGAGTGGCGCGGGGGTCGGCCAGACCCTGACCGGCGATGTCCGGCGCCGAACCGTGGGTGGGCTCGAACAGGGCCGGCTGCGAGCTGTCCGCCGGGTTCAGATTGGCGGAGGGCGCCACGCCCAGCCCGCCGGCGAGCACCGCCGCCAGATCGGTGAGAATGTCGCCGTGCAGGTTGCTGGCCACCACCACGTCGAAGCGCCACGGTGCCTGCACGAATTTCATCGCCGCCGCGTCCACCAGCTCATGGTGGGTGGCGACATCGGGGTAATCGGCGGCCACTTCCTCGAACACCCGGTCGTACAGGGTGCCCCAGAAGGCCTGGGCGTTGCGCTTGGTGATCAGGCACACCTGGGAGGCGCGCGGCTCGCCGTCGGCGCCGTCGAACTGGCGCGGGCTCCGTGATTCGGCCCGTTCGGCGGCGCGCTGCCGGGCCCGTTCGAAGGCATGCCGTATCACCCGCTCCGTGGCGGTGTAGGTAAACACCTCCAGCTGCGTGGCGATCTCCTCGCGGGTATCGGCGCGCAGGCGGCCGCCCTGGGCCACGTACTCGCCCTCGCTGTTTTCGCGGATCACCAGCATGTCCAGATCGCGGGCGCGCGGGTCGGCCAGATACTGGGTGGTGCCGGGGTAGAAACGGGCGGGCCGTTCACAGGCCCACAGGTCGAGGCCTTTTCGCAGGGTCAGCAACGGCGCCAGGGAGATGCCGTCGGGAAGATGGTAGCGCTGGGGGTCGCTGAGCGGGCCCGGGTCGCCGAGCGCGCCGAGCAGCAGTGCCTGGTACTCGCGCAGCCGGGCCAGCGCGTCGTCCGGCATCATGGCGCCGTGGCGCCGATGCCAGTCCGTGGCCGGCCAGGGCAGCACGTCATAATCCAGGGGCAGATCGTGACCGTGTATCAGCGTCTTCAGCACCGACTCGGCAACGGCCATGACTTCCGGGCCGATGCCGTCGCCGGGCAGAAGCGCAACGCGCGTGGACGTCGCCATAAAGGCTCCTGTATCAGCCCATGCAGAGGTACTTCACTTCCATGTACTCTTCCATGCCCTGATGGGACCCTTCGCGGCCCAGTCCGGATTCCTTGACGCCGCCGAACGGCGCCGCGGCATTCGAGATCAGGCCTTCGTTGATGCCCACCATGCCGGCTTCCAGGGCTTCCGCCACCCGCCACACGCGGTGGATGTTCTCGCTGTAGAAGTAGGAGGCCAGACCGAAGGGCGTGTCGTTGGCGATGCGAATGCCTTCCTGCTCATCCTTGAAGCGGATCACCGCCGCCAGCGGGCCGAAGGTCTCTTCGTGGCAGAATTCCATATCCGGGGTGGCACCGGTGATCAGGGTGGGCTGAACGAAGTTGCCGCCACTTTCATGGGCGCCGCCGCCCAGCACCACCTTGGCGCCTTTGGATTGCGCGTCCTCGATGTGCTCGAGCACCTTCTTGGCGGCGCCGGCGTTGATCAAGGGGGCCTGGGTGACGCCTTCCTCGAAGCCGTCGCCGACTTTCAGTTTTTCCATCGCCGCCTTGAGTTTTTCCACGAAGGCGTCGTGCACGCCGTCCTGAACCAGAAAGCGGTTCACGCACACGCAGGTCTGGCCGGTGTTGCGGAATTTGCTGGCGATGGCGCCTTCCACGGCTTTATCCAGATCGGCGTCGTCGAACACCAGGAAGGGCGCGTTGCCGCCCAGCTCCAGGGACACCTTCTGAATGTGTTGCGCGCAGTTGGCCATCAGGCGGCTGCCCACTTCGGTGGAGCCGGTGAAGCTCACCTTGCGCACCACCGGGGAGCTGGTGATGGTGTCGGCGATCGCCGCGGCGGAACCGGTGATGATGTTGATCACCCCGGCGGGGATGCCGGCGCGCTGGGCCAGTTCGGCCAGGGCGAAGGCGGAATAGGGGGTGGCGCTGGCCGGCTTGACCACCATGGTGCAGCCCGCCGCCAGGGCGGCGCCGGCCTTGCGGGTGATCATCGACGCCGGGAAATTCCACGGCGTGATGGCGGCGGTGACGCCGATCGCCTGCTTGATCACGATAATATGCTGGCCGGGTTTGGCGGCGGGGATGGTGTCGCCGTAGGCGCGGCGGGCTTCCTCGGC
>CAZKWA010000082.1:0-15080 GCA_964556345.1 uncultured Alcanivorax sp.
CGCCAGGAACTGGTGGACGCCGACGCGCTGTACGAGGCGCTCCAGGAGGAGCTGCGCAAACTGCTGGTGCCGGTGGACCAGCCCCTGGAAATCGACACCTCGAAAAAACCCTATGTGATTCTGATGGTGGGCGTGAACGGGGTCGGCAAGACCACCACCATCGGCAAGCTGGCCTGCCGCTTCAAGGCCCAGGGCAAAAGTGTGATGCTGGCCGCCGGCGACACCTTCCGGGCCGCCGCGGTGGAGCAGCTGCAGGTGTGGGGCGAGCGCAACAGCATTCCGGTGGTGGCCCAGCACACCGGGTCCGACTCCGCCAGCGTGGTGTACGACGCGGTGCAGGCGGCCCAGTCGCGCGGCGCCGACGTGTTGATCGCCGACACCGCCGGCCGCCTGCATACCCGTGGCAACCTGATGGAAGAGCTCTCCAAGGTCACCCGGGTAATGAAGAAACTGTCGCCGGAGGCGCCCCACGAGGTGCTGCTGGTGCTCGACGCCGGCACTGGCCAGAACGCCATCAACCAGGCCGAGGAGTTCCGCGACACCGCCGGTGTCACCGGTCTGGTGCTGACCAAACTGGACGGCACCGCCAAGGGCGGCATTCTGTTCGCCCTGGCCAAGCGCACCGGCCTGCCGATCCGCTTTATCGGCGTCGGCGAGCAACTTGAAGACCTGCGGCCGTTCAACGCCGAGGAATTCGTACAGGCCCTGTTCGAGGATGTGGCCCGATGAAGGACGCCCATGATCAAGTTTGATCGGGTCAGTAAACGCTACCCGAACGGCAAGGACGCCCTGCGTCGCATCAACTTTGAACTGCCCGCCGGCCAGCTGACCTTTCTCACCGGCCACTCCGGCGCGGGCAAATCGACGCTGCTCAAGCTGATCATGATGATCGAGCGCCCGACTCAAGGGCAGGTGTTCGTGGAAGGCCAGAACCTGAACGGCTTCAGCACCCGTCAGGTGCCCTTCCTGCGCCGCAAGATCGGCATGGTGCACCAGAACCATCAGTTACTGTTCGACCGCAGCGTGTTCGACAACGTGGCGCTGCCGCTGGTGATCGCCGGCTTCGCCCGCGCCGACATCGGCAAGCGGGTGCGCGCGGCCCTGGACAAGGTGGGCCTGCTGAGCAAGGAAAAGCTCAACCCGATCATGCTGTCCGGCGGCGAACAGCAGCGCGTGGGCATCGCCCGGGCGGTGGTCAACAAGCCGCCCCTGCTGCTCGCCGATGAGCCCACCGGTAACCTGGACCCGGCGCTCAGCGCCGAGATCATGGACCTGTTCCATGACTTCGCCCGGGTCGGCGTGGCGGTGCTGATCGCCACCCACGACCTGTCGCTGATCGCCCGCCACCGGCACCGCCTGCTGACACTGCGCGAAGGCCGCCTGATTCACGACGGCGAGGACAACGACCATGGCGCCTAACAGCCCCCGCGCCCGCCGGCCCGGCGGCGCCCGCAGCGCGCGCACCTCCCTGGGCGACCGCCTGACCGCCTGGCGTCACCACCACCGCGACTCGCTGCGCGACGCGCTCGGCCGCATGCGCGCCGCGCCCTCCAGCGCCCTGATGACGGTGCTGGTGATCGCCATCGCCCTGGCGTTGCCCGCCGGCCTGGCGGTGCTGCTGGACAACGCCCGGGTAATCACCAAGG
Organism: uncultured Alcanivorax sp.; assembly: GCA_964556345.1. Lineage (GTDB taxonomy): Bacteria > Pseudomonadota > Gammaproteobacteria > Pseudomonadales > Alcanivoracaceae > Alloalcanivorax. Next base: position 1,647 of record CAZKWA010000082.1, read on the forward strand.
GCTGGGACGGCAACGCCCACCTGTCCGTCTTTCTGGAAATGGACGTGGACGAGAGCCGTCAGCGACAGCTGGCCGACGACTGGGCCGGCTTCGACGCCGTGAAACGCACCGAGGTGATCACCCGCGCCCAGGCCCTGGACGAGTTCAAATCGCTGTCCGGTTTCGGGGAGGTGCTCGAAGCCCTGCCGGACAACCCGCTGCCGCCGCTGATCGTGGTCTACCCGGACAACACCGCCCCCGGCCAGGTGGAGGCGCTGCAAACGCGCCTCAACGCCCTGCCCGAAGTGGACAACGCCCAGCTCGACGTGGCCTGGGTGCGTCGCCTGCACGCCATTATCGAGCTGGGCGACCGGCTGATCGGCGTGCTCACCCTGGGTCTGGCCGCCGCCGTGATGCTGGTGGTGGTGAACACCATCCGCCTGGCCATCGAAAGCCGCCGCGAGGAAATCGTGGTGATCAAGATCGTCGGCGGCACCGACGGCTTCGTGCGCCGTCCCTTTCTGTACAGCGGCTTCTGCTTCGGTTTCGCCGGCGGCGTGCTGTCCCTGGTGCTGGTGGGCACCGCGCTGTGGTGGCTGGGCGGCCCCATCGATGAACTGCTGGATCTCTATGAAAGCGAGCACTCGCTTACCGGGATGAGCCCGTCAACCGTGCTGGTTTTGCCGCTGTTCAGCGGCACTCTGGGGCTGCTCGGCGCCTGGCTGGCGGTCAGCCGGCACCTGGGCGACGTGGAGCCGCAGTTCTGACGGCGGTTTTTTCCTTTCTTTACCCTTCACCACGGAAATTTTTCCTAGCATCGGGGGTCTCAGCAGGGACCGGCCCCGCCATTGAGAGGATGAATGGCGGGGAACCAATCCGGCTATTAGCACTCAAAGAAACCGAGTGCTAAGATCGTGCCCAACCCAATAAGGGAGAAGGGAGAGATGAAAACACAACTGCAACAGGCTAACGCTTTACCGCTGGCGGTCCCGGGTCACGACCTGGATGCCTACATCCGCGCGGTCAACAGCGTGCCGGTGCTCAGCGTTGACGAAGAGCGTCAGCTGACCGAGCGGTTGTACTTCGAGCAAGACCTGGACGCCGCCCGTAACCTGGTGCTCGCCCACCTGCGCTTCGTGGTGCACATCGCCCGCAGCTATACCGGTTATGGCCTGCCCCTGGGCGACCTGATCCAGGAGGGCAACGTGGGCCTGATGAAGGCCGTGAAACGCTTCGACCCCGCCAAAGGCGTGCGGCTGGTGAGTTTCGCCGTGCACTGGATCAAGGCCGAAATCCACGAATACGTGATCAAGAACTGGCGCATCGTCAAGGTGGCCACCACCAAGGCCCAGCGCAAACTGTTCTTCAACCTGCGCGGCCAGAAGAAGCGCCTCGGCCGGCTGACCACCGAGGAAGCGCAGCGCGTGGCCGACGACCTGGGTGTCACCGCCACCCAGGTGAAGGAAATGGAAGGCCGCCTGGGCGCCTTCGACGCCAGCTTCGACGGCCCCACCAACGACGACGAGGACAGCCCGATTCCGTCGCCGGCGGCCTACCTGCACAGCGACAACAGCGACCCGGCCGACCTGGTCGCCGAGGAAGACCAGCAGCAGCGCAGTTCGCGTCAGCTGGGCTCGGCGATCATGACCCTGGACGAGCGCAGCCGCGACATTCTCGAACGCCGCTGGCTGGCCGACCAGAAAGCCACGCTGCAGGAACTGGCCGACGAGTACGGCGTCTCCGCCGAACGCATCCGCCAGTTGGAAAACAACGCGCTGAAGAAGCTGCGTAACGCCATCGCCGCCTGATTTGGCGGCGGGCGTACCTGACATATCTGCCTTGCAAGCAAGCCCCGCCGTGTCCCGGCGGGGCTTTTTTATGGGCGGGACGGGGTTGTGGACGCCCCCTTTTGACGCCACATCTTTTATACTGCCGCCCACACTCATTACACACTGCCGATTATGAAACTGCTGCTGATTCTGGGCGCGCTCAACGGCGCTCTGGCCGTGCTGCTCGGCGCTTTCGGCGCCCACGGGCTGAAGGCGCGGGTGGACGCGCCGATGCTGGAAATCTGGGGCACCGCCAGCCAGTACCACTTCTACCATGCGCTGGCGCTGCTGCTCACCGGGCTGCTGGCGAAGCAGTTCGGCGCGTCCGGGCTGGTGACCGCCGGCTGGATCCTGTTCGCCGGCATGCTGGTGTTCAGCGGCAGTCTTTACGTACTGGTGCTGAGCGGCCAGAAGTGGCTCGGCGCGGTGACCCCGCTGGGCGGCCTGGCACTGATTATCGGCTGGCTGTGGCTGACCTGGTCCCTGGTGAGAGCGTTATGAAACTGATCGTCAACGGCGACCCCCACACCCTGAACGGCACCACGGTGGCCGACCTGGTGGCGGAACTGAACCTCACCGGCCGGCGGCTGGCGGTGGAGGTGAACCGGGAGATCGTGCCGAAAAGCGAACACGGCACCCACACCCTCCGCGAGGGCGACGTCGTCGAAGTCGTCCACGCCATAGGAGGGGGGTGAGCCCGCCCCGAACCCAACCACGGAATCAACCATGAGCGAAGACCTACTCACGATCGCAGGCAAAACCTACGCTTCCCGGCTGCTGATCGGCACCGGCAAGTACCGGGATTTCGAGGAAACCCGCGACGCCATCGAAGCGAGCGGCGCGGAGATCGTTACCGTGGCCCTGCGGCGGACCAATATGGGCCAGAACCCGGACGAGCCCAATCTGCTGGATTTCGTCAGCCCCGAGCGTTACACCATTCTGCCCAACACCGCCGGCTGCTTTAACGCCGAGGACGCGGTGCGCACCTGCAAGCTGGCCCGCGAGCTGCTGGACGGCCACAGCCTGGTGAAGCTGGAGGTGCTGGGCGATCAGAAAACCCTGTACCCGAACATCGCCGATACCATGAAAGCGGCCCGCACCCTGGTGGACGACGGCTTCCAGGTGATGGTCTACACCAACGACGACCCGATCGTCGCCAAGGAGCTGGAAGACATGGGCTGCGTGGCGGTGATGCCGCTGGGCTCACTGATCGGCTCCGGGCTGGGCATCCTCAACCCGCACAGCATTCTGCTGATTCTGGAGCAGGCCGGGGTGCCGATCATCGTCGACGCCGGCGTGGGCACGCCCAGCGACGCCACCCTGGCCATGGAGCTGGGCTGCGACGGCGTGCTGCTGAATTCCGCCGTGGCCCACGCCAACAAGCCGGTGCTGATGGCCAGCGCCATGAAAAAAGCCATCGAGGCGGGCCGTGAAGGCTTCCTGGCCGGGCGCATGCCCAAGCGGGTGTATGCGAACCCCTCGTCGCCCGGCGAAGGCCTAATTTAGCGCGCTTTGTGGGAGCGGGCCTGCCCGCGAAAGGGTGGCTTTAGCCACCCGGCGGGATACCAGAGACGCTGTTTCGGATCGTAATAGTCATGCTCGATTTTCTACACCACGATAAGGACCCGGAAACCGGCAAGGTGATGCGCCGGGTGCGCAGCTTCGTGCTGCGCGAAGGCCGGCTCACCCATGGCCAGCGCAAGGCGCTGGACACCCTGTGGCCCCGCTATGGCCTGGAACGCGCCCAGGGCGTGCTGGATGCGCGGTCGGAGTTCGACCGCGACGCGCCCCGGGTGCTGGAAATCGGCTACGGCATGGGCCAGTCCCTGGCCAGCATGGCCGAAGCGGAGCCGGATAAGGACTTTATCGGCATTGAGGTGCACCGGCCCGGTGTCGGCGCCCTGCTGCTGGAAATTCAGGAGCGCGGTCTGAGCAACCTGCGCACCTACTGTGACGACGCCGTGGACATCCTCAAGCTGTGTATTCCCGACGGCTCGCTGGACCGGCTGCAGCTCTACTTCCCCGACCCCTGGCACAAGAAGAAGCACCATAAGCGGCGCATCGTGCAGCCGGACTGGGTGGCACTGGTGAACGCCAAGCTGCGCCCCGGCGGCGTGCTGCATATGGCGACGGACTGGCAGGATTACGCCGAGCACATGATGGCGGTGATGAACGACTCAGCGGGCTTCGTGAATACGGCGGGCGAGGGGTGTTTCGCGGAGCGCCCGAGCTGGCGCCCGGAAACCAAATTCGAGCGCCGTGGCGCCGGTCTGGGCCACGGCGTTTGGGACTTGCTGTTCGAGAAACCGGGGAAAGAGGGCGCTTAGAAGCGCCACTCCAGACCCACCGCGAGGGTATCGTATTCGATGTCCTCGCCGGCGTCGTCCACCTCGAAACTATAGAGGTTGTAGGCGGCGGTCAGCGCGGAACTCTCCCCCAGCAGCCACTTGGCGCGCGCGCCGTAATAGAAGTTGCGGGCATCGTCATCGACGCTGCTACCACCAGCGCTCAACTCCGCGTCAATACCCTGATTACCCAGGGTGCCGCCCAAGAAGAAACGCTCCGTGACCGGAAACAGGAAGTCCACGGCGGCGTAAAAGCCGTCCGCCTCCAGATCCACCTCGGCGAGACCGTTGAACACCTCCGATTCGGCGTCCCCGAAACGACGGTGCCCAAGCCGAATCGTCAGGCTCTGATTCGCGGCGAAACCAATATAGATATCGGTCCCCAACTCAGCGTCCGGAGAGCTCGCGGACGGTCCCCCAGTGCCTTCAATGAAGTCATCCAGGTTACTCTGGTCATAGCCAACACCGACCCCGAATACCATCCCGGAGCCATCTTCGGCGGCCAGGGCGGTAAGCGGACTAAGCGCCAAAGAAGTGGTGGCAAGCAAAAGTGCGTATTTTTTCACTGGTTCCCTCCATTTAGGCCGTCTTGGCCCGTTATTTTTGAATAAAGCCCACTGACTTTACCCAAAAACGTTATAAAAGGTAAATCTTCACGTCGGTTTGATAGCCGGGCTCCGTCGGTTTGCGACAGGCTGGTGCGCATCGGAAGCGTCATTCACTCTCCACAAGGATCAGGAGACGCCGTGCCGACCAACGAACCGGCCCTGGGCCTCACCGACATTCTCGTCAAGCTGGCGGACGAGCCGGACGGCGGTCAGTTGTCGCTGGTCTCCGTGGTGGACACCATGCAGGGGCGGGGTTTCGGGCCCCTGTTGCTGGCGCCGACCCTGATGGTACTGCTGCCCACCGGCGCGATCCCCGGCGTGCCGACCCTGAGCGCCCTGCTGATCATGCTGGTGGCCGGCCAGCTGGTGCTCGGCATGCGCACCCCCTGGGTGCCGAGGCGTCTGCGCCGGGTGTCCTTCGAGCGGGAGAAATTCCAGGCGGCGGTGGCCCGCGCGCGCCCGTGGACGGAGCGCATCGACCGGCTGCTCAAGCCCCGGCTGCACTTCCTGACGGTGTGGCCGTTCAACCGCATCGGCGCCCTGGTGTGCCTGTTGTTGGCGGCGGCCATGGTGCCGCTGGAGCTGGTGCCCTTCGCGGCGGCGGTGCCGGCGCTGATCATCGCCCTGTACGCCCTGGCCCTGGCCGCCCATGACGGCGTTATGGCGCTGTTCAGCCTGGCCGGCATAGTGGCCGCCGGCGCGGCGGCGGTGCACCTCTGGCTGTGAGCGGCGGCGACAGCTCAGCCGCGCTTACTCCACCTCCCGCAGCTTCCAGGACCACAGTGTCCCCAGCACCCCCATGCCCCCCAACAGCAACAGCGCCCACTGGGCGCCCAGCAGGGACACCGCCGCGCTGACGCCGCCCAGCACCAGCAGCAGCACGCCGATCACGGTATTGCTGACCGCCGTGTAGTCGGTGCGCTTGGTGCCCCCGGCCATGTCCACCAGATAGGTTTTGCGGCCGATACGGACGCCGGAGTGGGCGATGCTGAGCACGAAGAAAGCCACCGGGTAGAACCAGGCCAGGCCTTCCCAGGCCGGCCCGGCGAGGGCCACCGCCGCCACGCCCAGGCAGACCAGGGCGGCCAGGGCGCCGCCGCGAATCATGACCTGGCGGCTGGAGGCGTCCGCCATATAGCCCCAGACACTGGCGCTGACCGTGCTCGCCAGGCTGGAGGCCACCAGGAAGCCGCCCAGCAGGGCGGCACCTTCGCCCCGCTCCTGGGCCAGCACCACCAGGAACGGCGACCCCAGCGCGGACGCCATGAGCAGCGCGCGGGCGATCACGAAGTCGCGGAAAGGCGCATCGCTGGCCAGCAGGCCCAGACTCTGGACCGCCTGGCGCAGGGCGTGCCCGCCGCCGGCGGTTTCGCCGTGGAATTCGTCCACCGCGGCGAACACCGTCGCCGCCAGCCACCAGGCCAGGCCGGCGGCGAGCAACAGCACCGTGTAGAACAGCACCCCCGGTTCGCTGTCGCTGCCGAACAGGGACAACCCCACCGCCAGTGTCGCCACACCGGACAGCATCGACGCCAGCCCGGTGAGGCGGCCCCGTCGGGCCTTGGGGATGCATTTGCCCTGCACGTCCTTCATCGCCACCGAGCAAAAACCGCGACCGAGACTGAACACCACCAGCAGGCCGACGATGGCCAGCCCGGCGACCAGGCCCTGCAGCCACCAGACCACCGCCGCCATGGCCAGCACGCAGGCGCCTTGCAGCAGCGAGCCGAACACCCAGAAACCCTTGCGCACCGGATGGCGGCGCATCCAGGCACCAATCGCCAGCTGCGGGATCAGCGAGCCGGATTCACGGATCGGCACCAGCAGCCCGGCCAGCGCCCCGGGGGCGCCCACCGCGCCGATCAGCCAGGCGAGCACGGTCTTCGGGTTGATCAGCAGATCGCCGATCTTGGTAAGCACATTGGCGAGAATGATCTTGAAAAAGTTGCCGGGCACCTCCCGGCAGGCCTCTTCGCTGATATCCCGGCAGGTGCGCGCGTCTTCTTCGTTGGCGATCAGCGCGTACAGTCGGTCCAGCGGCTCACGGCGACTCATTGCGTTCCATCCTTCTCTACCCCTTGTTTACGCTCTCCCGGGCACCATGTGTTCCTTAACGGGTACGTGATCCGGCAATAGGGAGCACAGCACCATGTTCAGAGTGTATTACCTCGTCAGTACCATGGATCAGGTGAAAACAGCCCTGACAAACCTGGAAAAAGCGGATCTGGGCACCAACCGGACCCATGTCATGGCGCGCGACAACGGCGAGCTGACCCGCGAGGGTATCCATGCGACCACGCCCTGGGAAGACACCAATATCATGACCACCGGTTTCTACGGCGCCGTGGTGGGCGCGCTGATCGGCCTGCTGGTGGGCTGGGCGCTGAGCGGCATCGACCCCTGGGGGCTGGAGATCGGCTTCTGGGGCGTGATGGTGAGCGTCCTGTTCTTCGGTTCACACGGGGCCTGGGTCGGCGGCATCCGCGGGATTTCCCACGCCAATTACCACCTCAAGCCCTACCTGGAGGACATCCGCAGGGGGCACTATCTGATCATCGTCGACGTGGACCGCGAGGAACAGCGCCGACGCGTGCATCGGTTACTGGATGACAGCCTGCACGCCGAACGCCAGGACGACGAGAGCGCGTTCAGCCCCTTGCTGTGAGAACGGGGCCGCCGGGCGGCGGCCCGCTTTCGCTTCAGGCGTGCTGATGGGAGTGGCGGCCTTCCGCCAGTTCTTCCATCAGCCGCTTGCAGAAGGCGTCCAGATCCTTGGGCGTGCGGCTGGTGACCAGGCCATTATCGACCACCGCTTCCTGGTCTTCCCAGGTGGCGCCGGCGTTGCGCAGATCTTCCGCCACCGAGGGCACGGAGGTGAGCGTACGGCCGGATACCACGCCGGCGTTGATCAGAATCCAGGGCGCGTGACAGATCGCCGCCACCGGTTTGCCGGCCTTGAAGAAGGCGCGCACGAAGTCCAGCGCCTGTTCGTTGAGGCGCAGCTCGTCCGGGTTGAACAGGCCGCCTGGCAGCACCAGCGCGTGGTAGTCCTCGGGCTGGGCCTGATCGAGCGCTTTGTCCACCTCATAGGTATCGCCCCAGTCGGTTTCCGCCCAGGCGCGAATGCCGTCCTTGCTCGGCGCCACCACGTGCACCTCGACGCCATAGCCGCGCAGGGTGGATTGCGGAACCGCCAGTTCGGATTCCTCGAAGCCGTCGGTGGCGAGGATCGCCACCCGTTTGCCGTCCAATTGCTTACTCATGATGCTCTCCTTTGGGTGCGCTCCTTTTGAAGCGAGCCGGACCCATGCTAAACAGTGTGCGCCGGCGCGCCTGCCCGGCGCCGTTAAAAAACTGCAAAAGCTGATCCGTCGCTCGCGTTGCACGGCCCCGGGGCGGTCGATAGACTTTGCCCCACCTTTGGATGGTTGCCCGAAATGCCCGAAACGATTCCCCAGGACTCCGTAGGCCTGGTACAACCGCAGACCCTGCACGTGGACCAGCCCCTGGAGCTGGAGTGCGGGCGGGTGCTGCCGTCTTACGACCTGGTCTACGAGACCTACGGCACCCTGAACGCGGAGGCCTCCAACGCGGTGCTGATTTGCCATGCGCTGTCCGGCCATCACCATGCCGCCGGCTACCACAGCGCCGACGACCCGCGTCCGGGCTGGTGGGACAGCTGCATCGGGTCCGGCAAGCCGATCGACACGGATCGCTTCTTCGTGGTCTGCCCGAACAACCTGGGCGGCTGCCATGGCTCCAGCGGCCCCGGCTCGCTGAACCCGGAAACCGGCCAGCTGTGGGGGCCGGACTTCCCGATGATGACGGTGAAGGACTGGGTGAAAAGCCAGGCCCAGCTGGCGGACGCTCTGGGCATCCACCGCTGGGCGGCGGTGGTGGGCGGCAGCCTCGGCGGCATGCAGGCGCTGCAGTGGTCGATGGACTTTCCGAACCGGCTGGCCAACGCCGTGGTGATCGCGGCGGCGCCGAAACTGTCCGCCCAGAACATCGCCTTCAATGAAGTGGCGCGGCAATCGATTCTGACCGACCCGAACTTCCACGGCGGGCGCTACTATCTGCACGACACCTACCCCCGGCAGGGGCTGATCCTGGCGCGCATGGTGGGCCACATCACCTATCTCAGCGACGACGCCATGCGCATGAAATTCGGCCGCGACCTGCGCTCCGGGCGTTTTCACTTCGGTTTCGACGTGGAGTTCCAGGTGGAATCCTATTTGCGCCATCAGGGGGAGACGTTCTCACGCAACTTCGACGCCAACACCTACCTGCTGATGACCAAGGCACTGGATTATTTCGACCCGGCGCGGGAATGCGGCGGCACACTGGAAGACGCCCTGGCCGGCACGCGCTGTAATTTCCTGGTGATGTCGTTCAACTCCGACTGGCGCTTCTCGCCGGAACGCAGCCGGGAAATCGTCAATGCACTGGTCCAGGTGGGCCGCAACGTGAGCTACGCGGAGATCGACACGCCCAAGGGGCACGACGCCTTCCTGCTGCCGATTCCCGAGTACCGCAAGCTGTTCGGCGCCTATATGGGCCGGGTCGCGGAGGCCACCGCCCATGCGTGATGATCTGGCTCTGATCAGCCGCTGGATTCCACGCGGCGCCCGGGTGCTGGACCTGGGTTGCGGCGACGGCGACCTGCTGGCCCATCTGCAGGACGACCGGCAGGTGAACGGCTACGGCCTGGAAATCGACCAGGACAATATCGCCGCCTGCTTCGCCAAAGGCGTCAACGTGATCGAACAGGACCTGGACAAGGGGCTCGGCAATTTCCAGAGCGACCGCTTCGATTATGTGGTGATGACCCAGGCCCTGCAGGCGGTGCTGCGCCCGGACAGCATTCTTGATGAAATGCTGCGGGTGGGCCGCGAGGCGATTATCACCTTCCCCAACTTCGGCCACTGGCGGGTGCGCTCCTATCTGGGCTTCAAGGGCCGCATGCCGGTGTCCTCGGCGCTGCCCTACGAGTGGTACGACACGCCCAACATTCACCTGTGCACGGTGAAGGATTTCGAAGCGCACTGCCGCGAACGGGACATCCGCATCATTGAGCGACAGGTGGTGAACCGCCACCACCGCAGCGGCCGGCTTACCCGGGCCTGGCCCAACCTGTTCGGGGAAATCGCCATTTACCGGGTCACTCTCTAATTATCCGAACCGATCACCAGGATCCCGACCATGGACACTCTCGTACTCGCTTCCGGCAATCGCAAAAAGCTGGATGAGATGCGCGCCATTCTTGAGCCGCTGGCGATGCAGGTGGTGCCGCAGAGCGACTTCCAGGTGCCGGAAGCGGAAGAAACCGGCCTGACCTTTGTCGAAAACGCCATTCTCAAGGCGCGCAACGCGGCGGCGCACACCGGGCTGCCGGCGATCGCCGACGACTCCGGCCTGGAAGTGGACGCCCTGAACGGCGCCCCGGGTATCTACTCGGCGCGCTTTTCCGGCGCCGACGCCAGCGACGCCAAGAACAACGCCCTGTTGATCGATATGCTCGGCGACCTGCCGGACGCGCCGCGCACCGCCCGCTACCAGGCGGTGCTGGTGTTGATGCGGCATCCGGAAGACCCCACGCCGCTGATCTGCCAGGGCACCTGGGAAGGGGAGATTCTGCTCGCCCCGCGCGGCAGCGGCGGCTTCGGCTATGACCCGCATTTTCTGATTCCGGAGCTGGGCGTTACCGCGGCGGAGATGGACCCGGCGGAGAAGAACCGCGTCAGCCACCGGGGCCGGGCCCTGAAGGCGTTGATGGACGCCCTGCGAGACACCCCTGAATAACCCCATGCCCGCCGCGCCGCCGCTGACACTCTATGTGCATGTGCCCTGGTGCGTGCGCAAATGCCCCTACTGCGACTTCAACTCCCATGAGCGGACATCGGACCTGCCCGAGCGCGCCTATCTGGATGCCCTGCTGACGGACCTGGACCAGGACCTGCACTGGGTCCGGGGGCGCCCCCTCGAGGCGATCTTCATCGGCGGCGGCACGCCCAGCCTGATGAGCGCGGATTTTTACGCCGCCCTGTTCGACGGTCTGCGGCGCCGAGTGTGCTTCAGCGACGCCATCGAAATCACCCTGGAGGCCAATCCGGGCACTCTGGAAACCGGCCGCTTCGCCGGCTTCCGCGCGGCGGGCATAAACCGGCTGTCGATCGGCGTGCAGAGTTTCAATGCGCGGCATCTGCGGGCGCTGGGCCGTATTCACGGGCCCGACGAGGCGTTGCGCGCCGCCGCCGACGCCCGCGACGCGGGCTTCGATAATTTCAATCTGGACTTGATGCACGCCCTGCCCGGTCAGACGCCGGCCCAGGCACTGGATGACCTGCGCCAGGCCGTGGCGCTTTCGCCCACGCATCTGAGCTGGTACGAACTGACCATCGAGCCCAACACCGCGTTTTTCCGCGCCCCACCGGAACAACCCGACGGCGACCGCCGCGCCGATCTGGAAGAGCAGGGCCTGGCACTGCTCGCCGACCACGGGTTCCGGCGCTACGAAGTCTCCGCGTTTGCCCGCGAGGGTCGCCGCTGCCGACACAATCTGAACTATTGGCGTTTCGGCGATTATCTGGCGATCGGCGCCGGCGCCCACGGCAAGGTCACCACCGAGGACGGTTTGCTGCGTTTCCAGAAAACCCGCATGCCGGACCATTATCTGGCCGACCCGGCCGGCGCCCGGCGTGCGCTGACGGCCATTGATGAACCCTTGCTGGAAGCCTTGCTCAACGGGCTGCGCCTGGTGGACGGCGTGCCCGTGGCCCTGTTGGCGCAACGCACCGGTCTTGATGCCGACGCCATCAACGCCGCTCTGGCCCCCGCCCGCACGCAGGGGCTGTTGGTGGCGGACACAGAACACGCCGCCTGTACCGAGCTGGGTTTTCGTCATTTGAATACGGTGCTGGAGCGGCTCGCCACGCAAGTCGGGTAACGCACCATGGACAGAGCGGGACACCGTCCGCGGTTGTCATTAACCAGCGCTTGATGCCTGTTTAAATTCTGTTCACACTTCGGGGTCGATTCGGTCCGTCGATCAACGATAAGGATGCAGACAGCGCGCCTTCGCAGGGGCGTGCGCGAAAAAGGAATCTTGCCTGACGACGGGGCTGTCGGATGAGTCCCCCTCCGCCTACGGGCAAACAACTAAAACACCGCCGCACATCAGGGGTTTAGGTCAATGAGTAAGCGCATCTTCAGCAAGCGCATGGTGATCATGCTGATCATCCTGGCTGTCGTCTTCGGCCTTATTTTTGGCTTCAAGGCGTTCATGAGCAAGATGATGAACGACTTCTTCGACAACATGCCGCAGCCCGCCGCCGCCATCTCCACCTACGAAGCCCGCCAGCACAATTGGGCCTCGATTCTGGAAGCCGTGGGCACCGTCAATGCCGTCAACGGCGTCAATGTCACCGCCCAGGTGACCGGCGAAGTGGAGACCATCCAGTTCGAATCCGGTGATTCGGTGAAAAAGGGCGACGTGCTGATCACCCTGGAATCCGCCGCCGACCGCGCCCAGCTCAATGCGCTGGAAGCCACCGCCGGCCTGGCGCGCCAGGAGTACGACCGCTATCAGCGTCTGTTCAAGCAGGGCACCATTTCCCGCTCCGAACTGGATAACCGCCGCGCCCAGCGCGACCAGGCCGTGGCCCAGGCCCAGGCCCAGCGCGAGCAGCTCAGCTATAAGACGGTGCGCGCGCCCTTCGACGGCGTGCTCGGTATCCGCCAGGTGGACCTGGGTCAGTTCCTGCAGGCCGGCACCCCGGTGGTGAGCCTCAACCAGTTGCAGCCGATCTTCGTGGACTTCGCCTTGCCCGAGCAGGAACTGAGCAAGATCGAAAAAGGCCTGAAGGTGCGTGTGACCCTGGACGCCTATCCGGACGATCAGTTCGAGGGGGAAATCTCCGCCATCGAGCCCGGTGTCAGCGAAGCGACCCGCAACGTGTCCGTGCAGGCGCGCTTCGAGAATGAAAACAACAAACTTCGCCCCGGCATGTTCGCCAGCGTCGATATTCAGCTGCCCGAATCCCAGGACCTGGTGGTGATTCCGCGCACCGCGATCAGTTACGCCCCCTACGGCAACGCGGTGTTCGTGGTGAAGGACGCACCGCGGAAAGGCCAGACCGAAGACGGCGAAGCCGACAGTGACAAAAAAGCGGAAGGCGCCGACAAGATCGTCAAAAAGCGGTTCGTGAAACTGGGCCGACGGCGCGGTGACCTGGTGGCGGTGGTCGAAGGGCTGAAGCCCGGCGAGGTGGTGGCCACCAGCGGCCTGCTCAAGTTGCGTAACGACGCCGCCGTGACCATCGAGAACGATGTGCAGCCCTCCGCGGACGCGACGCCGACACCCGGCAACAGCTGAGGAAAGCCATGAAATTCACGGACATTTTCATCAGCAAGCCGGTGCTGGCCTCGGTGGTCAGCCTGTTCATCTTTCTGCTCGGGTTGCGCGCCGCCACGGAGCTGAACGTGCGCCAGTACCCGGAACTGGAAAACGCCGTGGTCACCGTGACCACGGTCTACACCGGCGCGGACGCCGACTTGATCCAGGGCTTTATCACCACGCCACTGGAACAGGAAATCGCCTCCGCCGATGGCATCGACTACCTGGTGTCCACCTCGCTGCAAAGCGCGTCGTCGATCCAGGCGTACATTCGCCTG
>CAZKWA010000083.1:0-7991 GCA_964556345.1 uncultured Alcanivorax sp.
GGCGGCGTGATGACGCAGCTCATCGAGAAGAACACCACGATTCCGACCAAGGCGTCGCAGGTGTTCTCCACCGCCGAGGACAACCAGACCGCGGTGACCGTGCACGTGCTCCAGGGCGAGCGCAAGCAGGCCAATCAGAACAAGTCTCTGGGCCAGTTCAACCTGGAAGACATCCCGCCGGCCCCGCGCGGCGTGCCGCAGATCGAAGTGACCTTCGACATCGATGCCAACGGCATCCTGCATGTGGGCGCCAAGGACAAGGCCACCGGCAAGGAACAGACCATTCAGATCAAGGCGTCTTCCGGTCTCACCGACGACGAAGTGGATCAGATGGTCAAGGACGCCGAGGCCCACGCCGACGAGGACAAGAAGTTCGAGGAGCTGGTGCAGGCGCGTAACCAGGGCGATCACCTGGTGCACGCCACCCGCAAAACCCTCGAAGAGGCCGGCGATAAGGCGTCCGAGGAAGAGAAGGAAGCGATCAACAAGGCCATTGGCGAGCTCGAGGAAGCGCTTAAAGGCAGCGACAAAGAGGACATCGAGGCCAAGACCAAGGCGCTCACCGAAGCGTCCGGGTCCCTGGCACAGAAGATGTACGCCGAAGCGCAGCAAGCCGAAGGCGGCGAGGCCGGCGCCGGCGAACAGCAGAAGTCCGGTGACGACGTGGTCGACGCTGAATTCGAAGAAGTGGACGACGATAAGAAGAAGTGAGGGCGTCGGACGCCAGACGTCCGATGTCGGACCAGCAGCGCCGGGCCCCAGAGCCCGGCGTCTTAGTCAGAGGCTTCCTGGCTTAAAGTCGACATTGAATAAAGCGGACCCATTATGTCCAAGCGTGATTATTACGAAGTGCTGGGGGCGTCCAAGGACGCCAGCCAGCAGGATTTGAAGAAGGCCTACCGCCGCCTGGCGATGAAGTACCACCCGGACCGCAACCCGGATGACAAGGAGGCGGTGGCCAAGTTCAAGGAGGCGAAAGAAGCCTACGAGGTGCTCTCCGACGAACAGAAGCGCGCCGCTTACGACCAGTTCGGCCACGCCGGCGTCAACGGCCAGGCCGGCGGCGGCGCCGGGGCCGGTGGCTTCGGCGGTGGCGGCTTCGGCGACATCTTCGGAGATATCTTTGGCGATATCTTCGGCGGCGGTGGGGGCCGTCGCGGTCCGGCCCGTGGCGCGGACCTGCGTTACACCCTGGAGTTGAGCCTGGAGCAGGCGGTTCACGGCTGCGAGGAAAAGATCCGTGTGCCCAGCTGGGACCCCTGCGACGTCTGTAACGGCTCCGGCGCCAAGGCCGGTGAGCAGCCGGTGACCTGCCCGACCTGCGCGGGCATGGGCCAGGTGCGCATGCAGCAGGGTTTCTTCACGGTGCAGCAGGCCTGTCCCACCTGTCACGGCGAAGGCCGGGTGATCGAGAACCCCTGTGACCATTGCGGTGGCCAGGGCCGGGTGCAGACCACCAAAACCCTGTCGGTGAAGATTCCCGCCGGTGTCGACACCGGCGACCGTATCCGTCTGGCCGGCAAGGGCGAGGCGGGCATGCAGGGCGCGCCCCCCGGCGATCTGTACGTGCAGGTGGCGGTGCGCCCGCACAGCATTTTCACCCGCGAGGGTGAAAACCTGCACGTGGAAGTGCCGGTCAGTTTCGTGGACGCCACCCTCGGCGGCGAGCTGGAGGTGCCCACCCTGAACGGCCAGGTGAAGCTGAAAGTGCCGCCGGAAACGCAGACCGGCAAGCTGTTCCGCTTGCGTGGCAAGGGCGTGACGCCGGTGCGCGGCGGCCCGCCCGGCGACCTGCTGTGCAAGGTGGTGGTGGAAACCCCGGTGAAGCTTTCCAGTGAGCAGAAGGACCTGCTGCGCCAGTTCCAGGAGTCCATGGACAACGGCGGCGAGCGCCATAACCCCCGGCGCAGCAGCTGGTTCGAGGGTGTGAAACGCTTCTTCGACGGGCTCTAAGGCGCTACCTTGTGACGCAGGGCGGCGGGGCCGGAGCCCCGCCGTGATTCAACCGAACAGCGGGCAAACGTGATGAAAGTAGGCATTATCGGCGCCGCCGGGCGCATGGGCCGGATCCTGATGGAGGCCACCCTGGCCAACCCCGACACCGAACTCGCCGCCGCCGTGGATGTGCCCGGCTCCAGCCTGATCGGCGTGGACGCCGGCGAGTTGATGGGGCAGGGGCGTCTGGGGGTCACCCTGGCGGACAGCCTGGAGAAAGTGGCCGGCGACGCGGAGGTGTTCATCGATTTCACGGTGCCCGAGGCCACCGCCCGCAATGTGGAAATCTGCCGGGCCGCCGGCACCCGGCTGGTGATCGGCACCACCGGCCTGAGCGCCGACCAGCAGGCGGCCCTGCGCGAGGCCGCCGAGGACATCGCCATCTGCTTCGCGCCGAATTACTCCATCGGGGTGAATCTGTGCTTCAAGCTGCTGGAGACCGCCGCCCGAGTGTTGGGTGACGAGGTGGACATCGAGGTGATCGAGGCGCATCACCGCCACAAGATCGATGCGCCCTCCGGCACCGCGTTGCGCATGGGCGAGGTGGTCGCCCAGACCCTGGGCCGGGACCTGGACCAGTGCGCGGTCTACGGCCGTGAAGGCCGGACCGGCGAGCGCCAGCGGCAGACCATCGGTTTCGAGACGATCCGCGCCGGTGACATCGTCGGCGAGCACACGGTGCTGTTCGCCGCCGACGGCGAACGGGTGGAAATCACCCATAAAGCGTCCAGCCGGATGTCCTTCGGACGCGGCGCGGTGCGCGCCGCCGTCTGGCTGGCGGATCAGCCCAACGGCCTGTTCGATATGCAGGATGTGCTCGGCCTGGCCGGCGAAAGTGCCGGTTGGGGCAAACGTTAGGGCAGTCTCGGCGTGACAGCGTGCCGCTAACGTCCTAAAATACGGCCCTGCCCAAGATGGGCGAGCGGGTGGCCGAGTGAAGATGTGTATTTCCTGAAAAGCGAGGTGGAGCAATCCATCTCGCTTTTTTGCGAACCCCGCCAAACGGCTGCGGTGACGCACGGCCCCCGCCACCGATCTCCCAAGTCCCTATCCGCCAGGAGGTTGCGTTGACGGTACCCGCCATACTAGCTCTGGAAGACGGCAGTCTCTTTCGGGGTGTCGCCATTGGCGCCACGGGTGAAACCGTGGGTGAAGTGGTGTTCAACACCGCCATGACCGGCTATCAGGAAATTCTCACCGATCCGTCTTATGCCAAGCAGATCGTGACCCTGACCTATCCACACATCGGCAATACCGGGGTGACCCCGGAAGACGATGAATCCGATCGCGTCTGGGCCGCCGGCCTGGTTATCCGTGATCTCACGCTCACCGTGAGTAACTGGCGCGCCCAGGAGTCCCTGCCTGAATACCTCAAGGCCCGGGGCATTGTCGCCATCGCCGATATCGACACGCGCCGGCTGACGCGCATTCTGCGCGACAAGGGCGCCCAGAACGGCTGCATTCTCGCCGGCGACGACGTGGACGAGGCCCGCGCCCTGGCCGCCGCCCGCGGCTTCCCCGGCCTCAAGGGCATGGACCTCGCCAAGGAAGTGAGCGTCAAGGCGCCCTACCAGTGGAAGGAAGGCACCTGGGACCGGGTGGACGGGCACCGCGAGCAAAGCGACACCCGTTACCACGTGGTGGCCTACGATTACGGCTGCAAGCGCAATATTCTGCGCATGCTGGCGGATCGCCACTGCCAACTGACGGTGGTGCCCGCGCAGACACCGGCCGCCGAGGTTCTGGCGATGAAGCCGGACGGGGTGTTCCTGGCCAATGGCCCCGGTGACCCGGAGCCTTGTGATTACGCGATCACCGCGATCCGCGAGATCCTCGAGACCGGCTTGCCGGTGTTCGGCATCTGCCTGGGCCACCAGCTGCTCGGCCTGGCCAGCGGCGCGCGCACCCTGAAGATGAAGCACGGCCATCACGGCGCCAACCACCCGGTCAAGAACCTGGAAGACGGCACCGTGATGATCACCAGCCAGAACCATGGCTTCGCCGTGGACGAGAGCACGTTGCCCGACAACGTGAAAACCACCCATGTGTCCCTGTTCGACGGGTCGCTGCAGGGGATTCACCGCACCGACGTGCCGGCGTTCAGCTTCCAGGGGCACCCGGAAGCGAGCCCGGGCCCGCACGACTGCGCCCCCCTGTTCGATCACTTCATCGAACTGATGGCGGCCCGCGCAAGCGGGGCGTAGCGGCCGACGCCGCGTGACACAGGTATTGGCGGCGACGCCGCCGCGAAGCGTCCGACGCCCGACAACCGGCGCCGGACCCCAAGCAACACAGTGCGAATCTGGACGGTTACTCAGACATGCCTAAAAGGACGGACATTAAAAGCATCCTCATTATCGGCGCCGGCCCGATCGTGATTGGCCAGGCCTGCGAGTTTGACTACTCCGGCGCCCAGGCCTGCAAAGCCCTGCGCGAGGAAGGCTTCCGTGTGATCCTGGTGAATTCCAATCCGGCCACCATCATGACCGACCCGGCCATGGCCGACGCCACCTACATCGAGCCGATCACCTGGGAAACCGTGGCCAAGATCATCGAGCGCGAGCGCCCGGAAGCCGTGCTGCCCACCATGGGCGGCCAGACCGCGCTGAATTGCGCTCTGGATCTGGAGCGCCACGGCGTGCTGGCGAAGTTCGGCGTGGAGATGATCGGCGCCAACGCGGACACCATCGACAAGGCCGAAAACCGCGACCGCTTCGATAAGGCGATGAAGAACATCGGCCTGGAGTGCCCCAAGGCCAAGATCGCCAAAACCATGGACGAGGCCTGGGAAATTCAGCAGGAGCTGGGTTTTCCGTCCATCATCCGGCCGTCGTTCACCATGGGCGGCTCCGGCGGCGGGGTCGCTTACAACAAGGAAGAGTTCGAGGAAATCTGCACCCGCGGGTTCGATCTCTCGCCCACCCACGAGCTGCTCATCGATGAGTCGCTGTTGGGCTGGAAGGAATACGAGATGGAGGTCGTTCGCGACAAGAACGACAACTGCATCATCGTCTGCGCGATCGAGAACTTCGACCCCATGGGCGTGCACACCGGTGACTCCATCACCGTGGCGCCGGCGCAGACCCTCACCGACAAGGAATACCAGGTGATGCGCGACGCCTCCCTGGCGGTGCTGCGCGAAATCGGCGTGGAAACCGGCGGTTCCAACGTGCAGTTCGGCATGTGCCCGGACACCGGCCGCATGGTGGTGATCGAGATGAACCCGCGGGTATCCCGGTCCTCGGCGCTGGCCTCCAAGGCCACCGGTTTCCCGATCGCCAAGGTGGCCGCCAAGCTGGCGGTGGGCTACACCCTGGACGAGCTGCAGAACGAAATCACCGGCGGTGCCACCCCGGCCTCCTTCGAGCCGTCCATCGATTACGTGGTCACCAAGATTCCGCGCTTCAACTTCGAGAAGTTCGCGGCCGCCGATCCGGTGCTCACCACCCAGATGAAATCCGTGGGCGAGGTGATGGCGATCGGCCGTAACCTTCAGGAATCCCTGCAAAAGGCCCTGCGCGGGCTGGAAACCGATTCGGTGGGGTTCGATCCCAAGATCGACTTGAACGCGCCGGACGCCTCCGAGCGGATCGCCCAGCAGCTGTCGACGCCGGGCCCGGAGCGTGTGTGGATCATCGGTGACGCCTTCCGCAGCGGCCTGAGCGTGGACGACGTGTTCCATATCACGCAGATCGATCGCTGGTTCCTGGTGCAGATCGCCGATCTGATCGCCGAAGAGCAGCGGCTCGAGCCGGGCAGCTTCAGCGAGCTGGACAAGGCGCGCCTGTACGCCCTTAAGCGCAAGGGCTTCTCCGACGCGCGCCTGGCCCAGCTGCTCGGCGTCAAGGAAGCGGACGTGCGCGCCAAACGCCGCGAGCTGGGCGTGCAGCCGATCTTCAAGCGGGTCGATACCTGCGCCGCCGAGTTCGCCACCAGCACCGCCTACATGTACTCCACCTACGACGAGGAGTGCGAGGCGAACCCCTCCGACCGTGACAAGATCATGGTGATCGGCGGCGGCCCCAACCGTATCGGCCAGGGCATCGAGTTCGATTACTGCTGCGTGCACGCCGCCTTCGCCATGAAGGACGACGGTTACGAGACCATCATGGTCAACTGCAACCCGGAGACCGTGTCCACGGACTACGACACCTCCGACCGGTTGTACTTCGAGCCGGTGACCCTGGAAGACGTGCTCGCCATCGTCGATCTGGAGAAGCCCAAGGGCGTGATCGTGCAGTATGGCGGCCAGACGCCGCTGAAACTGGCTCGCGACCTGCAGGCCGCCGGCGTGCCGATCATCGGCACCAGCCCGGACGCCATCGATGAGGCGGAAGACCGCGAGCGCTTCCAGCACATGGTCAACAAGCTGGGCCTCAAGCAGCCGCCCAACCGCACCGCCCGTTCCATGGACGAGGGCATCAAGCTGGCCGAGGAAATCGGCTACCCGCTGGTGGTGCGTCCCTCCTACGTGCTCGGTGGCCGGGCCATGGAGATCGTTTACAACGAGGCGGACCTGCGCAGCTACATGAACAACGCGGTGCGCGTGTCCAATGCCTCGCCGGTGCTGCTCGACCGCTTCCTGGACGACGCCATCGAAGTGGACGTGGACGCCATCTGTGACGGCACCGACGTGGTGATCGGCGGCATCATGCAGCACATTGAGCAGGCCGGCGTGCACTCCGGTGACTCCGCCTGCTCGCTGCCGCCGTACTCCCTGGACAAAGCGGTGCAGGACGTCATGCGCGAGCAGTCCGCCGCCATGGCCCTGGAACTGGGCGTGGTGGGCCTGATGAACGTGCAGTTCGCGGTCAAGGGCGAGGAAGTCTATGTGCTGGAAGTGAACCCGCGCGCCTCACGCACGGTGCCCTATGTGTCCAAGTGCATCGGCGTGTCCCTGGCCAAGGTGGCGGCGCGCTGCATGGCCGGCACTTCACTCAAGGAGCAGGGCTTCACCGAGGAAGTGACGCCGCGCCATTACTTCGTCAAGGAAGCGGTGTTCCCGTTCGCCAAGTTCCCCAAGGTCGACCCCATTCTCGGCCCGGAAATGAAGTCCACCGGTGAGGTGATGGGCATCGGCGCCACCTTCGCGGAAGCGTTCGGCAAGGCGTCCCTGGGCGCCGGTGAGCGCTTGCCCGACGGCGGCACCGCCTTTATCTCCGTGCGCGACGCGGACAAGAACGCCGCCGTGGACGTGGCCCGCTCCCTGATCAGCCACGGCTTCCGGCTGGTGGCCACGCGTGGCACCGCGCGGATGCTGGCCGAGGCCGGCCTGGACGTGAAGCCGGTCAATAAGGTGCTGGAAGGGCGGCCGCATATCGTCGACATGATCAAGAACGATGAGGTCGATCTGATCGTCAACACCACCGAAGGCAAGCAGGCGATCCGCGATTCCTTCGCGATCCGCCGTTCCGCTCTGCAGCACAAGGTGTTCTACACCACCACCATCACGGCGGCCCACGCGGTCTGCCAGGCGATGGCCATCAGTGGCGAACCCGAAGTTCGCCGGCTGCAGGACCTGCACGCCGAAATGCATTAGCCGTAAGTCGCCTCGGGGCCGCCCCCCGGGGCGGACCCAAGGAAGACAAAAGAGGTTAATCCTATGCAACGTGTTCCCATGACCACCGCGGGCGCCGAGGCCCTGCGCAAGGAACTCGATCAGCTTAAAAAGGTGGATCGTCCGCGTATTTCCGCCGCCATCGCCGAAGCCCGCGAGCACGGCGACCTCAAGGAAAACGCCGAGTATCACGCGGCGCGCGAACAGCAGGGTTTCTGCGAAGGCCGGATCCAGGACATCGAGAGCAAGCTCTCCAACGCTCAGATCATCGATATCACCACCATCCAGAACACCGGCAAGGTGATTTTCGGGGTCACCGTGACCATCGTGGATGTGGATTCCGATGAAGAGAAGGTCTATCAGATCGTCGGCGACGATGAAGCCGACATCAAAAGCGGCAAGCTGAGTGTCAATTCACCCATCGCCCGCGGCCTGATCG
>CAZKWA010000083.1:8001-14975 GCA_964556345.1 uncultured Alcanivorax sp.
ATCGGCCGGGAAGAGGGGGATACGGTGCAGATCGATACCCCCGGCGGAACCAAGGAATACGAGATCGACAAGGTCGAGCACCTCTAGCCGGGCGCCTCTGGCCGAGCGCCTCTGGCCGAGCGCCTCTGAAGCGCCGGCGGTTTCAGCCGTCGGCGCGCAGCACGTTCGAGAGTTTCGGATCCGGTTTGGCGGCGGCCCGGTAGAGCAGGGCGATGTTGCCGATGCGCTGCACCAGGTCGGCGCCGGTGCTTTCGCACAGGTTGTCCACCATGTCGGCGCGCTGCTCCCGGGTGGCGGCATTGATCTTCACTTTGATCAGCTCGTGGTCCTCAAGGCGGCCCTCCAGTTCTTCCAGGAAGGTTTCCGTGAGGCCCTTGTCACCGGAAATCAGTACCGGCTTGAGATGGTGGCCGATACGGCGCAGGCGTTTCTTGTCCTGTTGGCTCAAAGGCATGGTGTTCTCCAAAAACGGAGCGCTATTCTAGGGAACCGGGGCGGTCCCCCGCAATCACCGCCGTCCCGCCATTCCCGGGGCCGGCCATCCGGCGCTATGACCCAAGGATACTATGGCGAAATCGAAAAGCAGCCAGCGCTGGCTCAAGGAGCACTTCGACGACCACTGGGTAGCCCGCGCCCAGGCCGAAGGCTACCGCTCCAGGGCCAGTTTCAAACTGCTGGAAATCCACGAGAAGGACAAGCTGTTCCGTCCCGGGATGACGGTCCTGGACCTGGGCGCGGCACCGGGCGGCTGGTCCCAGGTGGCGGGCCGGCTGGTGGGTTCACGGGGCACTGTCGTGGCCAGCGATATCCTCGCCATGGACGCGATTCCGGACGTCACCTTCGTGCAGGGTGACTTTCGCGAGCAGGACGTTTATGAGCAAATTATCGCTCAGCTCAATGGGCGCAAGGTCGACCTTGTATTGTCCGACATGGCCCCCAATATGAGTGGTAACAGGGCGGTGGACCTGCCCCGTTCCATGTATCTGGCCGAGCTGGCCCTGGACATGGCGCTCAATGTTCTGGAACCCCGCGGCGCCTTTCTGGTCAAGGTGTTCCACGGCGAAGGGTTCGATCAGTACCGTAAGGCCCTGCAAGGCTATTTCCAGCGGGTGGTCAGCCGCAAACCGGCGGCCAGCCGACCGCGCTCTGCCGAGGTGTACCAATTGGGGTCGCACCTGAAGTAGTGTAGAGTTGAAAGACTGTCAGTACGCGCGAATGCGCCCAGTAAGGCGAGGTCTCCCTTGAACGACATGACCAAGAATATTGTGCTGTGGCTGGTGATCGCCGGGGTCCTCTATGTAGTGGCTTCCAGCATCAACACCCAGCCCACGCAGCAAATGCTGAATTACTCCGCGTTCATCGATAACGTGGAGAACGGCAATGTGGATCAGGTCACCATCGGTGATACCCGCATCTCCGGCCAGATGAACGACGGCACCCGCTTCGAGACCGTGAAGCCGCCGGCCATGGACACCAATCTGATCCCCACCCTGATTCAGAACGACGTGGAAGTGACCGGCAAGGAGCCCGAGCGTCAGGGCTTTCTGACCCAGCTGTTCCTGTCGGTGCTGCCGATTCTGCTGATCCTGGCGATCTTTATCTTCTTCATGCGTCAGATGCAGGGCGGCGGCAAAGGCGGCGGCGGACCGATGACGTTCGGTAAGTCCAAGGCCCGGCTGATGGGCGAAGACCAGATCAAGACCACCTTCGCCGACGTGGCCGGCGTGGAAGAGGCCAAGGATGAGGTGCAGGAACTGGTTGAGTTCCTGCGCGATCCCGCCAAGTTCCAGCGTCTTGGCGGCAAGATTCCCCGTGGCGTGCTGATGGTCGGCTCGCCGGGTACCGGTAAGACCCTGCTCGCCAAGGCCATTGCCGGCGAAGCCAAGGTGCCGTTCTTCAGCATTTCCGGTTCCGACTTCGTGGAGATGTTCGTCGGCGTTGGCGCGTCCCGGGTCCGTGACATGTTCGACCAGGCCAAGAAGCACGCCCCCTGCATCATCTTCATCGACGAGATCGACGCGGTCGGCCGCAGCCGTGGCGCCGGTCTGGGCGGCGGTCACGACGAGCGCGAGCAGACCCTTAACCAGCTGCTGGTGGAGATGGACGGCTTTGACGACAATGACGGCGTGATCGTGATCGCCGCCACCAACCGCCCCGACGTGCTGGATCCGGCGCTGCTGCGGCCCGGCCGTTTCGACCGCCAGGTGACGGTGCCGCTGCCCGATATTCGCGGCCGCGAGCAGGTGCTCAAGGTGCACATGCGCCCGGTGCCCATGTCCGAGGATGTGGATCCGTCTCTGATCGCCCGCGGCACACCGGGCTTTTCCGGCGCCGATCTCGCCAACCTGGTCAATGAGGCGGCGCTGTTCGCGGCCCGCGCCAACAAGCGCGTGGTCTCCATGGAGGACTTCGAGAAAGCCAAGGACAAGATCCTGATGGGCGCCGAACGCCGCTCCATGGTGATGAGCGAAAAAGAGAAGCTGAACACCGCCTACCACGAGTCCGGTCACGCCATCGTCGGCCGGCTGGTGCCGGACCACGATCCGGTCTACAAGGTGAGCATCATTCCCCGTGGCCGGGCCCTGGGCGTGACCATGTTCCTGCCCGAGGAAGACAAGTACTCGGTGTCCAAGCGGTCGCTGGAATCCTCGATCTGCTCGCTGTTCGGCGGGCGTATCGCCGAGGAAATGACGCTGGGTTTCGATGGCGTCACCACCGGCGCCTCCAACGACATCGAACGGGCCACCAAGATGGCCCGTGCGATGGTGACCAAGTGGGGCCTGAGCGAAAAAATGGGCCCCCTGGCCTACGAGGAAGACGAAGGCGAAGTGTTCCTCGGCAAGCAGATGTCCCAGCGCAAGCACGTTTCCGAGCAGACCTCCGAGGAGATCGACCGGGAAGTGCGCGCCATCATCGACAGTTGCTACCACCGCGCCAAGGAGCTGCTGGAGAGCAACCGCGACAAGCTGGATTTGATGGCGGAAGCGCTGATGTTGTACGAAACCATCGACGCGGACCAGATCGGCGACATCATGGCCGGGCACAAGCCTCGGCCGCCGAAGGACTGGCGTGACCAGGGGCCCGGCCCCGGGGCCTCCGCGTCGTCGGATGAGTCCGGTGACAGCGAGACCGGTGACGACGCCATAGGCGGACCCGCCAACACGCATTGATGACGGCTCGATGACCATCAACACGCTGACCTGTGGGGCGCGGACACTGGATTTGTCCGCGCCCGTCGTTATGGGGGTCCTGAATGTGACCCCCGATTCGTTTTCCGATGGCGGCCGCTACACCTCCCTGGACGCCGCGCTGCGTCAGGCCGGGCAAATGCTCGCCGACGGCGCCGCGATCATCGACGTGGGCGGCGAGTCCACCCGGCCGGGCGCCGCGCCGGTGTCCGAGCAGCAGGAACTGGACCGGGTGATCCCGGTGGTGGAGGCTCTCCACCGGGAGCTGGATGCGCTGGTGTCGGTGGACACCAGCACGCCGGCGGTGATCCGCGCCTGCGCTTCCGCCGGGGCCGGCCTGATCAACGATGTGCGTGCCCTGCGCCGCCCCGGCGCCCTGGAGGCCGCCGCCGACACCGGTTTGCCGGTATGCGTGATGCACATGCAGGGCGAGCCCGGCAACATGCAGGACAATCCCTTCTACCACGATGTCACCGCCGAGGTGATCGAATTCCTCGAGCAGCGTGTGCGCGCCTGCGTGGACGCGGGTATCCCCAGGGACAAGCTGCTGGTGGACCCGGGTTTTGGCTTTGCCAAGACGGTG
Source organism: uncultured Alcanivorax sp. (assembly GCA_964556345.1). Lineage (GTDB taxonomy): Bacteria > Pseudomonadota > Gammaproteobacteria > Pseudomonadales > Alcanivoracaceae > Alloalcanivorax. The sequence goes on from CAZKWA010000083.1 coordinate 11,773, forward strand.
CAGCATAATCTGCGCTTGCTGGCTGAGTTGCCGCGGCTGGCGAGTCTGGAACTGCCCCTTCTGGTGGGTCTGTCCCGTAAGTCCCTGTTTGGAAAGATGCTGGGTCGCCCGGTGGAGGAGCGCCTCGCGGGCAGCCTGGCGGCGGCGGTCATGTGCGTGGACCGGGGCGCGCGGATCGTTCGTGCCCATGACGTAAAAGAAACCGTGGACGGGGTGCGTTTCGCCCACGCCGTGCACAACAGCGTGTAAGCGGTGACGGCGCTGTTTCAAGGAGGCTATGGATGAGTCGCAAATATTTCGGGACCGACGGCATTCGCGGTACCGTTGGGGAGCCGCCGATCACACCGGATTTCGTGCTCAAGCTGGGCTGGGCCGCGGGCCGTGTGCTGGCCGCCCACGGCGGCAGCAAGATACTGATCGGCAAGGACACCCGCATTTCCGGGTACATGTTCGAATCCGCCCTGGAGGCGGGCATTTCCGCCGCCGGCGTCGATGTGCGGCTGCTCGGGCCCATGCCCACGCCCGCCATCGCCTACCTGACCCGCACCCTGCACGCTCAGGCGGGCATCGTGATCTCGGCGTCGCATAACGCCTACACCGACAACGGCATCAAGTTTTTCGGCGACAACGGCCGCAAGCTCAGCGACAAGATCGAGGCGGAAATCGAGCACATGCTGGACCAGCCGATCTCCGTGGTCGCCACCGACCGTCTCGGCAAGGTGCGCCGTATCGATGACGCCCGTGGCCGTTACATCGAATTCTGCAAGAGCACCACGCCTGGCCTCAATCTGCATGGCCTGAAAATCGTGGTGGATACCGCCAACGGCGCGGCCTATCACATCACCCCGGACGTGCTGGAGGAGCTGGGCGCCGAGGTGGTGGCGATCGCCAACCAGCCGAACGGCTTCAACATTAATCTGGATTGTGGCTCCACCAAGCCCGAAGCCCTGTGCCGCCGGGTGGTCGCCGAAGGCGCCGATCTCGGCCTGGCCCTGGACGGCGATGCCGACCGGCTGATCATGGTGGACGATCAGGGCGCCCTGGTGGACGGCGATCAATTGCTCTATCTGATCGCCCGGGACCGCCACCGCCGGAACCTGCTGCAGGGCGGCGTGGTCGGCACCCTGATGTCCAACCTGGGCCTGGAGCTGGCGCTGGGTGAGCTGGATATCCCGTTCGCCCGCGCCAAGGTCGGGGACCGTTATGTGATGGAGCAGCTTGACCAGCGTGGCTGGTTGCTTGGCGGGGAATCGTCCGGGCATCTGGTTTGCCTGGACCGGACCTCCACCGGCGACGGCACCGTGGCGGCCCTGCAGGTGCTGGACGCCTTGCGCCGCGAGGGGGTGTCCCTGCGTGAGGCGGCCGGCGCCGCGCCGCTGTTGCCGCAGACGCTGATCAATGTGCGCGGCAGTCGCCGCGACGGATTCATGGAAGACGCCGGGGTGCGGACGGTGATTGACGAGGTGGAGCAGGAACTGGGGCGCAACGGCCGGTTATTGTTGCGCCCGTCCGGCACCGAACCGTTGGTGCGGGTGATGGTGGAAGGCAAAGACGCCGACCAGGTGGCGCGGCTCTGCCGGCGCCTGGCGGAGGCCGTGGAAGCGGCGATTGCATGACAGGAGCGAGGCGCGCATGACAAGAACACCGCTGGTGGCGGGGAACTGGAAAATGAACGGTCGGCACGGGCTGGTGACCGAATTGGGCACCGCTTTGGCGGCGGCGGATCTGGGTGGCGCGGAGGTGGCGGTGTGTCCGCCCTTCCCCTATCTGGAGGCGCTGCGGACCCACCTGAAGGACAGTGCCGTGGGCCTGGGCGCGCAGGATCTGTGCGACCACGAGGACGGCGCCTTCACCGGGGAGGTGTCGGCGGAGATGCTGGTCGACCTGGGCTGCCGCTACGTGATCGTGGGGCATTCGGAGCGCCGCGAGCATTTCGGGGAGGACGACGACCGGGTCGCCAGCAAGTTCCTGCGTGCGCAAAAGGCCGGGCTGATACCGATTCTTTGTGTCGGTGAGACGCTTCGCCAGCGCGAGGCCGGCGACACCGAGCACGTCGTGGTGCGCCAGCTGATGGCGGTGGTGGAAGCGGCGGGCAGCGGCGCTTTCAGCCGCGCGGTGCTGGCCTACGAGCCGGTCTGGGCGATCGGCACCGGGCTCACCGCCACGCCGGAACAGGCCCAGGCGGTGCACGCCGATCTGCGCGCCGCCCTGGCCGTCCGCGACCCCGAGGTGGCCGCGGGCCTGCGCCTCCTTTACGGCGGCAGCGTAAAGGCGGATAATGCCGCCCCTCTGTTTGCCCAGCCGGACATCGATGGTGGACTGATCGGCGGGGCCTCACTGAACGAAAAAGAATTTATCGCCATTTGTCGGGCGGCAGGTTGATTTAACTTATGGATATTGTGCTTCATGTGGTGCACGTGCTGGCGGCCCTGGGTCTTATCGGCCTGATCCTGATCCAGCATGGCAAGGGGGCCGACGCCGGCGCCTCTTTCGGTGGCGGCGGTTCCCAGACCGTATTCGGCAGCGCCGGGTCCGCCAACTTTTTGACCCGTTTCACGGCGGTGCTGGCGGTGGTGTTCTTCATCACCAGCCTGGGCCTGGCCTGGATGGCGCGTCAGGAAGCGGCCGGCGCCGGCAGCATTCTGCCCGCGCTGGAATCCGTGGACGATCAGGACGTGCCGGCGCTGGACAGCGACGACGCCCCCGCCTCCGGTGACGTGCCGTCCATGGCCCCGGGCGAAGGCGCGGACGTGCCCGCCGGCGCCCCGGCGGCGGATTCCGGGAAATCTGAAAAAGAGGTTTCGGATGTGCCGTCGCCTGGGTTAGAATCCCCGGCCCCGGAAGAGACGACGTCCGAATCCGGGAAGCAGTGATCAGTTCTTTGCCGAAGTGGTGGAATTGGTAGACACGCTATCTTGAGGGGGTAGTGACCTTACGGTCGTGCCGGTTCAAGTCCGGCCTTCGGCACCAAAATTGGATGGGGTTTCCGAGCGGAGCCCGCGCCATTTCAGCACAGTCCCCGGGGCGGGGCAGGGCTGAAAAGAGTAAGCCGGAACATCGGCATAAATCCTGGAATAATAAACGTTTTTTTCAGGATTGGGTTTGACAAAACCGGCGTGAATATTTAGTATTTGCGCTCGATTTCAAGTGCGGGGTGGAGCAGTCTGGTAGCTCGTCGGGCTCATAACCCGAAGGTCGTAGGT
>CAZKWA010000084.1:0-14504 GCA_964556345.1 uncultured Alcanivorax sp.
GGGACCAGGAGATGCGCGACCAGGCCACCCTGATGATCCTGGAAGGCACCGAGCTGGAAATCCAATACGCCCGCGACACCATGCCGCGCGGCGTGCTCGGCATGAACGCGGCGATGATGGAAGAGTACCTGCAGTTCATCGCCAACCGCCGCCTCACCCAGCTGGGCCTGCCCGAGCAATTCAAGGGCGTCAGCAACCCCTTCCCCTGGATGAGCGAAATCATGGACCTGCGCAAGGAGAAGAACTTCTTCGAAACCCGGGTCACCGAGTATCAGGTCGGCGGCGCGCTGAGCTGGGACTGATCCTGTCCCGTGGGAGCGAGCCTTGTGGGAGCGAGCCTGCTCGCGAAAGGCAAGCGGAGCTTGCCGGCGGGATACCAGAGGCCTGTTTAAACGGCCTTAATAGAGGTCTATGGTATCCTGCCGGCCGACAAGTCGGCCTTTCGCGGGCGGGGCCCGCTCCCACAAGCACCGTCCGATTGTCTCCCCCGCCACCCTTTGGCACCATTAGGGCACTCAAGCCGGAGGCGTCCATGAGCGACTACGAAGACTACGACGACCACAAACAGGAAGCCCAGGAGCTTCTCACCACCATTGAGCAGGTGGAGGAAACCCTGTCGGTGATGACCACCGTGGTCAGCCAGCTCAAGGAGCAGGTCGCCGCGCACCTCGACGGCGACGACGACACCGTGGAAATGAGCGCCGAGGAGTTCCTCGAGCAGTGCGAGAACGCCGAAGGCACCTGGCACTGATTCCCCGCATCAACATTCCCAATCCCAAGCATCAGCATTGACCATACCCCCCTGCCCCCGCGGCGCGTTATAGTGGCCCGCACAGTGATGGCGCGCCCCCGGCGCCGGAAGGAGAAGGTTGAATGAAAGCTTCGGATTTGTTCGTTCGCGCCTTGGAGGCGGAAGGCGTGGAATACGTCTTCGCCATCCCCGGCGAGGAAAACCTGGACCTGCTGGAATCCCTGCGCGGCTCCCGCTCGATCAAACTGGTCGTCACCCGCCACGAACAGGGCGCCGGCTTCATGGCCGCCACCTACGGCCGCCTCACCGGCAAGGCCGGGGTGTGCCTGTCGACCCTGGGCCCCGGCGCCACCAACCTGGTGACCGCCGCCGCCTACGCTCAGCTGGGCGCCATGCCGATCGTCATGATCACCGGCCAGAAGCCGATCAAATCCAGCAAGCAGGGCCAGTTCCAGATCATCGACGTGGTCGATATGATGCGCCCGCTCACCAAGTTCACCAAAACCGTGGTCAGCGGCGACACCATTCCCGCGCGCATCCGCGAGGCCTTCCGCCTCGCCCAGGAAGAGCGCCCCGGCGCCACCCACCTGGAACTGCCCGAGGACATCGCCCGCGAGCACTCCTCCATGCCGGTGCTCGAGCCCAGCCTGACGCGCCGGCCGATCGCCGAGGACAAGGCCATCTGCCGCGGCGTGGAAGCGATCCAGAACGCCCGCAAGCCGCTGATCGTGGTGGGCGCCGGCGCCAACCGCAAACTGACCAGCAAGATGCTGCGTCAGTTCATCGAAAAGCTGGGTATCCCGGCCATCACCACGCAAATGGGCAAGGGCGTGGTGGATGAAACCGGCCCCCATTTCCTGGGCAACACCGCCCTCTCCGACGGCGACTTCGTGCACCGCGCGATCAGCGCCGCCGACCTGATCATCAACGTCGGCCACGACGTGGTGGAGAAACCACCCTTCTTCATGCAGCCCGGCGGCGCCACCGTGGTGCACGTGAACTTCAACTCTGCCCAGGTGGACCCGGTCTACTTTCCGCAGATCGAAGTGGTGGGCGACATCGCCAACAGCCTGTGGCAGCTCAAGGAACGCCTGGAGCCCCAGGAACACTGGAGCTTCGCCGACTTCCACCGGGTCCGCGACGCCCTTCAGGCGCACATCGCCGAAGGCGAGCGCGACGACCGCTTCCCGATCCTGCCGCCGCGCCTGGTGCGCGAGATCCGCAAGGTGATGCCTGACGACGGCACCATCGCGCTGGATAACGGCATGTACAAAATCTGGTTCGCGCGCAACTACCCGGCCACCCACCCCAACACGGTGCTGCTGGACAACGCCCTGGCCAGCATGGGCGCCGGCCTGCCCTCGGCGATGGCCGCCAAGATGGTGCACCCGGACCGCCGGGTGATGGCGGTGTGCGGCGACGGCGGCTTCATGATGAACTCCCAGGAGCTGGAAACCGCCGTGCGGCTGCGCCTGGATCTGGTGGTGCTGATCCTGCGCGACGACGGCTACGGCATGATCAAGTGGAAGCAGAAGCAGATGGAATTCCACGACTTCGGCCTGGACTTCCAGAACCCGGATTTCGTCGCCTACGCCAAGTCCTACGGCGCCCAGGGCCACCGGGTGGAAAGCACCGAGGGTCTCGGCCCGCTGGTGGAGGAATGCTTCGCCGCCGGCGGCGTGCACGTCATCGATCTGCCGGTGGACTACAGCGACAACGACCGCGTCCTGAACCAGGAAATCCGCGAGCTCAGCCGCAAAGTCTGACCCCGCCGGACGTCCCCGACGAGCGGCACCCCGCTCGTCGGAAAGCGCTCACGGACGTGGCGATGAGATGCTAAGGTCGCGCCCTCCAATTTCCGCGCAGGGAGCGCCGCTATGTCATCCCAATCCTTATTCAACCTGATCCCCTCGGTGCTGGGCGCCGTGCTCGCCGCCGGACCGGCCGTCGCCGCCGACGGCGACTGGTACCGGCCCGCCGTGGACGTCAACGGCCAGGTCCAGCTCCAGGGCACCCCCAACATCAGCTACGACGTGGAACTCTACGTCCTCGACCTGTTCGACACCGACAGCGCCGTGATCGACGCGCTGCACGCGGACGGACGCAAAATGATCTGCTACTTCTCGGCGGGCACGTTCGAGAACTGGCGCGAGGACGCCGGCCGTTTCACCGCCGCCGACAAAGGCCGCCGCCTGGGCAACTGGCCCGGCGAGCGCTGGCTGGACATTCGTTCGCAGAACGTGCGCGCGATCATGGCCGACCGCCTCGACCTGGCCGTGCAGCGCGGCTGTGACGGCGTCGACCCGGACAACGTGGACGGCTACGCCAACCGCACCGGCCTGCCGCTCACCTACCAGGATCAGATCGACTACAACACCTGGCTGGCGGAGCAGGCGCACCAGCGCGGCCTGGCGATCTCGCTGAAGAACGATCTCGGCCAGATCGACGACCTGGTGGCGCACTTCGATTTCGCGATCAACGAATCCTGCCACGAGTGGAACGAATGCGAGCTGCTGATGCCGTTCATCGAGGCCGGCAAACCGGTGATACACATCAACTATCTGTACGCCGACGACCCCATCGGCCGCGCCGAGTTGTGCCTGTACACCCGGAGCCTGGGCTTTAATACCCTGACCCTGCCGCAAATGCTCGACGGCAGCTTCCGCTACAGCTGCAATCCGTAACCCGCCCCGGGGCGCGGCCGGTGCGACATAAAACCGACCCGCCCCGGTAATATCCCTTTCATCGCCCCTTGCTTAGCTGGGCAGTGTCGGCCAAGGCCGAGCTCCCAATCATTGCTAACAAAAGGTCGGACGATGGACACCCGTGCCCTGAGAAAACTGACCGCCGCCTGGCTGGCGGCCCTTGCCCTTTCCGCCTGCGGCGGCGACAGCGACAACGACCCGGCGCCACCGGCGGAGACCGGCTTCCAGCTGCAACTGCTGCACTTCGCGGACATGGACGGCGCCACCGGCGCCCTGCAGAACGTGCGGCCCTTCTCCGCCGTGCTTGACGCCCTGCGCGCGGAATACCCGGACAACACCCTGGTGCTCAGCTCCGGCGACAATTACATCCCCGGCCCGCGCTACTTCGCCGCCACCGACCCGGCCCTGGACGGCGTGCCCGGCGTCGCCGTGGCCGGTAACGGCCGTGCCGACATCGCCATGCTCAACGCCATGGGCCTGCAGGGCGCCGCCGTCGGCAATCACGACCTGGATGGCGGCACCGCCGAGTTCGCCAGCATCCTGGCCGCCGAGGGCAACTACCCCGGCGCCCGCTTCCCCTACCTGAGCGCCAACCTGGACTTCACCACCGACGTCAACCTGTCCGGCCTGGTGGAAAGCGACGGCCAGAGCCTGGCGGCCATGCCCAACGGCCTGTCCGGCTACGGCACCGTGGAAGTGGGCGGCGAAACCCTGGGCGTGATCGGCGCCTCCACGCCGTCGCTGGGCAACATCACCAGCACCGGCGACATCACCATCAACCCGCCCAGCGGCGGCAACCAGGCCCTCGCCGATGTGCTGCAGCCGAAAATCGACGCGCTGCGCGATCAGGGCATCGACAAGATCATCATGCTTGCCCACATGCAGACCATCAGCGTGGAGAAAGAGCTGGCCACCCTGCTGGAAGGCGTCGACATCATCGTCGCCGGCGGCTCCAACACCCTGCTCGCCGATGACAACGACCGCCTGCGCGACGGTGACAGCGCCGCTGACGTCTACCCGCTCACCTTCACCTCCGCCGCCGACGAACCGGTGTTGGTGGTCAACACCGACGGCGACTACAAATACCTGGGCCGCCTGGTGGTGCGCTTCGACGACGACGGCGTGCTACTCACCGACAGCCTGGACGACACCGTCAACGGCGCCTACGCCACCGACGAGACCATGGCCGACGCCCTGGAGGGCACCCCCAACAGCTACGTCAGCACCATCGTCACCGTCCTGGAGCAGGTGCTCGCCGCCCGCGACGGCAACATCCTCGGCCGCACCGGCGTATACCTGGACGGCCGTCGCAACCAGGTCCGCACCCAGGAAACCAACCTCGGCAACCTGACCGCCGACGCCAACCTGTGGCTGGCCCGCCAGTACGATCCGGGCGTGCAGGTGTCGATCAAGAACGGCGGCGGCATCCGCGACGACATCGGCTACTTCGTGATCCCGCCGGGCTCCACCTCCGAGGACGACCTGGAATTCTTCCCGCCAGCGGCCAATGAAAGTGCCGGCAAAGCGGAAGGCGATATTTCCCAGTTCGACCTGGAAGGCTCCCTGCGCTTCAACAATACCCTCACCGTGGGCGACGTCACCGCCGCCGAACTGCATCAGCTGCTCGAGCACGCGGTCGCCAAGGTCGAGGGCGTGGCCGGCCAGTTCCCGCAGGTGGCGGGCCTGCGCTTCAGCTTCGACCCGACCCGGCCGGGCCTGCGCAGCACCGCCAACGGCGACGACGTTGATCAGGCCGGCGAGCGGGTGCGCAGCCTGGCGCTGGTGGATGACAACGGCGCGGTGCTCGACACCCTGGTGCAGGACGGCGCCGTGGTCGGCGACGCCAACCGGGTGGTCCGTCTGGTCACGCTCGGCTTCCTGGCCACCGAAGGCGGTAGCGGCCTGGGCGGCGACGGCTACCCGTTCGACTTCCCACTGGAGAACCGCCTCGACCTGGACGCCGAAGCGATCCCCGGTGGCGGCAGCAACCTGGCCACCTTCGCCGACCCGGGCAGCGAACAGGACGCTCTGGCGGAATACCTGCTCGACCAGTTCGGCGAGAGCACGCCCTTCAACCAGGCGGAAACCGACACCGACCAGGACAGCCGCATCCAGAACCTGGCGGACCGCGCCGACAGCGTCCTGCCCTGAATCCCCCCACCCCGGGGCGCCTGTACCGGCGCCCCGCCTCCTTTCCGCTCCGTGCATGTATTACAGTACCCCCGTGAACAACAGGCAGGGGGGAACCACAGCATGACCGGAGCATTAACCCAGGTAGTGGTCCTGCTGGCCGCGGCGGTGCTCGCCGTGGTGGTGTTCCGGCGCCTGCACCTGCCGCCGATTCTCGCCTATCTGTGCGCCGGGGTGCTGGCCGGCCCCGGCGGTTTCGGCTGGGTCGGCGACACCCAGGGCATGCTGCATCTGGCGGAGTTCGGCATCGTCTTTCTGCTGTTCTCCCTGGGGCTGGAATTCTCGATCCCGAAAGTGCTGGCGCTACGGCGGGTGGTGTTCGGCGCGGGCCCGCTGCAGGTGCTGCTCACCGGCGTGCCGGTGACGGCGCTGATGTGGCTGCTCGGCTTCACCCCGGCGGTGGCGCTGATCGCCGGCGGCGCCTTCGCGCTGTCCTCCACCGCCATCGTGATCCGCGATCTGATCACGCGCGGCGCGGTGAACACCGGCTACGGCCGCGCCACCACCGGGGTGCTGCTGTTCCAGGATCTGGCGGCGGTGATCATGCTGGTGCTGCTGCCGGTGCTTGCCAACCCGGCAAGCGGGCACCCCGGCATCGCCGCGGCGGTCACCCTGGGCAAGGCGCTGGCGCTGTTCATCGGCATTTATGTGATCGGCAAATGGGTGCTGCCCCGCGCCCTGGAGGAAACCGGCCGGGCGCGCTCGGACGAAGTGTTCGTGATGACCGCCCTGCTGCTCGCCCTGCTCGCCGCCTGGGTCACCCATGCCCTGGGGCTGTCCATGGCGTTGGGGGCCTTTCTGGCCGGCATGATGCTGGGCGAGAGCCATTTCCGCCATCAGATCGAAGCGGACATCCGGCCCTTCCGGGACCTGCTGCTGGGCCTGTTCTTCATGGGCGTGGGCATGCTGGTGTCGCCGGCGCTGTTCGCCACCCACTGGCACTGGATTCTGCTCGGCGCGGCGGTGCTGATGTTGTTCAAGCTGGCGCTGATCAGCCTGCTGTTGCGCTGGCTGGGCGAGCGCACCGAGACCGCTTTACGCAGCGGTATTCTGCTGGCCCAGGGCGGTGAATTCGGCTTCGTGCTGGTGGCCCTGGCGGTCAGCCACGGGTTGATGAACAACGAGCAGGCCGGCGTGCTGGTGTCCATCACCGTGCTGACCATGGCGGTCACCCCGGCGCTGCTGGAGAACAGTGGCCGCCTGACGCGCCGGTTGCTGCGCCAGTGGGAGCTGGAGCCGGACACCCCGGCGGTGGACGACGCCACCACCGGCCATGTGCTGCTGTGCGGCTATGGCCGCGTGGGGCAGAACCTGATGCGCTACCTGACCCGCTTCCACCACCAGGCGGTGGCCATCGACACCGACCTGGTGCGCATCCAGGAAGCCAGCCAGGCCGGCGAGCGCATTATTTTCGGCGACGCCACCCGCAAGGAGATTCTGGAACGGGCCGGTATCCACCGCGCCAGCCTGCTGGTGATCACCTTCGACGATGCCCGCCAGGCGGAGCGCATTCTGCACACCGTCCATCAACTCTGCCCGGACCTGCGCGTGCTGGTGCGCACCCGCGACGACACCCACCTGGACGAGCTGATCCAGGCCGGTGCCGCCGAGGTGGTGCCGGAGGTGCTGGAAGCCTCTCTGATGCTGGTGGCCCACGCCCTGATGATGCTCGACACGCCATTCGGCAAAGTGCTGGCGATGCTGCGCCAGAGCCGCCGCGAGCGCTACAAGCTGCTGCGCGGCTACTACCACGGCGAATCGCTGCCCACCGCCGACAGCGCCGGCAACCCCTACCGGCTGCTGCACGCGGTGACCCTCAACGGGCGCGCCGCCTGCCTCGGCAAGCGCATCGACGAACTGGGGCTCAACGAGAGCAAGGTGGAGGTCCAGACCCTGCGGCGCGGCGACCGCACCATCGACCGCCCGGCCGCCGACGAAGTGCTGCAGGACGGCGACATCCTGATTCTCTACGGCCCGCTGGAAGCGGTGGAAGCCAGCGAGGAGAAGCTGCTCGGCGGCTAAGGAAATTGCTGTAGGAGCGGGCCCCGCCCGCGAAAGGGGGCGGAGCCCCCGGCAGGATTCCAGAGACCTGTTCCAGAGCGCGGTTTGAGAGGCCTCTGGCATCCTGCCGGCAAGCGTTGCTTGCCTTTCGCGGGCGGGGCCCGCTCCTACAAGCGGCGGCGCCAGCGGGCGGGGCTGTCGCCGCTCCACTGGCGGAAGGCGCGGGTGAAGGCGCTGTGTTCGGAATAGCCGAGCAGCGCCGCCACCTCGGTGAGTTCCAGGCGCGGGTCGCGCAGGTATTCCCGCGCCAGCCGATAGCGGGTGCGCGCCAGCAGCGCCTGGAAGCTGTCGCCGCGCTCGCCGAGCCGGCGCTGCAGGGTCCGCACGCTGAGGTGGTTGGCCGCCGCCAGCGCCTCCAGGGTCGGCCGTCGTTCGCGCATCAGCCGCGCCAGCTGCCCTTCCAGCGGGTCGGCGGCCTCGCCCTGGCGAGCCAGTAACGCTTCCGCCTGGCGGTCGAGAATGGCCAGCAGGTTGGCGTCCGGCTCGCGCAGCGGCAGCGCCAGATACTCCAGCGGCACGCGAATCACGGTTTCCGGCTGATTGAAGCGCACCTCGCCGCCGAAGAACCGCTCGTGGGGCGCGGTGTCCGCCGGCGGCGGATTGACGAAACAGACCCGCTCCACCAGCTGCGGTTCGCCGGTCAGGTCGCGGGTGATCTGCACCACCGCGGCGATGCCGGTCTCGTCCACCAGTTGGCCGGACAAGCCGCGCTCCACGCCCCAGCGCACTTCCACCCGGTCACCGTCCACTTCGATGCGCGCCGGGTTCACGTCGTAAATCAACCGGTGGTAGCGCTCCATGCGCGCCAGGGCCTGGCCCAGGTTGGCGCAATTCAGCACCGCGTAGCCGAGCAGGCCGAAATGGCGCGGCGTGATGGTGCGCCCCACCGCCACCCCCAGGGCCGGGTCGCCGAGCAAGGCGCTGGCGGTCGCCAGGCTCTGTTCCCAGAACCCCAGCGCGACCCGCTCCAGGCCCACCGGCGAACGCTCCACCGGCATCGGCCCGAGCAAGGTCCGGGCGTCGTGACCGCGCGCGTCCAGATAGTCGTACAGCAGCTGCACATAGGTGGCCGCCACGTAATTGCTGGTGGGCGGGGTGTGATTGGCGGCGCGGGAAGTCATGGCGTCATTTGTCAAAAAATAGGTGGGCTCTGTCAAGCCCGGCGTGCCCTACAACGCTATCTTGAACTCACTGTGGGAGCGGGCTGTGGGAGCGGGCCCCGCCCGCGAAAGGAGGCGAAGCCTCCGGCAGGATCCCAGAGACCTTATTTCAGAGACCTTATTTCAGAGATCTTGTTGGAACCCCGCTTTCTTAGGCCTCTGGGATCCCGCCGGCCGGCGCTGCCGGCCTTTCGCGGGCAAGGCCCGCTCCCACAACCGTATAATAAATCGGAGTGTTGGCCATGAACGATCTTCTTCAGCAGTTGGACTGGCGCACCCTGGTGCTGCCCGCCATGGTGCCGGTGTTCGTCGCCGTGCTGATCGCCGAGGCCTGGCGGTTTCGTGGTCAGGGCCGCCTTGAGCTCAAGGACTCGCTGGCCAGCATGGGGCTCGGGTCGCTGTATATGGTGTTCGACACCCTGGTGACGGTGACGCTGGTGGCGCTGATCTTCTCCTGGGCCTACCAGCATCGCCTGTTCGATATCACCATGACGCCGCTCACCGGCCTGCTGCTGTTCGTGACGCTGGAGTTCTGCTACTACGGGTTCCACCGCGCCAGCCACCGCATCCGCTGGTTCTGGAGCGCCCATGTGGCGCATCACTCCAGCACCCTGATGAATTTCTCCACCGCCATGCGGCAAAGCGCCATCTACAGCATCGTCGGCAACTGGCTGTTCTATGTGCCGCTGGCGTTGCTCGGTTTCGAACCGGTGTGGGTGTTCTTCATGCTCACGGTGAACCTGGCGTACCAGTACTTCATCCACACCCAGTGGGTGGGCAAGCTGCACCCCGCTATCGAGTTCGTGTTCAACACGCCCAGCCATCACCGCGCCCATCACGGCCGTAACCCGGAATACATCGACCGCAACTACGGCGGCATCCTGATCCTCTACGACCGCCTGTTCGGCACCTTCGTGGAAGAGAAAGAGGACGTGCCCGTGGAGTACGGCATCACCCGGCCGGTGAACAGCCACAACCCGATCACCCTGACCCTGCACGAGGCCGTGGATATGTTTCGGGATGCGGCCCGGCCGGGGCCGCTCAAGCAGCGCCTGAAGCACTTCTGGGCGCCGCCGGAATGGCGGCGCGAGGAGGACTAATTGGCGGCTTTTTTCCGGTTGGCGCGGATGCGCAGGTTGAGCATTTCCACGCCGAAACTGAACGCCATGGCGAAGTAGATGTAGCCCTTGGGAATGTGGAACTCCAGGCCGTCGGCGATCAGCGCCGTGCCCACCAGCACCAGGAAGGACAACGCCAGCATCTTCAGGGTCGGGTGCTCGGTGATAAAGCGGCCGATAGCGTTGGCGAACACCATCATGAAGCCCACCGCGATCACCACCGCGATCACCATCACCTCGATGTGATCGGCCATGCCCACCGCCGTGATCACCGAGTCCAGCGAGAACACCATGTCCAGGATCGCGATCTGAATCAGAATGCCCATGAAGGAGCCGCCCACCTTGGGCTTGGCCAGCTCGTGGGTTTCTTCGGTCGCCTCGATGGAGTGGTGAATTTCCAGCACCGATTTCGCCAGCAGGAAGAGGCCGCCCAGCACCAGCACCAGATCACGCCCGGAAATACCCTGCCCCAGCACCATGAACAGATCAGCGGTGAGCTTGGTCAGCCAGGCCAGCGACGCCAGCAGGGCGAGCCGCATCACCATGGCCATGGACAGGCCGATCAGGCGCGCCTTGGGACGCTGCTTTTCAGGCAGGCGGTCAACCAGGATGGAAAGGAAAATGATGTTGTCGATGCCCAGCACGATTTCCAGGGCGGTCAGGGTGGCCAGGGCGATCCAGGCCTCCGGCATGGTGATCCATTCGAACATGGTGAATCCCGGTTAATGAAAAACGCTATTCGAAACCGGCGGCGGTTCCGTTGCAAGTGAATTCAATGGTAAAGCGCCGCCCCCAACCGGGCCGCCACCCGGCGGTCCAGATACGGCAACCGCACCCGCCGCTTGCCGAGGCCGCCGCCGGCGGTGTCCACCTCCAGTTCGGTCATGCGGTAGCGGCGGTCGAAGGGGCTGCGGGTCAGGCGTATCGCCTGAATGCGATTGCGCGGCACCACCGCCAGCCGGCGCCACAGCCAGCCACGGTGAAACAGCAACAAATCCGGGGTCAGCGCCCAGCGGGTGTACCTGGCGTAAAGATGACCGTGGATCAGCGCCAGGGGCACACCCGCCAGCGGCAGCCACAGGCCATGGGCGCCCAGCCACCACAAGCCGGGCGGCAGCGTCAGCGCCGTCCAGCACCACAGCCACAGCCGTGTCAGCCGGTGGCGGGTACGCGCGGACAGCGGCTGCCAGTCCGGCGCGTGGTGCGCCATGCCGGGCAGCGCCCGGGCGATCAGTGCCTCCGCCTGAGCGGGCGTGCAGATCGGCGCCAGGGGCCGCGCGCCGCCGCTCTGGCCGGCCTCCGGATCGCCGCCACCGCCGGCCTGGTCCACCTGCAGGGCGACGCGCCGGAACAGCCGGTGCAACGGCGTGGCCACCTGATGCACCGCCTGAATGCGCGGCACGCGCAGGGTGACGGAGATCCGGGTGAACAGGCCGTGGCGAACGCGCAGATCGGCGCCCTGCTCTTCCAGACGGTAGTCGTGGTATTTGACCAGCGCGGCGATCACCGATAACACCTTGCCCACCGCCAGCACCGCGAACAGCGTCCCGAGAGCGAGCAGCACCGTCACCGCCAGGCCCAGCTCATCGAGCCAGGCGACGCCGGCGTCGCGCAGTATCGGCCCCAGCAGGCGCTGCAGGGTTTCCACGTTGACCACCTGCATGAAGGCGCCGAGCACCGCCCCCACCCAGAGCAGGTTGCGGTTGTCGATCAGCCCCAGCAGAACCAGCTCGCCCGGCGGCAGAGTGAGCAGGGGCGTGCCGGCGCCGCTGTCCGGGGCCGCCTCGCCGGCGGCGGGCGCCTCGCCTCTCAGGGCGTCGCGGCGCGCGAACACGGTATCACTGAGCGCGCGGGCGTCCTCCAGGGACAACACCCGGATGGTGGCCTCCGCGCCGCCGCCGCTGGAGGTTTCCACCTTGACGTCGGCCACGCCCAGCAGGCGGTGCAGCAGGTTGCGCTGGGTGTCGATGTTCTCGATGCGGCGGTAGTCGATCTGGCGCAGATTGCGAAAGATGAAGCCGTCGCGGATCAGCAGCCCCTCCGGCCCATAGTCGTAGCGGTAGATCCACTGATGCCAGAGCGCGCCCAGCGGCCCCAGCAACAGCAGCGGCAACGCCACCCAGAGCAAACCGCCGCGCTCGGCGCCGAGCGCCACCGCCACGCCGATGGGGATCACCGCCCCCAGGCTGCCCACCAACTGGAAGACCCAGCTCAACGGGTGCAGGCGTTTTTCCGGCAGCGGCCGGCCGCCCTCATACCGCATCGCCGTCGCCTCCATCGTCCCGGCGCAGCAGGGTGTCGCGCAGATCCAGGGCGGTGTCGTGGTCGAGACCGGGCAACTCGTTGCAGGTGAAGCGGCTGCCGGCGGTGTAAAGCTTCAGGGTGGCGACGCCGTAGCGGCGCTGCAGCGGCCCCTGGCTGACATCGGAGTGCTGAATCCGTACGCGCGGAATGGCGATGCGATGGCGCCAGAAAATGCCCTGACGGATCACCAGGCCGTGCGGATCGAGCCGGTACCCCAGGTGGCGGAACCAGGCCCCCGGCAGCCACCAGGCCAGGCCGAACACCAGCAGCGCCCAGCCCAGGCCCGCCAGCGCCAGCAGCGCGCCGGGCTCGCCCGGCAATAGCGACAGGACGGCGCCGACCGGCGCGCCCGCCAGCACCACCGCGGTGCACAGGGCGCGCAGGCGCCATACCGGCACGGTGGCCGGGCTCACGGACTCAAGCGACATGTGATTCCCCCAATGGCGATGGCCATCCACGATGCATCAAGGGGAGAGGATACCGTATCGGTGCCGGGGCTAAGAACACCCGGCGTCAGTCGCGCCCTTCGTCACAGGCCAATTGCTCGATCAAGCGGCGCACTTGCTTGCGATGCCGGCGACTGGTGAGGCGCTTGCTGTCCCAGGTGGCCGGCACCAGCAGACGGCCTTTATCCAGATCGCGGATCAGAAAGCGCCGTTCCACACCGATGGGGTAATCGTCGGAGCCGTAAATAGCCACCAACTGAATGGTCAGGGACCGCAAACGCACGATGCCCTTTTCGCTTTCCGCGCGATCATCACGGTGCTGATCCAGGCGCAGGCCCTCACAACGGGCGATGCGCTCGATGACACTGTTGAACGCGCCAATGTGAACAAACTCGCCGGAGCCCAGGGGGCCCTGACGGGTGCTGTCACTGAGTGACGGCCTGTCACCGGTACGATTACGCCGTTCCCGTTCCTCATCGCCTTCCTGGTAGTTCTGCTCCAGCTCGGTGACGTCCTGCACATAGGTGCCGTTGTCGGTTTCCAAACGGGCGACAATATGCTGAATGAAAATCGATTCGGCACTCATGTTGCTGATCAGGCAGAGCGCGTCGACGCCCTTCTGCCGGCCCCGGTTAATCACGATCCGCGGGCGCCGCTGCCGTTTATAGCCGTTGTAGAGCAATTGCGCGTAGACCACCCACACCAGCAAGGTGGCGAAGCCAATGAAGACGTTCAGAACATCCTTATTTTCCGATATCCAGTCAAACATGGCGCTTACTGTAGCGCGCGCCGGCCCCGCGAAAACGGCGCACTTTGCGAAATGCTGTAAAACCTCAACCCGGCGGGCCGGTATCGGCGCGGCCCATCAAGGCGATAGCCGGCGTTAGCCTTAAGGCCCGGTTCATGTGCCCGCAATAAGGGCGTAGTATCAAATCACCCAAGTAAAGATACATCGCCAATTTAAGGAGGTGCGCAGTGACACGGATTGGCCAGGACACCCTGAAGAGCGCCAAGACCCTCGATGTCGGCGGCAAGACTTATCACTACTACGATCTCAACGCCGTTGCCGACAAGGGCTGGGGTGATCTCAGCAAGCTTCCCTTTTCACTCAAGGTCCTTCTCGAAAACCTGCTTCGCCACGAGGACGGCGAAAGCGTCACCGTGGACGATATCGAAGGCCTGGTGCGATGGACGGAGAAGCGCGCTTCCGATCGCGAAATCAACTACCGCCCGGCACGGGTGCTGATGCAGGATTTCACCGGCGTGCCCGGTGTCGTCGACCTGGCCGCGATGCGCGACGCCATCGCCAAGGCCGGTGGCGACCCGCAACGCATCAATCCGCTGGCGCCGGTGGACCTGGTCATCGACCACTCGGTGATGGTGGATGAATACGGCACGCCCCAATCCTTTTCCCACAACGTGGAAAGAGAGTACGAGCGCAACAAGGAACGCTACCAGTTCCTGCGCTGGGGCCAGAACGCCTTCGATAATTTCCGCGTGGTGCCGCCGGGCACCGGTATTTGTCACCAGGTCAACCTGGAATACCTGGGCCGCGGCGTCTGGTACAGCGACACCGAGGACGGCAAGACCTTCGCCTACCCGGACACCCTGGTGGGCACCGATTCCCACACCACCATGATCAACGGCCTGGGCGTGCTCGGCTGGGGCGTCGGCGGTATCGAGGCGGAAGCGGCCATGCTCGGCCAGCCGATCTCGATGCTGATCCCGGAAGTCGTCGGTTTCCGCATGAACGGCAGGCTGCCGGAAGG
>CAZKWA010000085.1:0-13925 GCA_964556345.1 uncultured Alcanivorax sp.
CAGGACCTGAACGTAGTCGATGCCACGGATGTCGGCGAGCGGCCTGACGTGGACGCGCTGGAACTGCTCGGCCTCCTCGGGATCGACCTTGGTGACCCGCCCGACCGCGATCCCACGCGGGAACAGCGACTCGACGCCGTCGGACTCGAACCCGCTGACCACGCCGGTGAGCGGTGGCATCCGATCACTGAACGTGGCCCTGCGCCAGGAGCTGGACCTGTACACCTGCATGCGCCCGGTGCGCTGGTTCGAGGGTGTGCCCAGCCCGGTGCGTCATCCGGAACTCACCGACATGGTGATTTTCCGCGAGAACTCCGAAGACATCTATGCCGGCATCGAATGGGCGGCCGACAGCCCCGAAGCCACCAAGCTGATCCGCTTCCTGCGCGAGGAGATGGGGGTGACCCAGATCCGCTTCCCCGAGGGTTGCGGCATCGGCATCAAGCCGGTGTCCCGCGAGGGGAGCCAGCGTCTGGTACGCAAGGCGATCCAGTTCGCCATCGATAATGACAAGGATTCCGTCACCCTGGTGCACAAAGGCAACATCATGAAGTACACCGAGGGTTCGTTTAAGAACTGGGGTTATGAGCTGGCGGTGGAGCGTTACGGCGCCGTGCCCCTGGATGGCGGGCCCTGGCACGTGATGAAGAACCCGCGCACCGGCAAGGACATCGTCATCAAGGACGTGATCGCCGACGCCTTCCTGCAGCAGATCCTGATGCGCCCGGCGGATTACAGCGTGATCGCCACCCTGAACCTCAACGGCGACTACATTTCCGACGCCCTGGCGGCGGAAGTGGGCGGTATCGGTATTGCTCCCGGCGCCAACATCGGCGGCTCGGTGGCGCTGTTCGAGGCCACCCACGGGACCGCGCCCAAGTACGCCGGCCAGGACAAGGTGAACCCGGGTTCGCTGATCCTCTCCGCGGAGATGATGCTGCGCCACATGGGCTGGAACGATGCCGCGGATCTGGTGATCACGGGTATGGAAGGCGCGATCGCGGCCAAGACCGTGACCTACGACTTCGAGCGTTTGATGCCCGATGCCACCCTGCTCAAGTGCTCCCAGTTCGGCGACGCCGTCATCGAGCACATGGGGATCTGAGCGGCCCCCGCGCGGTCCCGGCGTCAGCCGGAGACGGCGCTGTTTTCCCGGTCCCGTCGCCGCGGTTTCTGGCGGCGGGAAGTCGGGGACTCTCCGTCTTTGCCGTTTTTGACTTCCCCCGGCTTGAGATTGACCGCGTGGTAGCCCTTGCTGGCTTCGCGGAGCTCGTACTCCACGTTCTGGCCCGCGTACAGGGTTTTGTACCCCTCCTCCTGAATGTAGGAGTAGTGCACGAAAAGGTCGTCACCGCCTTCATCGGGGCGGACGAAGCCGTACCCCTTGGCGTTGTTAAACCATTTCACTGTTCCCGTTGCCATGGTCCTTCCCTCTGGCCGCTGGCTGTGATTGTTGTTGTAATCCCCAACAGCATCGCGGCTGCGATAGAATAGGCTGGTTTTTGATCAACTGTTCCCTAAGGCCGCGAGGGTGTCAACCCCCCGGCGGGGATTGAAAAATACCCGGACACCCCTCATTTGTTCATTGCCCGCTGACGCCGGTGGGTATACAACCGTTAGAGATGGTTATGAAGAGGCAGCGACACCCGATATTTGTTATGACGAGCGACAGGCGCTCTCCCGGTCACACCTCGGGCCCGGCGTCGGACCCCGGCAAGCCGGATGAGCCCGATCGTCACGGTGAGGCCACCGTTGAGGAAGCCAAGCCTCGACTCAAGCGCCCGCCGATGTACAAAGTATTGATGTTGAACGACGACTACACCCCCATGGATTTCGTCGTCGAGGTGCTGGAAACCTTCTTTCGCATGGATCGCGAGCAAGCCACCCGGGTTATGCTGACGGTGCATACCAGGGGGAAGGCGGTGTGCGGGGTGTTTCCCCAGGACATCGCCGAAACCAAGGCCGCGCAAGTGGTCGACTACGCCCGTGAAAATCAGCATCCGCTGATGTGTCAGGTCGAGAAGGCCTGATGGCCTCGGGCAACAAGCAGTGAGGTAGCCTATGCTCAGCAAAGAACTGGAACTGACTCTCAACGAGGCTTTCCACCACGCACGCAGCCACCGGCATGAATTCATGACCGTGGAACACCTGTTGCTGGCGCTGCTCGACAACGAGGCGGCGGTGGAAGTGTTGCGCGCCTGCGGCGCCGATATGGAAGAGCTGCGCGAGGCCCTGACTCAGTTCATCGACGATTCCACCCCGTTACTGCCGGAAGACGGTGAACGCGATACGCAGCCCACGCTGGGCTTCCAGCGCGTGCTGCAGCGGGCGGTGTTCAGCGTGCAGTCCTCGGGCAACAAGGAGGTTACCGGCGCCAATGTGCTGGTGGCGATCTTCAACGAACAGGAAAGCCAGGCGGTTTACCTGCTCAACAGCCAGGACGTGCACCGCCTGGACGTGGTCAACTTCATCGCCCACGGCATTTCCCAGGTGGAAGACAACGACCCGGCCGCGGAGCAGCGTGAAGACGTGGAGGGCGCCGCCGAGGGCGCGCCGGCCAGCGCGCTGGACTCCTACGCCAGCAATCTTAACGAACTGGCCCGCGCGGATCGCATCGACCCGCTGGTGGGGCGTGCCTTCGAGATCGAGCGCGCCGCGCAGATTCTCTGCCGGCGCCGCAAGAACAACCCGCTGCTGGTGGGCGAGCCGGGCGTCGGCAAGACCGCCATCGCCGAAGGGCTGGCGCGCATGATCGTGGAAGAGAAGGTGCCCGAGCCGCTGCTCGACGCCACCGTCTACTCCCTGGATCTGGGCGCCTTGCTGGCCGGCACCAAGTACCGGGGCGATTTCGAGAAGCGTCTCAAGAATCTGCTCTCGGAATTGCGCAAGCAGGACAACGCCATTCTGTTCATCGATGAGATCCACACCATCATCGGTGCCGGCGCGGCCTCGGGCGGCGTGATGGACGCCTCCAACCTGCTCAAGCCGATGCTGGCCTCCGGCGAGCTCAAGTGCATGGGCTCCACCACCTTCACCGAGTACCGCACCATCTTCGAGAAGGACCGGGCCCTGTCCCGCCGCTTCCAGAAGATCGACGTGGTGGAACCCTCGGTGGAAGACACGGTGGGCATCCTCAAGGGGCTCAAGAGCCGTTTCGAGGCGCACCATAATGTGGTCTACACCGACGCCGCCCTGAAGACGGCGGCGGAGCTGAGCGCCCGTTACATCAACGACCGCTTCCTGCCGGACAAGGCCATCGACGTGATCGACGAGGTCGGTGCCTGGCAGCGTCTGCGCCCGGAAGGCGAGCGCAAGGAAACCATCGACCAGGCGGACGTGGAAGCGATCGTGGCGAAAATCGCCCGGATTCCACCCAAGCAGGTGTCCTCTTCCGACAAGGAAGTGCTGCAGAACCTGGAGCGGGACCTGAAGATGACCGTGTTCGGCCAGGAAGACGCCATCGGCACCATTTCGGCGGCGATCAAACTGTCCCGGGCCGGCCTCAAGGCGGACCACAAGCCGATCGGCTCCTTTATGTTCGCCGGCCCCACCGGGGTGGGCAAGACCGAGGTCAGCCGGCAGCTGGCCCGCGCCCTGGGCGTGGAGCTGGTGCGCTTCGACATGTCCGAGTACATGGAGCGCCACACGGTCAGCCGTTTGATCGGCGCGCCGCCGGGGTATGTCGGTTTCGATCAGGGCGGCCTGCTCACCGAGGCGGTCACCAAGACGCCGCACTGCGTGCTGTTGCTCGACGAGATCGAGAAGGCGCACCCGGAGGTGTTCAATATCCTGTTGCAGGTGATGGACAACGCCACCCTGACCGACAACAACGGGCGCAAGGCCGACTTCCGCAACGTGATCCTGATCATGACCACCAACGCCGGCGCCGAGGTGCTCAACAAGCGCACCATCGGCTTCACCGAGCAGGACCAGTCCACGGACGGCATGGAAATGCTCAAGAAGGTGTTCTCGCCGGAGTTCCGCAACCGTCTGGATGGCATCATCCAGTTCAGCGCGCTCACCCCGGAAGTGATCCTGGGCGTGGTCGACAAGTTCCTGGTGGAGCTGCAGGCGCAGCTGGACGAAAAGGCGGTGGTGCTGGACGTGGACGACGGCGCCCGTCGCTGGCTCGCCGAGAAGGGCTACGACAAGGATATGGGCGCCCGTCCCATGGCGCGACTGATCCAGGAGCAGATCAAGAAGCCCCTGGCGGAGAAGCTGCTGTTCGGCGAACTGGCGAATCGCGGCGGTCAGGTGCGCATCACGGTCGGCGACGACGGCCTGGTGCTCACCGTGGACGCCTCCGCGGAAGAGGCCACCTGCTGACGGGGGCTTCCCCGGACGCAAAAAACCCGGCTTCGGCCGGGTTTTTTATTGCGGGCGCGACGGGTGCGCCGGCGGCGGGATTATTTCATCCGGAACGTGATGCGGCCCTTGCTCAGGTCGTAGGGCGACATTTCCACTTTGACCCGGTCACCGGTCAGGATGCGGATATAGAATTTGCGCATCTTCCCGGAAATGTGGGCGGTGATAATGTGACCATTGTCCAGCTTCACGCGGAACATGGTGTTCGGAAGGGTTTCCAGAACCACCCCTTCCAGTTCAATCTGCTCTTCTTTCGCCATCCAGTGAAATTCCCGATCTTCGGCTTCAGAGGGAGCGCAATTGTGCCGTAAACGGACCTATCCTGCAAAGCCTATTGACGGTCATCCCCACCGTCGTCGGTGAGCAGCCGCCAGCGTCCCTCGCGGAGCAACTCCAGCGGCTGATACTGGCTCTTGTAGCTCATCTTCTGGCATTGCCGTATCCAGTAGCCGAGATAGAGATAGGGCAGGCCCAGGCGCCGGCTCGTCTCGATTTGCCAGAGCAGGGCGTTGACCCCCAGACCGCGCCCCTCCTGGTCCGGATCGAAGAAGGTGTAGACCGCGGACAGGCCGTCATCCAGGTGGTCGGTGACGGCCACCGCCAGCAAGGTGTCGTCCGGGTCGCGGAAGCAATGGAAGCGGGTGTCGGCCCAATCGCAGGTGAGGAAGCTGGTGAACTGCTCCTCGGACGGCGGGAACATATCGCCGTCGCCGTGGCGCCGGTCGATGTAGCGGGCGTAGAGCCGGTAGATCTCCCGGGTGTAGCGGGCCGGCTCTTCGCTCACGGAAAGGTCGCTGTTGCGCTTGATCAGGCGACGGTGGCGGCGGCGGGGCCGGAAGTCGCCGACCCGCACGCGGGCCGGGATGCACGCCCGGCAGCCTTCGCAATGCGGGCGGTACAGGTAGTCACCGCTGCGGCGAAAGCCGAGCCGCGACAGCTCGCTGTAAAGGCGGGCGTCCAGCCGTGTCTGGGGGTCGACGAACAGCGTCGCCGCCTGCCGGCCTTCCAGATAACTGCAAGGGTGGGCGGGGGTGCGGAAAAAACGCAGTTCGGACAGATCGCTCATGGCTTCATTCTAGCTCAGTGGCGGGCTTCGGGAATACCGCCCCGGCGCTTTCCTCCACGGCCCGCCTTGGCTAGTCTGTAGCCGGTTTATATCGCCAAAATGACAATCAAAATAACGCCGGTGGCGGTTTGGAGGCTGTGTTGGCCCCCGCCGGGCGCCGGCACGGGAGAGCCCATGAGCACCAATACCAACCCGCCGGCGCCGCTATGGACGCCGGACGCCCGCCGCGTGGCCGACAGCCGCCTGACCCATTACATGAACTGGCTGCAGGCCGAGAAAGGCCTGACGTTCAGCGATTATCCGCGGCTCTGGGCCTGGTCCGTGGACCGGCTGGAGGATTTCTACGCCTCGCTGTGGGAGTACTTCGACATACGGCATTCGCGGCCCTACAGCGAGGTGCTCGACGGCCACGCCATGCCCGGCGCCAAATGGTTCGAGGGCGCGCGCCTGAATCTGGCCGAGCAGGTGTTCCGGTTTCATATCGGCGACCCCGGGCGCCCGGCGATCGAGTCGCGCTCCGAGTTGCGCGGCCGCGAGACCCTGACCTGGGGGGAACTGCACCGGCAGATCGCCGCCACCGCCGCCAGCCTGCGCGGGCTGGGGGTGGGGCCGGGCGACCGGGTGGTGGCCTACCTGCCCAATATCCCCGAGACCGTGGTGGCGTTCCTGGCCTGCGCCAGCATCGGCGCCGTCTGGTCCAGCTGCTCGCCGGACATGGGCACCCGCAGCGTGCTCGACCGCTTCCAGCAGATCGATCCGAAAGTGATGATCGCGGTGGACGGCTACCGCTACGGCGGCAAGGATTTCGATCGACTGGACGTGGTCGCCGGGCTGCGCGACGACCTGCCGACCCTGGAGCATCTGGTGCTGCTGCCGTATCTGGATGACGCGGCGACGCTGCCCGACGCCCGCGCCTGGGCTTCGATGATTCAGCGCGACGCGCCCATGGCGTTCGAGCAGCTGCCGTTCGATCATCCCCTCTGGGTGGTGTATTCCTCCGGTACCACCGGCATGCCCAAGCCCATCGTGCACGGCCACGGCGGCGCGCTGATCAACGGCCTGCTCAACCACGCCCTGCATCTGGATCTGGGGCCGGACGACCGCTTCATGTGGTTTACCACCACCGGCTGGATCATGTGGAATTCGCAGATGTCCGGGCTGCTCACCGGCGCCACCATCTGCCTTTACGACGGCAACCCCGGCTATCCGGACCTGGGCACCTTGTGGCGTTTCGCCGAGGAGACCGGCATCACCGTGTTCGGCGCCGGCGCCGCCTATTTCCTCAATTGCAAGAAGGCGGAGATCGAGCCGTCCCAGTGGGTGGATACCGGGCGTATCCGGACTGTGGGGTCCACCGGTTCGCCGCTGCCGGAGGAGGGCTACCGCTGGATCATGGACCAGCTTGGCGACGTGCTGATCGCCGCCATCAGCGGCGGCACCGACGTGGCCGCCTCCTATGTGGGGGCCTGTCCGATCCAGCCGGTCTACGCCGGTGAGATGCAGTGCCGCTACCTGGGCACGGCGGTCTACGCCATGGACGACGAAGGCCGCATCCTCGACGACGAAGTGGGCGAGCTGGTGGTCACCAAACCGATGCCGTCCATGCCGCTGTATTTCTGGAACGACGAGGGCGGCCATCGCTACCACGACAGTTACTTCGACGTCTTTCCCGGCATCTGGCGGCACGGCGACTGGATTCGCATCACCCCGCGCGGTGGCGCCGTGATCTACGGCCGCTCGGACACCACCATCAACCGTCACGGTATCCGCATGGGCACCAGCGAAATCTATCGCGTGGTGGAGGAACTGCCCGAGGTGCTCGACAGCCTGGTGGTGGACCTGGAATACCTGGGGCGGGAGTCGTTCATGCCGCTGTTCGTGGTGCTGCGCGAGGGCGTGTCGCTGGACGAGGACCTGAAAGGGCGGATCAAGGCCGGCATTCGCGAGAATCTCTCCGCCCGCCATGTGCCCAACGACATCGTCGTCGTGCCGGACGTGCCGCGCACCCTGACCGGCAAAAAAATGGAGCTGCCGATCAAGAAGCTGCTGCTGGGTCAGAGCCTGGACAAGGTCGCCAACCCGGACGCCATGGCCAATCCGGAGAGCATCCAGACCTACATCGACTACGCCGAACAGCGCGGCACCGCCGGCTAAATCTACGGGGCGAGTTCGTTCCAGCGGATCGGCGTTTTCGGCCAGGGCAGGGGGGTGGTGTCGGTGATCAGGGTGTCCAGCTGTCGCTGGAAATCCACCCGCGGCATCAGGAAGGCGCCCAGGCGCATCAGATGGTCGCTCTCCACCTGGGCGTCGAGCAGCCGGATGCCGAGCCGGGGCGCCATGCGCCACAGCAGCGCCAGCACGCTTTTCGAGCCGTCGGTGCGGGTCGAGAACATGGATTCGCCGAACAGCACACCGCCCAACTGCACGCCGTACAGGCCGCCGGCCAGCTCGCCGTCCTCGAACACGGTGACGCAATGGGCGTGGCCGAGGGCGTGCAGCCGCAGGTAGGCGGCGCGCATCTCCGGGGTGATCCAGGTGCCGCCGTCGTCGTCCCGGGGGGCCGCGCAAATGTCGATCACCCGCTCGAAGTCCCGGTCCAGGTAGAAGGTCAGGTCGGCGTTGCGAAGATGCCGGCCGAGCCGGCGGCTGATATGAAAATCCCCGGGGCGGAACACGCACCGGGGACTGGGGGCCCACCAGAGGACCGGCTGGCTGGGGTCATACCAGGGGAAGATACCCCTGGTGTAGGCGCGGATCAGCGTGTCCGGCGCCAGATCATTGCCGGCGGCGAGCAGGCCGTTGGGGTCGTCCAGGGCCTCCTCCAGCGGCGGGAAGTCACTTCCCGGCGGCAGCCAGGGAATCACTCTCCCTTCACTCTTCCAGGCTTTCCAGGTACTTCTCGGCGTCCAGCGCCGACATGCAGCCGGCGCCGGCGGAGGTGACCGCCTGGCGGTAGACGTGGTCGGCCACGTCGCCGGCGGCGAACACGCCGGGCACGCTGGTGGCGGTGGCGTTGCCTTCCAGGCCGCTCTTGATCCTGATGTAGCCGTTGTTCATATCCAGCTGGCCCTGGAAGATGTCGGTGTTGGGTTTATGGCCGATGGCGATGAACACGCCCTGCAGTTCCACGTTCTCGGTGGTGTCGTCCTTGGTGGACTTCACCCGCATGCCGGTGACGCCGGAGTCGTCGCCGAGCACTTCGTCCAGGGTGTGATCCCACATCACCTTGATGTTGTCCTTGGCGAGCAGCTTGTCCTGCAGAATTTTCTCGGCGCGCAGCTTGTCGCGGCGATGCACCAGCACCACTTCCTCGGCGATATTGGACAGGTACAGCGCGTCCTCCACGGCGGTGTTGCCGCCGCCGATCACCGCCACCTTCTGGCCGCGGTAGAAGAAGCCGTCGCAGGTGGCGCAGGCGGACACGCCCTTGCCCATGAACGCCTGCTCGGATTCCAGCCCCAGGTACATGGCGGAGGCGCCGGTGGCGATGATCAGAGCGTCACAGGTGTAGGTGCCGGAGTCGCCTTCCAGGACAAAGGGCCGGTCCTTGATGTTTACCGTGTGGATGTGGTCGTAGACAATCTGGGTCTCGAACCGCTCGGCGTGCTGCTGCATGCGCACCATCAGGTCCGGACCCTGGAGACCCTCCACGTCACCCGGCCAGTTGTCCACCTCGGTGGTGGTGGTGAGCTGGCCGCCGGGCTCGATACCGGTGATCACCACGGGTTTCAGGTTGGCGCGGGCCGCGTACACCGCGGCGGTGTAGCCGGCCGGGCCGGAACCCAGGATGATCAGTCGATGGTGCTGCGCGTCGCTCATTGATTCCTCCACCACGAATTCAGAATTGTCGCCGCGGGTCGTGACCCGGCCGGCTGATTGGGCAATAGTTGTGGCATACACGCCACCTTTCAAGGCGGAAGCAAACTACAATAAATCCTATCGGCCGTGAAGGGCGTACACTCTATGGCTTCGATAGGGAACGCCAAGCCCGGCCGCCGGCGCGGGCAAGGCGCGGCGGCGCCGCTGGTTCATGGCGCCCGGATTGACTACAATCCCAGTGTTTTCAAATTGTTAGGAAGGACTCCTAAGAAATGGCTTTGACCAACGTAAGAGGCCTCGAGTGACCAAGGCAGCCGCCGGCGCGAAACCCTCCGGGTTTTCCCGCCATCTCAAGAAAGGCCTGATGGAAGGCATGGTGATCGCGCTGATCGCCCTGTCGCTGTATCTGTTGCTGGCCCTGGTCACCTATGACAGCGGTGATCCGGGCTGGTCCTATGTGGGCGACGCCGGTCAGGTGGAGAACGCCGGCGGGCGCGCGGGCGCGTTCTGCGCCGATCTGCTGCTCGGCCTGTTCGGCTACATGGCCTATGTGTTCCCGGTGCTGGTGGCCTTCTGGGCCTTCAAGGTGCTGCGCGAACGCCACGCCGGGCTGGCCGGCAGCTGGCCGCTGTTCAGCCTGCGTCTGGTGGGCTTCGTGCTCACCATGATGAGCGGCACGGCGCTGGCCTACATGCATTTCTCCGGCGTCGGCCTGTCGCTGCCCGAGGATGCCGGCGGCATTCTCGGCCAGGTGGTCGGCGAGGCGTCGCTGGCGGCCTTCAACGCCCTGGGGGGCACCCTGGTGATGGTGGCCCTGTTCCTGATCGGCGTGACCGTTTTCACCGACCTTTCCTGGATCGTCCTCACCGAGCGCCTCGGCGCCCTGGTGCTGGGGATCGGCCAGAAGGTGCCGGCCTGGTTCGCCCAGCGCCGCGAACAGCGCGCCGAGCGCCGCGCCGCCCGGGAAGCCCGTCACAAGCGCGCCCAGGTGGTCACCGAGGCGAAGAAGAAGCAGCAGAACCGCACCCCGCCCAAGATCGCCCAGCCCGCCAAGCCGGTGGAAAAGAGCGAGCGGGTGCAGAAGGAGAAGCAGCGCACCCTGTTCACCGCCCAGGTGAGCGGCGACCTGCCGCCCCTGGAGCTGCTCGATGCGGTCGACCAGCACAGCAAGGGCGGCTATTCCGAGGAAGCGCTGGACGCCATGTCGCGGCTGCTGGAGATCAAGCTCAAGGACTTCAACGTCGACGCCGAGGTGGTGGCGGTGCAGCCCGGCCCGGTGATCACCCGCTTCGAGATTCAGCCGGCGCCGGGTATCAAGGTGTCCAAGATCAGCAACCTGGCCAAGGATCTGGCCCGCTCCCTGGCGGTGATCAGCGTGCGGGTGGTGGAAGTGATTCCCGGCAAGACCACCGTGGGCATCGAGATTCCCAACGAGCAGCGGGAAATGATCCGCCTCACCGAGGTGGTCGGCTCGCGCATGTTCGACGACGCCGGTTCGCCGCTGACCCTGGCGCTGGGTAAGGACATTTCCGGCAACCCGGTAATGGCCGATCTCGGCAAGATGCCCCACCTGCTGGTGGCCGGCACCACCGGTTCCGGTAAATCCGTGGGCCTGAACGCCATGCTGTTGTCGCTGATGTTCAAGGCCAACCCGGAAGACGTGCGGATGATCCTGATCGACCCCAAGATGCTGGAACTGGCGGTCTACGACGGCATTCCCCATCTGCTCACCCCGGTGGTCACGGACATGAAGGAAGCGGCCAGCGCGCTGCGCTGGGGCGTGGGCGAAATGGAGCGCCGTTACCGGCTGATGGCGTCCGTGGGTGTGCGCAATATCGCCGGCTACAACCGCAAGCTGGCGGAGGCCGAGAAGAAGGGCGAACCGCTCAAGGACCCGCTGTGGAAACCCAATGACCCCATGGACCTGAACGAAGAGGCGCCGCTGGCGGTCAAGTTGCCCTATATCGTCATCGTGATCGACGAATTCGCCGATATGATGATGATCGTCGGCAAGAAGGTGGAAGAGCTGATCGCCCGCATCGCCCAGAAAGCCCGCGCCGCCGGCATTCATCTGATTCTCGCCACCCAGCGGCCGTCCGTGGACGTGATCACCGGCCTGATCAAGGCCAATGTGCCGTCGCGCATCGGCTTCCAGGTGTCCTCCAAGATCGATTCGCGCACGGTGCTTGATCAGGGTGGCGCGGAGCAGTTGCTCGGCCACGGCGACATGCTTTATTTGCCCGCCGGCACCAGCATGCCGGAACGGGTGCACGGTGCCTTTGTCTCAGATGAAGAGGTGCACCGGGTTTGCGACGACTGGCGCAAGCGCGGCGAACCGGATTACCTGGAAGAGATACTGGAAGGCGGCGCGGACCTGTCGGCGCCCCTGCCGGGCATGGAAAACCCCGACGGCGGCGAGGAGGACGACCCGCTGTACGACGAGGCGGTGGCCTATGTCACCCAGTCCCGGCGGGCGTCCATCTCTTCGGTGCAACGTAAACTCAAGATCGGCTACAACCGGGCGGCACGCCTGGTGGAGGCCATGGAAATGGCCGGCGTGGTGTCCGAAGCCGGGCACAACGGTCAGCGGGAAGTCATCGCGCCGCCGCCGGTCTGACAAGGAAACCCTATGCACAAGCTTTTGATGTTGGTAACACTGCTGCCCTCCCTGGCGCTGGGCGCCGCCGCCGAGGACCTGGTCGCCAGGCTGCAGGGGCTGGAGAGCCTGCGCGGCGGCTTCGAACAGACCGTGCTCGACCAGGACGGACGCCGCGCCCAGGAGGCCTCGGGCACCATGGAGGTGGCGCGCGGCAACCGCTTTTACTGGAACACCGAGCGACCCTACGAGCAGCTGGCGGTGTCCGACGGCGACACCGTCTGGGTCTATGACGCCGACCTGGAACAGGTGGTGGTGCGGCCGCTCAACGAAAACCTGAGCGAGACCCCGGCCCTGCTGTTCGGCGGCGACCCGTCCGCCGTGGGCGAGGCCTTCCGGGTCGAGGAAAAGGACCGCAACGGCGATAACATTACCTACCGGCTGAAGCCGCGCGGCAGTGATCCGCTGTTCGAAACCCTGGACGTGACCTTCGACGGGCAACGGCCGGTATCGATGCGGCTGGAAGACGCCCTGGGGCAGAAAACCATCATCGATTTCCGCGACCTCACCCTCAACCAGGCGCCCACGGCCGGCCGCTTCGATTTTCAGCCGCCGGAAGGCACCGATATCATCCGGCAGCAATGAACGACCTGTTCGAAACCGACAACCGCGCCGCCGCCCAGCCACTGGCGGCGCGGCTGCGTCCGGCCGATCTGGATGAGTACGTCGGCCAGAAGCATCTGGTGGGGCCGGGCAAACCGCTGCGCCAGGCCAGCGAGCGCGGCCAGCTGCACTCGATGATCCTGTGGGGGCCACCGGGCACCGGTAAAACCACCCTGGCGCTGATTCTCGCCCGCTCGGTGGACGCCGAGTTCATCACGCTGTCGGCGGTGCTGTCCGGGGTCAAGGACATCCGCGCCGCCGTCGACCAGGCCAAGGCACGGCTCGGGCAGGGCCGGCGCACGGTGCTGTTCGTGGACGAAGTGCACCGCTTCAACAAGGCCCAGCAGGACGCCTTCCTGCCGCACGTGGAGGAGGGCACGGTGATCTTCATCGGTGCCACCACCGAGAACCCGTCCTTCGAACTTAATAACGCCTTGCTGTCCCGGGCCCGGGTCTACCGCCTGCGCGGCCTGGAGCGCGCCGATCTGGAGGACCTGCTCAGCCGCGCCCTGGCGGAGCCGGAACTGGCGGACACCGTGCTCGAGGACGACGCCCGGGACCTGCTGCTCGGCTACGCCGACGGCGATGCCCGTCGCCTGCTCAATATGCTGGAAATCGCCCTGGATCTGACCGACGGCGACCGGCCGCGCATCGACCGGCCGCTGATGGAAGAGGTGCTGCGCGACGCGGTACGGCGCTTCGACAAGGGCGGCGATGTCTTCTACGACCAGATCAGCGCCCTGCACAAGGCGGTGCGCGGCTCCGACCCGGACGCCGCGCTGTACTGGTTCGCGCGCATGCTCGACGGCGGTTGCGACCCGCTGTACATCGCCCGGCGGGTGGTGCGCATGGCCAGCGAAGAGATCGGTAACGCCGACCCGCGCGCGCTCACCCTGTGTCTCAATGCCTGGGATGTGCAGGAGCGCCTCGGCAGTCCCGAAGGCGAGCTGGCGGTGGCGCAGGCGATCGCCTATGTGGCGGTGGCGCCGAAAAGCAACGCGGTCTACACCGCCTACAACGCCGCCCGCGCCCTGGTGGCCGGCAACCCCAGCAACGAAGTGCCCCTGCATCTGCGCAACGCCCCCACCAAGCTGATGAAAAACGAAGGCTACGGCGCCGACTACCATTACGCCCACGACTTCCCGGACGCCTTCGTCGACGGCGAGAACTATTTTCCCTCGGAACTGCGCGACACCCGCCTCTACGAACCGGTGGAGCGGGGCCTGGAAATCCGCATCGCCGAAAAGCTGCGCACCCTGCGCCGCAAGAACGCGGAAAGTGACTGGAAGCGCTACGACGATTAGGGCAAACCGCAAACACGGTGCTACGGAGCAGCCTTGTGGGAGCGGGCCCAGCCCGCGAAAGGCCGGCGACGCCGGCCGGCAGGATCCCAGAGCCCCCTCTAACAAAGGCACC
>CAZKWA010000086.1:0-13508 GCA_964556345.1 uncultured Alcanivorax sp.
GGCGCGGGAAAACAAGTTCGAGAACGAGCTGCTGCCGAACCTCAGCGACCTGAGCCCGCTGGTCAACCGCGAAGGGTCCGACTCCTCCAGCATGGACAACATGCTGGAAGTGCTGGTGTCCGGCGGCATGGACCTGTTCCGCGCGGTGCGCATGATGGTGCCGCCGGCCTGGCAGAACGTGGAAACCATGGACGCGGACCTGCGCGCCTTCTACGAATACAACTCCATGCACATGGAGCCGTGGGACGGCCCCGCCGGCCTGGTGATGACCGACGGCCGGCACGCGGTCTGCATGCTCGACCGCAACGGCCTGCGCCCGGCCCGCTGGGTGATCACCAAGAACGGTTTCATTACCCTGTCCTCCGAGATTGGCGTGTACAGCTATCAACCGGAAGACGTGGTCGCCAAGGGCCGTGTCGGCCCCGGGCAGATTCTCGCCGTGGACATCGAGAAGGGCGAGCTGCTGCACACCAGCGATATCGACAACCGTCTCAAGGTGCGTCACCCCTATCGTCAGTGGCTCAAGGAAAGCGCGCTGCGCATCGAAGCCAACTACGACCACGAAGTGGAGCGCACCGACGACATCGATCCGCAGGATCTGCTGAGCTACCAGAAGTTTTTCCAGATCAGCTTCGAAGAGCGCGATCAGGTCATCCGGCCGCTGGCGGAAGCCGGCCAGGAAGCCACCGGTTCGATGGGCGACGACACCCCCATGGCGGTGCTCAGCGAGCGTCAGCGCCCGCTCTACGACTATTTCCGGCAGCAATTCGCGCAGGTCACCAACCCGCCCATCGACCCGCTCCGCGAAGCGATCGTGATGAGCCTGGAAACCTGTGTCGGTTCCGAGCGGAATGTGTTCGAGGAAACCTCCGACCACGCCGACCGGGCGATCCTGTCCACGCCGGTGCTGTCCCATTCCAAGTTCACCAATCTGCTCAAGATCGACCGGCCCGGCTACGGCCACGCCCGCCTGTCACTGCACTACCAGCCCGACCAGGGTCTGGAAAGCGCGGTCAAGGCGCTGTGCGACCAGGCCGCCCAGGCGGTGCGCGACGGCAAGGTGATTCTGGTGCTGTCGGATCACGGTATCCGCCAGGACCAGCTCACCATTCACGCCCTGATGGCCACCGGCGCGGTGCACCACCATCTGACCGCCTGCGGCCTGCGCAGTGACGCCAACATCGTGGTGGAAACCGCCACCGCCCGCGACGCGCACCATTTCGCGGTGCTGTTCGGTTTCGGTGCCACCGCCGTCTACCCCTACCTCACCTATGACGTGATCGCGGACATGGTGAAAAGCGGGGAGCTGATCGGTGACCCGGTGGAGCTGCAGAAGAACTTCCGCAAGGGCATCAACAAGGGGTTGATGAAGATCCTCTCCAAGATGGGGATCTCCACCATCACCTCCTACCGGGGCGCGCAACTGTTCGAAGCGGTGGGGATCGCCAGCGACGTGGTGGACCTGTGCTTCCGGGGTGTGCAGAGCCGTATCGAAGGCGCCGGTTTCGAGGATTTCGAGAACGACCAGAAGATCATCGCCAAGGATGCCTGGAAGCAGCGCAAGCCGATCGATCCGGGCGGCGTGCTCAAGTACATCCACGGCAAGGAGTACCACGCGTTCAACCCGGACGTGATCTACGCCCTGCACCGCGCTACCCAGAACGGCGACTACGACGCGTACAAGGAGTACGCGGCGCTGGTCAACGACCGTCCCATCGCCACCCTGCGCGACCTGTTGCACCTGCGTCAGGACGTGCCGGCGGTGGACCTGGACGAGGTCGAGCCGATCGAAAACATCCTGCCGCGTTTCGACTCCGCGGGCATGTCCCTGGGCGCGCTCAGCCCGGAGGCCCACGAAGCCATCGCCACGGCGATGAACCGCCTGGGCGGGCGCTCCAATTCCGGTGAGGGCGGCGAAGACCCGGCCCGTTTCGGCACCGAGCGCGTGTCCAAGATCAAGCAGATCGCCTCCGGCCGTTTCGGCGTGACCCCGCACTACCTGGTCAACGCGGAAGTGCTGCAGATCAAGGTGGCCCAGGGCGCCAAGCCCGGCGAGGGCGGCCAGTTGCCCGGCGGCAAGGTGAACGCCCTGATCGCCCGGCTGCGGCACTCGGTGCCCGGCGTGACGCTGATTTCACCGCCGCCGCACCATGACATTTACTCCATCGAGGACCTGGCGCAGTTGATCTTCGACCTCAAGCAGGTCAACCCGGCGGCGCAGGTGTCGGTGAAGCTGGTGTCCGAGCCCGGCGTGGGCACGGTGGCGTCCGGCGTGGCCAAGGCCTACGCGGACCTGATCACCATCTCCGGTTACGACGGCGGCACCGCCGCCAGCCCGCTCACCTCGATCCGCTACGCCGGTTCCCCCTGGGAGCTGGGGCTGTCCGAGGCGCACCAGGCGCTGCGCGCCAACGACCTGCGCGACAAGATCCGGCTGCAGACCGATGGCGGCCTGAAGACCGGCCTGGACGTGATCAAGGCGGCCATTCTGGGCGCCGAGTCGTTCGGCTTCGGCACCGTGCCGATGGTGGTGCTGGGCTGTAAGTACCTGCGCATCTGTCATCTGAACAACTGCGCCACCGGCGTGGCCACCCAGCGTGACGATCTGCGCCAGGAGCACTTTATCGGCGCGCCGGAAATGCTGATCAACTACTTCACCTTCGTGGCGCGGGAAGTGCGCGAGCTGCTCGCCGCGCTGGGCGTGAAGAGCCTGCCGGACCTGATCGGCCGCACCGATCTGCTCGAGCGCATCGAGGGCAATACCGACAAGCAGAAACGGCTTGATCTCACGCCCATGCTGCGCAACGACCACATCGCCGCGGACAAGCCCACCCATTGCCAGGTGGAACGCAACGAGCCGTTCGACAAGGGTACGCTCAACCGCAAGATGGTGGAGGAAATGCGCACCGCCGTGGAGAACAAATCCGGCGGCTCGTTCCACTACACCATCACCAACTGCGACCGGTCCGTGGGCGCCACGGTGTCCGGCGAGATCGCCAAGCACCACGGCAACCTGGGCATGGACCATGCGCCGATCCGCGCGCGCTTCACCGGTACCGCCGGGCAGAGCTTCGGTGTGTTCAACGCCGGCGGTCTGCACCTGTACCTGGAAGGCGACGCCAACGATTACGTCGGCAAGGGCATGGCCGGTGGCAAGGTGGTGATCCGCCCGCCCAAGGGCAGCCCGTTCAAGACCCAGGACACCGCCATCATCGGCAACACCTGCCTGTACGGCGCCACCGGCGGCAAGCTGTTCGCCGCCGGCACCGCCGGCGAGCGTTTCGGGGTGCGTAACTCCGGGGTGCACGCCGTGGTGGAAGGCGCCGGCGATCACTGTTGTGAGTACATGACCGGCGGCTGCGTCACCGTGCTGGGCCGCACCGGCCACAACTTCGGTGCCGGCATGACCGGCGGTTTCGCCTATGTGCTGGATGAAGACAATGATTTCTTCGACCGCGTGAACCCGGAGCTCATCGAGCTGCACCGCATCAGCTCCGAGGCCACCGAATCCCATCGCAGCCATCTGCGCCACGTGATTCACGAATTCGTGGAAGAGACCGGCAGCGAATGGGGCCAGTACATTCTTGATAATTTCGATGCCATGAGCCGTAAGTTCTGGCTGGTGAAGCCCAAGGCGGCCAGCCTCGAAGACCTGCTCAAAAGCACGCGCGCGAATCCGGCATAACGGGGAAAAACATGGCTGAACGTTTAAACAACCATTTCCAGTTTCTTGATGTCCCCCGGGTGGACCCGAAGAAAAAGGACATCGAGCAGCGCAAGGATCGCTACGAGGAAATCTACTACCCGTATGAAACCCGGGAAGTGGAGCACCAGGCGCACCGCTGTCTGCACTGCGGCAATCCGTATTGCGAATGGAAGTGCCCGGTGCACAACTATATTCCCAACTGGTTGAAGCTGATCAGCGAAGGCAACCTGATGGAAGCGGTGGAGCTGGCCCATCAGACCAACTCCCTGCCCGAGGTGTGCGGTCGCGTGTGCCCGCAGGACCGCCTCTGCGAGGGGGCCTGCACCCTCAACGACGGCTTCGGCGCGGTGACCATCGGCGCCACCGAGAAATACATCGCCGATACCGCGCTGGCCATGGGCTGGCGTCCGGACATGTCCAAGGTGGTCTGGACCGATAAAAAGGTCGCGGTGATCGGCGCCGGCCCGGCGGGCATCGGCTGCGCCGATGTGCTGGTGCGCAACGGCGTCAAGCCGGTGGTGTTCGACCGCTATCCGGAAATCGGCGGCCTGCTGACCTTCGGCATCCCCGAGTTCAAGCTGGAAAAGCCGGTGATGACCAAGCGCCGGGAAGTGTTCGAGGGCATGGGCATCGAATTCCGCCTCAACACCGATGTCGGCACCGACGTGACCATCGACGAACTGCTGGAAGAGTTCGACGCGGTGTTCATGGGCATGGGCACCTACACCTACATGAAGGGCGGTTTCCCCGGCGAGGACCTGGACGGCGTACACGAGGCCCTGCCGTTCCTGGTGGCCAACGTTAACCGTAACCTGGGTTTTGAAAAGGACCCGGCGGACTTCATCGACGTGAGCAACAAGCGCGTGGTGGTGCTGGGCGGCGGCGACACCGCCATGGACTGTAACCGCACCTCCATCCGGCAGGGCGCCGACAGCGTGATCTGCGCCTACCGCCGGGACGAGGAAAACATGCCCGGTTCCCGCCGGGAAGTGGCCAACGCCAAGGAAGAAGGCGTGCAGTTCCTGTTCAACCGCCAGCCCATCGAGGTGGTCGGCGAGAACGGCAAGGTGGTCGGCGTGAAAGTGGTGGAGACCAAGCTCGGCGAGCCCGACAACAACGGCCGTCGCCGCCCCGAGCCGATTCCCGACAGCGAGGAAGTGCTGCCCGCGGACGCGGTGATCGTGGCCTTCGGTTTCCGCCCCAGCCCGGCCGACTGGTTCGACGCCAAGAACGTGGTCACCGACGAGGCCGGCCGGGTCACCGCCGTGGAGAAACAGGCTTTCCCGTTCCAGACCAGCAACGAGAAGATTTTCGCCGGCGGCGATATGGTGCGCGGCTCCGACCTGGTGGTGACCGCCATCTGGGAAGGTCGCGAAGCGGCGAAAGGCATCCTCGACTATCTGGACGTTTAAATTTTATGGTGCACGCGCCGCTGAAGAATGATCGTTTACTGAAAGCCCTGGCCCGCCAGCCGGTGGACCGCACGCCGATCTGGATGATGCGCCAGGCCGGGCGCTATCTGCCGGAGTACCGGGCCACCCGGGAACGGGCCGGTTCCTTCATGGATCTGTGCCGCAATGCGGAGCTGGCCTGCGAGGTGACGCTGCAGCCCCTGGAGCGCTACCCGCTGGACGCGGCGATTCTGTTCTCCGACATTCTCACTATCCCCGATGCCATGGGCCTGGGGCTGTATTTCGAGCCCGGGGAAGGCCCCAAATTCCGCAAGACGGTGCGCACCGAGCAAGAGATCGCCGCGCTGCCGGTACCAGACGCGGAAGCGGACCTGGATTACGTGATGCGCGCGGTGAGCACCATTCGCCGTGCGTTGAACGGGCGGGTGCCGCTGATCGGCTTCTCCGGCAGCCCCTGGACGCTCGCCACCTATATGGTGGAAGGCGGGCCCAGCAAGGATTTCCGGCACCTCAAAGGCATGGTCTACAGTCGCCCCGAGCTGGCCCATGCGTTGCTCGACAAACTGGCCCGGGCGGTCACCGATTACCTGAACGCCCAGATCCGTCACGGCGCCCAGGTGGTGCAGATTTTTGATACCTGGGGCGGTGCCCTGTCGGCGGAGGCCTACCAGGCGTTTTCGCTACGCTATATGCAGCGCATTGTTGACGGTCTGGAGCCGGACGCCGAGGGCCGCAAGGTGCCGGTGATTCTGTTCACCAAGAACGGCGGGCTGTGGCTGGAATCCATGGCTGATACCGGCTGTGATGCCCTGGGGCTGGACTGGACCATCAACATCGGCGAGGCCCGCCGTCGGGTGGGCGACCGGGTGGCCCTGCAGGGCAATATGGATCCGGCGGTACTGTACGCCTCGCCGGCGGCGATCCGCGCCGAAGTGGCACGGATTCTCGACGACTTCGGCGATCACCCGGGGCACATCTTCAACCTGGGCCATGGCATCACGCCGGAAGTGGACCCGGAGCACGCCAAGGCGTTTATCGACGCGGTGGTGGAACTGGGCGAGCGCCAATGAAAAGCGCGGCCCGAAGGCCGCGCGTGATTTCCAGACTCTCATGTCGGAATCGCACTCCCGGGCTCCGTGCCTCATCAGAGTGCGATTTCAGGCTAGCTCTGAAAAACAAAGTCTGTCAACTCGCCTTTGCGAAAGCGGCAACGAATTGCGGATGTCGTCTTGACCTTTTTCCCGCGTCAGTTCAGCTGCCGATTTTGCGCAACTGATAGACGTTATGGGTTAGCGCCACCACTTCCCCTTTCTCATCCTTGATCTCGGTGTCCCATTCGAAGTCACACTTGCCGTTGGCGTCCGCCTCGGCCTGAATACGCTCGATTTCCTGGTCGCTGAGGCGCACCTCCACGGTCACGTCGGTGGTGGCGGGGCGGCGGAAACGAATCCGCATGTCCTTGACGATCGGGTAAAAGCGCCGCGTGTCGAACGAGGACATATAGATCACGCCGCCGGGCAGTTCCGCCACCGTGTACAGGGCGCCCGCGTACATGATGCCGACGTGGTTCAGGTTGGGCGCCAGCGGCATCATCATCTTGCAGTAGCCGCGTTCCACCTCCAGGGTTCTGGCGCCGCAGCGCTCCACGAACGGGAAGGTTTTGTCGGAAGCCGCTTTGATCTGTTCTTTTTGCTCTTCGCTTAATGCCATGGGGGTCTCCTGATTGCCGTGACCCATGCTAGCAAAGGGCGCCGGTGGCGCGGCTGTCGCGAAACGACAGCCCGCTGATGCTTCCGGTCACCGGGGCGGTCAGGAGAGCGGCTTGATCTCCGCTTGTGGGAAGTCCAGGCGGAAGTCGGGAAGATGGACGGCGCCGCGCCCTTTTCCGTGCTGCAGCTGCGGGAAATCCTCGCCGTTGCCCCAGGCATCGCTCAGGCCGGCGAGGCCCAGCCGGCCCCGTACCGAGGGGGCGAACAGGAAACGCTGGTTGTCCCGCACCTGCCCCAAGCGGCGCCAGCGCTCGGGGAGCCAGGGGCCGAGCACGGGCAGGGCGGGGCCGTGCCGTTTCAAGGTCAGGCGGGCAATCTCCCGGTCCTGGTAGCGCACCGTCACATTCTCGCCGTGTCGGGCCGGCTCCACCTGGAACGAGGCCACCCGTTTATCCAGACCCCAATTGCGATTGCCATTGACCGCGCTGTCCTCGCTGGACACATAGATGCGGCCGATCGTCCAGCGCCGGCGACCGTCCGGAAACCGGCAAGGCCCGGGCATGAACAGCAGCTCCCGGTACGGGCCCACCTCCGAGCGCTGATAATCCACGAACATCACCACCCCGAGACGACCGGTGGCGGGGCCGAGTACGTCGGCGGTGCCGCCCTGGTCCCGGCGTATTGTTTCGGGCAGGGCCAGGGCGGCCACGTAAGCGTGTCCTGTCAGTGTCCAGGGGGCGGGGGCGTCCATGCGGGGTCAGGTCCTTTTTTCGAAGAGCGCGTCGGTCTTGGCCGCGCAGATGAAATCGTTGCGGTGCAGGCCGCCGATCTTATGGGTCCACCAGGTCACCGTGACCTTGCCGTACTCGGTGAGCAGGGCGGGGTGGTGCCCCTCGTCCTCGGCCAGCTCTCCGACCTGATTGGTGAAGGCCAGAGCCTGGGCGAAGTCCTTGAACTTGAACTGCCGCTGCAGTTTCTCCTCGCCGTCCTCTTCCACCTGCTTCCATTCCGGGATTTCGCCGCGCAGCTCGCCGGCCTCCTCGTCGCCAATGCGGGGCGCGTCGGCGCGGCAGGCTTCACAGTGCTGTTGCTGCAGTGCCATGGGGAATCCTCCTTGTGGCTACCAAAGGGCTGATCTAAGAGGCTACAAGCTTCGGGCGGCAAGCTCCAAGCCAGGGCCGCCCGACGGCTTACCCCCGGCCGAGCAGATCCCGGGCGATGGCGATCACCTGCATCTCGTCGGTGCCGGCGTAGATCTGCAGAATCTTGGCGTCGCGCATCAACTGTTCCACGCGCGATTCGCGCATGTAGCCATAGCCGCCGTGCACCTGCACCGCTTCGGTGGCCACCTCCATGGCGGTCTGGGCGGCATAGAGCTTCATCGCCGAGGCCTCCGCCAGGCTCATCTGCTTGCCGGCGGCGGTCATCTCAATATAACGGAAAACCATGTTCTGCAGGTTGGTCCGTGCCACCTCCATTTTCGCCAGCTTCAGTTGAATCAGCTGGTTGTCGCCGATCGGGCGGCCGAACTGGGCACGGTCACGGGCGTAGCCGGTGGACAGCTCCAGGGCGCGCTCCACCATGCCCAGCGCCATGGCGGCGACGCCGGCACGCTCCTGCATGAAGGTGGCCTTGGCGCCGGAGCGGCCGTAGCCGGTTTCGCTGCCGCCGAGCAGCCGGTCGGCGCCCACTTTCAGGTCGCTGAAGAACAGCTCGCCGGTGGGCGAGGAACCGATGCCCATTTTCTTGAACGGCTTGGACTGTTCCAGGCCTTCCATGCCGGCGTCGAGAATAAAGGACACGATCTTGCGGTCCTTGGGCGCCACGCCTTCCTCGTCCAGCTTGCAGATCACCACGATGGTGTCCGCGTAGGGGCCGTTGGTGATCCAGGTCTTGCTGCCGTTGAGGATATAACCGCCGTCACCGTCCCGGCGCGCCAGGGTCTTCATCTGACCGAACGCGTCGGAACCGGAATTGGGCTCTGAGATCGCCCAGGCGCCGACCTTTTCCAGGGTCAGCAGCGGCAGCGCCCAGCGTTCCTTTTGCGCGGTGGTGCCCTTGCTCATGATGGCGCCGCCGGTGAGGCCCATGGACACGCCCATGGCGGTGACCAGCCCCTGGGCATGGCGGCTCAGCTCAATGATCGGGATCATGGTCATCGCCGCCTGCTCGCCGGCGCCTTCCGAGGGGCCTTCCTTCTTCTTGGCCGGGGCGTCCTCGCCGTTCTCGGCGGCGGCCTTTTCGCGGGCGATCTGCTTCTCGAAATTCTGCGCCGCCATCACGTCCATGCCGAACGTCTTGATCATCTTGCGCAGGATGTCATAGGGCGGCACGCCGTTGTATTCGATATCGTCCAGGTTGGGCACCACTTCCTTGGCCACGAAGTCGCGCACCATTTTCTGGATCATCTGCTGTTGTTCGTTCCACTCGATCATGACGTTTCCAGGCAATGAATTAAGAATTAATAAATTAATGCCTAGGACGCTAACAGGCGCCCGCCGGGGCGTCATTGATCAAGGGGGCGGCGCGCTTGATGGAAAAGGTCAGGAGCGGCGACGGACCACGTCGATGCGGGGAATCGGCTCGTAGGTCACGCCCATGATCAGCGCGCCCGGGCCGGCGCTGGAGGCGGCCATGTCGATGTCCTGGGGGCGCAGGCGCGGATGGCGGCCGTCCAGGAATTTCCGCGCCGCGAAGGCGTTGCGGGTGCGCTCGCGGGCTTCTTCCAGGGTGATGCCTTCGCCGCCAAGCAGCGCGCGCATGTATTCCGCGCAGGCCACGTCTTCGTCGCCGGTGGGGTGGGACGCCACCAGCACCACGGTCTCCGGGTTCTGTTCGCGAATATAGTCGGCGGTGGCTTCGGCGTTGATCAAGGCGGCGACCAGTACCTGGCGGCTGTCGCGGGCTTTCAGGGTGGCCGCCACGCCGTTGGTGGTGCGCATGATCAGATAACGGTCGCGCACATCGGTGTGGCGTATTTCCCAGGGTGAGTTGCCGTGGTCAAAGCCGTCGATGGGCAGGGCCTCCACCTCGCCGACCAGCAGGCCCTCCCGGTACTCTTCGCGCAGCCGGAAGGCGTCGTCGGCGCTGGAGACCGGGTAGATATGGGTGGCGCCGCCCAGAAACGCTTCATGACTGGTGGTGAACGCGCGAATCACGTCGATCACGACGGTGATGCCGTTGATGTTATGCGGCGGGTTGTGCCCTTGGGCGATGCTGATTTTCATGGGCGCGGCCGGTTGCGAAGCGAAGCGTGCATTATGACGGACGTTCGCCGCCGGGGGCCAGTTGCAGGGTTCGCGCCAAAGCCCAGACGCGGACTTCCTCGGCGCCGCCCTCGAGCAGGGCGCGGCTGGCGGCGCGGGCGGAGGTGCCGGTGGTCATGACGTCGTCGATCAGCAGCACCCGGCGGTGCCGGGCGCCGGGGCGGGCCACGAACGCATGCCGCAGATTGCGGATCCGTTCGGCGCGGCCGAGCCCCTGCTGGTGCCCCGTGGGCCGGTGGCGCAGCAGCAGGGGCTCCACCGGCCGGTGCCAGTGGCGCGCCAGCATCAGGGCCAGGCGCTCCGCCTGATCGAAGCCCCTCGCCAGCCGTCGCCGCCAGTGGGCGGGCAACGGGCAGAGTACTTCCGCCTCCGGCCAGGGCAGCGGTTGCTCGCGCAGCAAGGGCTCCAGGGCACGCTCCGCCGGCAGCCGCCCCCGGTGCTTGTAGGCGTTGATCAGGCGGTCCAGGGGAAACTGGTACGCCCAGTGGCAATAGGTGGCGGTGAACGGCGGCGGGCGGCGCAGACAGCGTCCGCACAGGGCGGCGCCGGCGGTGCCGGGCAAACCGCAGCGGCATAAGGGCGCGTACAGGGCGCCGGCGTCACGCAATTCACCGGTGCACAACCGGCAAAGGCCGTTGGGACTGCGCCTTCCGCACAACAGGCAGGGCTCCGAGAGGCCGAAAAACATCCGTGTATACCTTTGTATTCCTGGGTGTGGAAGGGCTCAGGATGGCCTTGGCCGCCGCCTTCGCCCAGTGGACATCCGCTCGGCGCCCTGTAGGCGATGGCTGGAATACCGGTAAGCCGGGTATGAGCTCACGTATTTTTGACATGGAAATAAGAATGGTTATCATTGCCGCTCCAGCGACGTAGCCAGGTAGACCCCCAGCCATCGTCAAATAAACCAAACTGGGGGCAAAGTATGTCTGCGTTACGTTTTTCCCGGCTTTCCATCTGCCTGATTCTGGCCGGCAGTCCGCCTCTCTATGCCGATGGCGATAATACCGATGACGCCCATGAACTGGGCACCGTCGACGTGGTCGGGGCGTCCGTCGACGGCTATGACGCGGGTATGACCACGGAGGGCTCGGGCAGCTACGCCACCGGCGCCACCAACACCGCCACTCGCATGGTGCTGTCGCCCCGGGAAACGCCCCAGTCGGTGACCGTGATTACCCGCGAACAGATGGAGGATTTCGGGCTCAACAGCGTCGCCGAAGTGATGCAGCGCACGCCCGGCGTGACGGTGAACGCCCAGGATACCGAGCGGCTCACGTTCAGCGCCCGCGGCTTCGACATCACCAATTTCCTGTACGACGGCATGCCGTCCATGCGCAGCAACAGCCTGGGCCGGCAAAGCGCCCACGCGGACACCTTTATCTATGACCGGGTTGAAGTGCTGCGTGGCGCCAGCGGCCTGCTGCACGGGATCGGCAATCCTTCCGCCACCATCAATCTGGTGCGCAAGAAACCGACCCGGACATTCAGCGGCCAGGCCGGCCTTGAAGCCAACAGCTGGAACGGCTACCGGGGTGAGCTGGATGTGGGCGGCCCCATCGCCGGCAATGAAAACGTACGGGGCCGCTTTGTCACGGCCTATGAACAGGGTGAATCCTTCCTGGACCACTACGAAAACGAAAAGCAGGTGTTCTATGGCGTCCTGGAGGCGGACATCTCCGAGAGCACCCTGATCACCCTGGGCGTGGACTCCATGGACTACGACCCCGAGGGCTCGACCTGGGGCGGCCTGCCGCTGTTCTACAGTGACGGCGGCATCGCCGATCTGGACCGGGACACCAACCCCGCCACCGACTGGAGCAGCTGGGCCCAGGAGGCCCGCACCGTCTTTGTGAACCTGGAGCACCAGTTCAACAGTGGCTGGTACGGCAAGCTGGCCTACACCTACCAGGAAAACAATTACGACGCGGAAC
Source organism: uncultured Alcanivorax sp. (assembly GCA_964556345.1). Taxonomy (GTDB): domain Bacteria; phylum Pseudomonadota; class Gammaproteobacteria; order Pseudomonadales; family Alcanivoracaceae; genus Alloalcanivorax. The sequence continues at coordinate 12,025 of CAZKWA010000086.1, forward strand.
TCGCTTCCGCCGGCGGCGGCAGCCTGAACCGCGACGGCAGCGGTATGACGCTCTGGTCCGGTCGTTATCGGGAAGAAAAGAAGCAGAATACCTTCGATCTGTACGCCAATGGGCCTTTCGAATTGTTCGGCCGCCACCACGAGTTGATCGTCGGCGCCAGCCATTCCAATTCGAAACGTGATTACACCGGTCAACCGTCGGTGAATTTCGATAACAGCCTGGACAATCTGTTCACCTGGGACGGCAACCGGGCCAAGCCAGCCTGGGGAGATATCAACGCCAACGAAAACGAGCGCATCGAACAAACCGGGTTTTATGCCACGGCCCGCTTCAAGCCCACGGACGCGCTGGCTGTGATCACCGGCGGCCGGGTGGTGCATTGGGACCGGACCCTAGACGGATTCAATTGGGCCGGACCTTTGGACGAGCACCATCAGGAAAACGGCGAGGTGGTGCCTTTCCTGGGCGTGGTCTACGACCTTACCGACCGGCACTCGGTGTACGCCAGCTACACCAGCATTTTCCAGCCCCAGACCGTGCGGGATCTGAACAATCAGGTATTGGACCCGGAAGAAGGCAACAGTTATGAAGCGGGCCTGAAGAGCGAATTTGGCGGTGGCCGCCTGAACACCAGCGTGGCGCTGTTCCGCGTTGACCAGGATAACCTGGCCGAGGGCACAGGGCAGCCTCTTCCCGACCCCAATGCCCCACCTAGTTCCGAGGCCTACCGGGCCGTGGACGGGGCGCAGACCAACGGTTTCGAGCTGACCGCCTCCGGCGAGATTCTGCCGCGCTGGCAGGTGCTGGCCGGCTACACGCACCGGATTACCGAAGACCCGGAGGGCGACGAACTGAACACCACCTCCCCCGAGGACATGGTGCGTCTGTCCACCCGCTACCGTTTCAATGGCCGGCTTGACGGTTTCACGGTGGGGGCCGGGGTGGCCTGGCAAAACAAAATCTACGCCTTCGTCGACCGCCCGGGTCAGAGTGGTAAATATAAATTCGTCCAGGACAGCTACACCCTGGTGGATCTGATGGCCCGCTACCGCTTCAATCCGGCACTGGCGGTCACCGCCAATGTGAGCAATCTCACCGATGAGAAGTACTACAACAACCTGGGCTTCTATAACGGCGGCTACTACGGCGACGCCCGTCAGTACAGCCTCAAGCTCAACTACAATTTCTAGGGGGCATCCTGTGGGAGCGGGTTGTGGGAGCGGGCCCTGCCCGCGAAAGGGAGCGAAGCTCCCGGCAGGATCCCAGAGAGCTCTGAAAGGAACACTAGCAAGGGCTCTGGGATCCTGCCGGCCGGCTTTGCCGGCCTTTCGCTTGCAAGGCAAGCTCCCACAAACCGAGCTTCGTAGAAAGGTTCGGCGCCAGCGATAACCCGTGGCGGTGCCGCTGCCTCGGAGCGGGTCTGTGTTCTGCCCTTCCGGGACCCTGGAGAACAGGACGTTCGACAGGGAGCCCCCAGGGACGGG
>CAZKWA010000087.1:0-4927 GCA_964556345.1 uncultured Alcanivorax sp.
CAAGCTCCCACAAACCCAACTCTTCGTAGAAAGGTTCGGCGCCAGCTATGACCCGGGGTGGTGACGCTAGCTAAGGAGCGGGTCTGTGTTCTGCCCTTCCGGGACCCTGGAGAACAGGACGTTCGACAGGGAGCCTATAGGGGTGAGGCAAGCGTGTTGCGAAGCACAGCTTCGCGCGCCGCCGAACGCCGCCCATCTGTGATGGGGGCCCGGGCCCGCTTGCGGGTATTCACGGCGTTCCCGGCCTGGAGAGAACCGAGCGTTCCAGCTAAAACGCGATGAACATAAAAAGCCGGCCGCCCCGGGGAAAGGACGGCCGGTACGCGGAGTGACGGAAGAGCGGGCGGCATTCCGCGTCAAAAGCCTCCAGCGGTCAGAGACTCAGCCGGTCGCGAATTCGCGACAACGTCATTTCGCCGATGCCCTTCACCGCCATGAGCTGATCGACGGATTCGAACGGCCCTTCCCGGTCCCGCCAGGCAACGATTGAAGCGGCGGTTTTGGGACCGATGCCTTTCAGGGTCTGCAGCTCCTCCACCCCCGCGTTGTTCAGGCTGACCGTGGTGTCCACGGCGGCCGCGGCGGCGCCGTCCGTTTCGCTGGCGGCCTGGGCGGCGGGCAGCCCGCCGACGAGCAGCATCAGGCCAAGCAGCAGTGTCGGGTACAGGTTTGTTCGGTTTGGTTTTGATCCATAGAGTGTCATCGTCCTTTCTCCTTATCGGTTGGGTTTAAGGACGTTCTACTCTAGGTGGGGTGGCCCGGCGGTGCTGTAAGCGAAGTCGGTGACTTGCCGCGCTCTGCTTAGGAAAGACTTTGTAGGATATCGTCGACGGCGGCCGTGGGATTTTCCGCACGGGTGATGGGACGACCAATCACCATGAAGTCCACGCCCCAGTCGCGCGCCTGGGGCGGCGTGACCACGCGGCGCTGATCGTCGCCGGCGCTGCCGGCCGGACGAATGCCCGGGGTCACCAGGGCGAAATCGTCCCCGCAGGCGGCGCGCAGCATGGCGGCTTCGCGGGCCGAGCAGACCACGCCGTCAAGGCCGCTGTCACGGGTGAGAACGGCGAGCCGCCGCACCTGTTCCTCCGGCTCATGGTCGATGCCGATTTCCTTGAGGTCGTCGCGGTCCTGGCTGGTGAGCACGGTGACGGCGATCAGCAGCGGCGGCCGGTCAAAGCCCCGCAGGGCCTCACGGGCGGCGCTCATCATGCGGCTGCCGCCGCTGGCGTGCACGTTGACCATCCACACGCCGAGGTCGGCGGCGGCTTTCACGGCGCCGGCCACGGTGTTGGGAATGTCATGGAATTTGAGGTCCAGGAACACCTGGAAGCCCTTGGCGTGCAGGGCCCGCACCACCTCCGGGCCGGCGCGGGTGAACAGCTCCTTGCCCACCTTGACCCGTACCTTGGCGGGATCAAGGCGGTCGGCCATCGTCAGCGCCTGATCCGGCTGCGGGTAATCCAGGGCGACAACAATGGGGCTGGCGACGGTCACGGCTTGAGGTCTCCTTCGGAGCGGGGTTTGATGGTGCCCCAGCGGCGACAGCTCGGGCAGCGCCATTGCAGCAGCGGGGTCTGGAACCCGCAACGGCGGCACTGGTATACGGTTTTACCGCTGGTCAGGCGCTCGGTGAGCGCCTTGAGCAGGCCCAGGTGCTCGCGGGCCTCTCCTTCCGCGGAGCCCTGCAGGTTCATGTCGATCAGGCGGTGCAGGCCGCGCACCGTGGGGTTGGCCTGCATGTAGTCGGCGATGAACTGGCCGGCCTCGCGGTCGCCGTAACGTTCGCGCAGCTGCTCGGAGAGCAGCAATACCCGGGCGGTGCTGGGGGTTTCGGCGCTGTAGTCGGCGAGCATGCGAATAAACTCATCCTCCTTCTCCAGCGCCTGAAAGCACTGGCGCAGCTCGGTGAGCACCTCGTCGAAGAAATCGGGATCCTGTTTCCAGATGCGCCGAAACGCCTCGATCGCCGCGTCCCAGTCCTCCTCGCGCATTTCCAGGCGCCCCTGCAGCACACTGGCGCGCACGCAGTCCTTGTCGAAGCCGAGCGCGCGGCGCAGCATGCGGCGCGCCGGGTTGAGCTCGCCGCGGGCGATCTGGGCTTCCGCCTCCTCGCAGCAATAGTGGGCCAGCACCGGGGCGATCTTGGGTTGCGATTTGACCAGGTGCTCGCCCATGGAGATGGCGTTGGTCCAGTCGCGCTCCTGTTCGTACAGATAGGTGAGCTGCCGGATCACCTGCTCGCGTTTCTCACAGTCCTGGTCCAGCATCTCCAGCAGCACTTCCTCGGCGCGGTCGAACAGGCCGCCGGCGAGATAGTCCTCGGCCAGTTCCAGCTGGATCTGCTCCTGGGTGGCGCGGGGCAACTCGCCCTGCTCCAGCAGATGGGAGTGAATCAGCGTGGCGCGGTCGAATTCGCCCCGTTTACGGAACAGGCGCGCCATGCTGAGGTGCGTTTCCAGGGTCTGGTCGTTGACCTCCAGGCTGTTGAGCAACGCCTGCACCGCCTTGTCCGGCTCTTCATTGAGCAGGAAATTGAGGCCGGCCACGTATTCCTGGGAGAGGGAATCCATGCGTCGGCGCTGGCGCCGCTTGCCCTCGCGCCGGCCCAGGAAAAAGCCGGTGGCGATGGCGAAAAAGAACAGCGGAATGAGCCAAAGCGGTTCGCTCATGAACGGGTTCCGAACAGGCCGCGCAGTCCTTTCAGGCCGAGGCCGGTGACCAGCCCCACCAGCAAGCCCAGGGCGAGCAACATCACCACCAGGGCGCCCAGGGTCACCTGGCACTGCCAGTCGGCCACGGGGATCACCAGGGTCACCGGCTGGGTGTTGGCGGTGACGAACAGGAAAGCCGCCGCGAAGATCAGCAGCAATATCAGAATCAGGCCAATACGGTAAAGGTTTCGCATTACATCGTCCTGCTGGGGCGATCAGCCATTCACGGCCTCGCCGGGGGCGTCGTCGGCGCGGTGCTTGTCGTCGCCGTGATTTCCGGACGATGCGTCGAACATGGATTCGTTGACCCGTTCACGCAGTTCTTTACCGGATTTGAAATGGGGAACGTACTTACCGTGCAGTTTAACGCTGGCGCCGGTCTTGGGGTTCCGGCCCACGCGGGGCGCGCGGAAATGGAGGGAAAAGCTGCCGAAACCGCGTATTTCAATGCGGCCCCCTTCAGCGAGGGTGTCGGCCATGTAGTCGATCAGGGTCTTTACGGCGAGCTCCACGTCCCTGGGAGACAACTGCTGGTTTTCCTTGGAAATACGGGCAATCAGTTTCGATTTGGTTAACGCTGACGCCATTGCAACCTACTCCCCTGGGCTCCCCGCCCAGTGGGGCCGGCCCTGTGGCCGGCCCCGGGAGGAGCCATTATGACTCGTTGCTGTTTTCCATCTGCTTCTTGATCAGATCACCAATGGTCTTCGGCGCGTTGGCGTCCGGACCCTGGGTATCCAGCGCTTCCTTGTCCTGCACCTGGTCTTTGGCGCGCACGGACAGGGTGATCACACGGTTCTTGCGATCCACGTTGGTGATGCGGGCTTCCACCTCGTCACCGACGCTGAGCACCTCGGACGCATCGTTGACCTTGTCGCGGCTGAGCTCGCTGGCACGCAGGGTCGCTTCCACGTTTTCAGCCAGCTCCACGGTGGCGCCCTTGGCGTCCACTTCCGTTACCTTGCCTTTAACGATGGCGCCCTTCTCATTGGCAGCAACATACTGAGCAAACGGATCATCTGTCAACTGCTTGATTCCAAGGGAAATTCTTTCCCGCTCGGCATCAATGGACAGTACCACGGTTTCCAGCTCGTCGCCCTTGTTGAAGTTGCGCACCGCCTCTTCGCCCTGCTCTTCCCAGGAGATATCGGACAGGTGCACCAGGCCGTCGATGCCGCCTTCCAGACCGATGAAGATACCGAAATCGGTGATCGACTTGATCTTGCCGGTGATGCGGTCGCCTTTCTGGTAGTTCTCGGAGAAGGATTCCCACGGGTTGGACTGGCACTGCTTGATGCCCAGGGAAATACGACGACGGTCTTCGTCGATGTCCAGGATCATCACTTCCACTTCGTCGCCGATCTCGACAACCTTGGACGGGTGGATGTTCTTGTTGGTCCAGTCCATCTCGGACACGTGCACCAGGCCTTCCACGCCTTCTTCGATTTCCGCGAAGCAGCCGTAGTCGGTGAGGTTGGTGACACGGGCCTTGACGCGGGCGCCCTCCGGGTACTTCTGCACGATATCGTGCCAGGGATCTTCGCCCAGCTGCTTGAGACCCAGGGAAACGCGCATTTTCTCGCGGTCGAACTTGAGGACCTTGATCTCGATTTCCTGGCCCACTTCGACGATTTCGCTGGGGTGCTTGATGCGCTTCCAGGCCATGTCGGTGATGTGCAGCAGGCCGTCGATGCCGCCCAGGTCGACGAACGCGCCGTAGTCGGTCAGGTTCTTGACGATGCCCTTGACCACCATGCCTTCCTGCAGAGACTCGAGCAGCGCTTCGCGCTCGGCGGAGTGCTCGGCTTCCATGACCGCGCGGCGGGATACCACCACGTTATTGCGCTTGGGATCGAGTTTGATGACCTTGAAGTCCAGGTCCTTGCCTTCCAGGTGGGTCACGTCGCGTACCGGACGGATGTCCACCAGGGAGCCGGGCAGGAACGCGCGGATCGGGCCGATATCGACGGTGAAGCCACCCTTCACCTTGCCGGAAATCTGACCTTTGACGATCTCGTCTTTGTCGAAAGCCACTTCCAGTTCGCCCCACACTTCGGCGCGCTTGGCCTTTTCGCGGGACAGACGGGTGAAGCCCATGCCGTCATCAATAGCGTCAACCGCCACTTCCACTTCATCGCCTTCGGCGATTTCCAGTTCACCGCTTTCGCAGATGAACTCGCCGCGGGCGATGATGACCACGGACTTGAGGCCGG
>CAZKWA010000087.1:4937-13468 GCA_964556345.1 uncultured Alcanivorax sp.
GGCGACCACGGTGCCTTTGATGATGGAACCACGGGCAACGTCGAGGTCCTTAAGGCTTTCTTCAAAAAGTTCGGCAAAAGATTCAGTCATGGAGAAGTCTCACGGATACACATGCCAACCAGCAGGCATGGGTTATTACTAAAAGGCCGCCGCCCCAAGCTGGTTTACTGTCAGGAGCCGGGCGACCTGTCACTTAACACTCATTGCGGGAGCGGCCCTGTCCGCGGGCCCCGGCGCGCGCCAGGGGGTGCCGCGGCCAGGGCCGCTCCTACGGATGAATACGGTTTTACCGCCTTCAGACCAGTGATCGGCGGGCGGCCTCATCGAGAATAGCGTCCACGACCTGCTCCACGGACAGCGAGGTGGAGTCGATCTCCACCGCGTCGTCGGCGGGCCGCAGCGGCGCCACATCGCGGTTCATGTCCCGGTCGTCCCGGGTCTGGATGTCCTCGATAAGGGTCGCGAGGGTAGCATCAAAGCCCTTTTCCTTCAACTGGGCGTAGCGCCGGCGGGCGCGCTCCTCGGCGCTGGCGTTGAGGTAAATCTTGAGCGGCGCGTCCTGGAACACCACCGTGCCCATATCGCGGCCGTCCGCCACCAGGCCCGGGCTCAGGGCGAACGCCCGCTGGCGGGCGAACAGCGCGTCGCGGACCGGCTGCAGCACCGCCACCTGGCTGGCCATTTCGCCCACTTCCTCGCGGCGGATGTCCGCGCTCACGTCCTCGCCGTCGAGCACCACGGCGGTGTCGCCGCCCTGCTCCCGGAACACCACCGGCAGGTTCTCGGCGAGCCGGATCAGCGCTGGCTGGTCGTCCAGGGCCACGCCCTGGCGCGTGGCGTGCAGGCCCAGCACCCGGTAGAGGGCGCCGGAATCCAGCAGGTGCCAGGCCAGCCGGGCGGCCACCAGGCGCGCCACCGTGCCTTTACCGGAAGAGACCGGCCCGTCGATGGTGATTATCGGGATCATGCGTTCTCCTCGGAGGACTGCACCTCCAGGCCAAGACCGGCGCCGCGCGCGAGGTCGGCGAACCCGGGGAAGCTGGTGGCCACGTTGGCGCAGCGGCGGATGGTGATCGGCGCCGAGGCGCGCAACGCCGCCATGGCGAAGCTCATGGCGATGCGGTGATCGCCGTGGGAATCCACCTCGCCACCGCCGAAGGGACCGCCGACGATGCGAATGCCGTCCTCGTGCACTTCATGTTCCACGCCCAGCGCCGCCAGGCCGTCCGCCATCACCTGGATGCGGTCGGATTCCTTGACGCGCAGCTCCTCGGCGCCGCGCAGCACGGTTTCGCCCTGGGCGCAGGCGGCGGCGATGAAGATCGCCGGGAACTCGTCGATGGCCAGGGGCACCAGCTCGCGGGGGATCTCGATGCCTTTGAGGGGCGCGCTCTTGACCACCAGGTCCGCCACCGGCTCACCGCCGGAATCGCGCGGGTTCTCCAGACGGATGTCGGCGCCCATCAGCTTGAGAATGTCGATCACCCCGGTGCGGGTGGGGTTCACCCCCACATGGGGCAGGGTCAGCTCGCTGCCTTCGGCGATGGAGGCGCCCACCAGGAAGAACGCCGCCGAGGAGATGTCCGCCGGCACGTCCAGGGGCCCCGCCGCCAGCGGCGTGCCGCCGGTGACCGTGCTGGTGGCGCCGTCGCGCCTCACCGGCACGCCGAAACCACCCAGCATCCGCTCGGTGTGGTCGCGGGTGGGCGCCGGCTCGGTGACCGAGGTCTCGCCCTCGGCGTAGAGGCCCGCCAGCAACACCGCCGACTTCACCTGGGCGGACGCCATCGGCAGCGGGTAATGGATGCCTTTCAGCGTCTGCCCGCCGTGGATGCGCACCGGCGGCCGGCCGCCTTCGCCGGTGTCGATGCGCGCGCCCATTTCCCGCAGCGGGCTGGCGACCCGCTCCATGGGCCGCTTGGACAGGGATTCATCGCCGGTCAGCTCGGTATCGAACGCCTGGCCGGCGAGCAGGCCGGTGAGCAGGCGCATGGAGGTGCCGGAGTTGCCCATGTAAAGCGGTTTGCCGGGGGCCTTCAAACCGTGCAGGCCGACCCCGTGCACCACCACCTGGCCGTGGTGGGGCCCTTCGATCAGCACGCCCATGTCCCGGAAAGCCTGCAGGGTGGCCAGGGCGTCCTCGCCTTCCAGGAAGCCCTCCACGGTGGTGGTGCCCTCCGCCAGGGACGCCAGCATGATGGCGCGATGGGACATGGATTTGTCGCCGGGAACGCGCAACCGGCCGTTGAGCCGGCCGCCCGGGCGCGCCAGGAAGGTGGGGTTGGATTGCTGTGTCATGCCTGTCTCATCGTCGGAATGCCGGGCGCGGGTGTAGGAGGTGCGCTCGTTCATGGCCAGAAAGTGGGCCCGGGCGGCGTTGGCCCGGGTCATCACGCCCATCAGGGCCTCGTCGTCGTTGTTCTCGATGGCGCCCTGGAAGCGGTCAATGCCGTCACGGAACAGCGCCAGCGCTTGCAGCACCGCGTCCCGGTTTTCGCGGAAGATATCGTGCCACATCACCGGGTCGGAACTGGCGATGCGGGTGAAGTCGCGGAAGCCGCCGGCGGCGTAGCGGAATATCTCGGTGGAATCGCCCTGCCGGGCCAGGGTATCGACCAGGGAAAAGGCCAACAAATGGGGCAGATGGCTGGTTTCCGCCAGCACCCGGTCGTGGTGATCCGGCGCCATCTCCAGCACTTCCGCGCCCACCGCGGCCCACAGCGCCCGCACCCGGGCGGTGGCCGACGGGTCGGTGTCCGGGGTGGGCGTCAGAATCACCCGGTGTTGACGATACAGCCCGGCGTCGGCGGCTTCCACGCCGCTTTTTTCCTTGCCGGCGATCGGGTGCCCCGGCACGAAACGCGGAAAATGATCGCCCAGGGCCTGGCGGGCCTCGGCGATCACCGCGCCTTTGACGCTGCCGCCATCGGTGATGATGGCCCGTTCCGCCAGCCCCGGGCGCAGCGCTTTAAGCACCGCGCCCATGGACGACACCGGCGTGGCCACGAACACCAGGTCGGCGCCGCGCACCGCCACCGCCAGGTCCTGGCTGCCCTCGTCGATCAAACCCAGAGCGAGCCCCTGCTCCAGGGTGCGCGCCGAGCGCGAGCCGGCCACCAGGGTGCGCGCCAGGCCCTGCTCGCGGACGGCGGCGGCCAGCGAGCCGCCGATCAGGCCCAGGCCGATGATCGCGACACGCTGGAACAGAGGGGGCCGGGACGGGGTCATCAGCGGCGCGTCACGTGTTTCAGGGCCCGCAGGAAGCGCTCGTTATCCCGGGCGGTGCCGGCGGTGACCCGCAGATGGCTGGGCAGGCCGTAGCCGCCAAGGGGGCGCACGATCACGCCTTCGCGCAGCAGCGCCTGGTAGACCGTTTCCGCGTCGTCGCCGCAATCAAAGGCGATGAAATTGGCCACCGAGGGAATCTGCGTGAACCCCATACCGTCGAGCCCTTCCGCCAGCTGCACCAGCCCGGCGGTGTTTTCGCCCTTGGAGTTTTCCAGGTGGTCGATGTCGCCCAGGGCGGCGGTGGCCGCCGCCGCGGCGGGAATATTGACGTTGAAGGGCTGGCGCACCCGGTTCAGCACATCGGCGATCTGCGGGTGGGAAACCGCGTAACCCACGCGCAGACCGGCGAGGCCGTGGATTTTCGAGAAGGTGCGCGTAACCACCAGGTTCGGGTAGCGGTCGAGCCGGCGCAGGCCGTTCGGGTAGTGACTTTCTTCCACGTATTCGAAGTAGGCCTCGTCCAGCACCACGATCACCCGTTCCGGCACCCTGGCCAGGAAGTTATCCAGGGCCTGGTCGTTGAACCAGGTGCCGGTGGGGTTGTTGGGGTTGGCGAGGAACACCACGCGGGTGCGCTCGGTGATGGCGTCCGCCATGGCGGCCAGGTCATGGCCGTAGAGGTGCGAGTCCACCGCCACCGGTTTCGCCGAACAGGCCAGCGTCACCAGCGGGTAGATGGCGAAGGCGAACTCCGAAAAGACCGCCTCGTCGCCGGGCTGCAGATAGGCGCGCGCCACCAGCTCAAGCACGTCGTTGGAGCCGTTGCCGAGGGTGATACGGTCACTGCTCACGCCCAGGTTATCCGCCAGCGCGTGTTTCAGCTCGAAACCGGCGCCGTCCGGGTAGAGGTGGACCTGATCCAGTGACCGGCGCGCCGCTTCCAGGGCGCGATGGCTGGGCCCCAGCGGGTTTTCGTTGCTGGCCAGTTTGACCACGTCGCGCAGGCCCAGCTCGCGCTGCAGCTCCTCGACGGGTTTACCGGGCTGGTAGGGGCGCAGTTGCTGCACGCCGCTGTTGGCCAGTTGGATGTAATCGCAAGTCATAACGCTTTCCTAGAGAACCGCCTTCGGATAGGACCCCAGCACCTTGATGGTATTGCCATCGGTTTCCAGGGCCTCCAGCACCTCGGTGAGTACCGCGTCTTCCTTGTGGCCTTCGCAGTCCACGAAGAACACATAGCTCCAATTGGCGATGCGCGAGGGCCGGCTTTCAAGGCGGGTCAGGTTGATGCCCTGGTCACGGAACGGGCGCAGCAGATCGGACAACAGCCCGGGACGGTTCTTGCCGGAAATCAGCAGGCTGGTTTTGTCGCGGCCGGACGGCGGGGTGTCCTGGCGGCCGATGATCAGAAAGCGGGTGGTGTTGTCCGGGCGGTCCTCGATGTTGCGCTGCACCGGCTCCAGATCGTAAAGCTCGCGGGCCATGTCGCCGGCGATCGCCATGGCGTTCCACTCGTCCCGGAGGCGGCGGGCGGCTTCCGCGTTGGAGCTCACCGCCACCCTTTCCACCGCCGGCATGTGCGCGTCCAGCCACTGCCGGCACTGGGCCAGGGTCTGCTGGTGGGAATAGATGCGCGTCACCTTATCGCGGCGGGTGTGGGGGCCGGCGAGCAGATGATGATGGATACGCAGCTCCACCTCGCCGCAGATCTTCAGGTCGGAATTCATGAACGAATCCAGGGTATGGTTGACCATACCCTCGGTGGAATTTTCCACCGGCACCACGCCGAAGTGCACGGCGCCCGCCTCCACTTCGCGGAACACTTCGTCGATGGCGCCCAGTGGCACGCTTTCCACGGCGTGACCGAAATGCTTGATCGCCGCCTGCTGGGTGAAGGTGCCTTCCGGGCCCAGAAACGCCACGCGCATGGGCTGTTCCAGCGCCAGGCACACGCTCATCACTTCGCGGAACAGGCGCGCCATGGCCTCGCCGTCGATGGGGCCCTTGTTGCGCTCCTTGATCCGGCGCAGCACCTGGGCTTCGCGTTCCGGCCGGTAAAAGACCGGCTCGGCGTCCTCGCGGCGCTTCACCTCGGCCACCTGGTGGGCGAGCTCGGCGCGGTGATTGAGCAGATCCTGGAGTTGTTGGTCCAGGTTGTCGATCTGATCTCTCAGCTTGTCCAATGAATCGGTCATGTCAGGTTCCACCTGCGCGCGCCACGCCTGCCGAGGGTGCGCGTATCCGCCTTATCCGTTGCGTTTTTCGAAGTCCGCCATGAAGTCTATCAAGGCGTCCACCGCCTTCTCCGGTACCGCATTATAAATGCTGGCGCGCATGCCGCCGACACTGCGGTGGCCCTTGAGATTACGCAGCCCGGCGGCGTCCGCCTCGGCCAGAAACGCCTTGTCCAGGCCGCTGTCGGAGAGAATGAAAGGCACGTTCATCCAACTGCGCTGGGCCGGTGTCACCGGGTTGCTGTAGAAACCGCTGGCGTCGATAAAGCCGTACAGTTTCTCCGCCTTGCGGCGGTTGATCTCACCCATGGCCCGCACGCCGCCCTGCGCCTTGAGCCATTTAAACACCAGGCCGGCCAGATACCAGGCGAAGGTGGGCGGCGTGTTGTACATGGAGCCGTTATCGGCGTGGGTCTGGTAGTTCATCATCGCCGGCACCGAGGCCCCGGCGCGGCCGAGCAGATCCTTGCGCACGATCACCACGGTGATGCCCGCCGGGCCGATGTTCTTCTGCGCGCCGGCGTAAATCAGGCCGAAGCGGCTGACATCCAGCGGGCGCGACAGGAGGGTGGAGCTCATGTCCGCCACCAGCGGTTTGTCCACCTCGGGCACGAAATCGAACTCCAGCCCGCCGATGGTCTCGTTGGGGCAGTAGTGCACGTAGGCGGCCCCAGCGGAGAGCCGCCAATCGCTCTGGGGCGGCACATAGCTGAAGTTGCGGTCCTCGCTGGAGGCCGCCACGTTGATCTCGCCGAAGCGCCGCGCTTCCTTGATCGCCTTGGTGGACCACTGACCGGTGTTCACATAGTCGGCATGGCCCGCCTCGCCGAGCAGGTTCATGGGCACCATGGCGAACTGGGCACTGGCCCCGCCCTGCAGAAACAGCACCGCGTAGTCGTCGGAAATCCCCATCAACTCACGCAGGTCCCGTTCGGCCTGCTCCGCCATCGCCACGATGACGTCGTCGCGATGGCTCATTTCCATCACCGACATGCCGGTGCCACGGTAATCGAGCATTTCCTCGCGGGCCTGTTGAAGGACCGCTTCCGGCAAGGCCGCCGGGCCGGCGCAAAAGTTATAAGCGCGGGACATTGATTGATCTCCGGGTTCTAAAGGATACAGGGGGCGGGAATCGCGCCCGCCCCTCTTTTTTTACGCTTCGTCACCGTCCGCCGGGGCGTCACCGGTGCTGTCGGCGCCGCTGTCTTCGGCACCATCCTCTTCCAGCTCGTCGTCGTCCACGTCCAGCTCCGGAATCGGCGCCAGACCGGACAACGCCTCGCCGTCGCCGAGGCGGATCAGCCGCACGCCCTGGGTGTTACGGCCCAGGTGGCTGACTTCATCCACGCGGGTGCGCACCAGAGTGCCCTGGTTGGAGATCAGCATGATGTCCTCGTTGCCGAACACCTGGGCGGCGCCCACCAGGGGGCCGTTGCGGTCGTTGACCACCATGCCGATCACACCCTGGGTGCCCCGGCCCTTGGTGGGGAATTCGCTCAGGTCGGTGCGCTTGCCGTAGCCGTTTTCGGACGCGGCCAGCATCTGGCCGCCTTCCTGGGGCACCATCAGGGCGATCACTTCCTCGCCCTCGGCCACTTTCATGCCCCGCACGCCACGGGCGGTACGGCCCATCACCCGGACCTTGGATTCCTTGAAGCGCACCACTTTGCCGTTGCCGGCCACCAGCACCACGTCTTCGTCGCCCTGGGTAATGGCCACGTTCACCAGGTGTTCGCCGTCCTGCAGGCGCACGGCGATCAGGCCGCTGCTGCGCGGCTTGGCGAACTTGGCCAGCTCGGTGCGCTTGACCACGCCGTTGGAGATCGCCATGAAGATGAACGGGCCTTCCGCGGCCTGCGGCTCGCTGTCCGCCCCATCCGCGGCTTCCACGTCTTCCACCACCTCGGTGGCTTCCGTGTCGGCGTCCGCGTCGTCCTCGTCATCGCCACCGGCACGCTGGCGCACCATTTCCGCGTCCAGACGCAGGATGGCGGTGATCCGCTCCTCCGGCTTGAGCGCCGGAATCAGATTGACAATCGGCTTGCCCCGGGAGGTCCGGCCGCCCTGGGGCAGCTCGAAGACCCGCAGCCAGTACACCTTGCCTTCGTTGGTGAAGCACAACAGGGTGTCGTGGGTGCCGGCCACCAGCAGATGCTCGACGTAATCCTCGTCCTTCAACTGGCCGGCGGACTTGCCGCGCCCGCCGCGCTTCTGCGCCCGGTAGGTGTCGATCGGCTGGGTCTTGGCGTAACCGGAGTGGCTGAGCGTAACGACGACGGTCTCCTCGGCGATCAGGTCCTCCATGCTGAAGTCCATACGCGAGGTCTGGATCTCGGTGCGCCGCTCGTCGGTGTACTCCGCGCGAATCGCGTGAAGCTCGTCGCGGATCACCTGCATCAGGCGCTCCGGGTCGGCCAGGATCAGCATCATTTCGCTGATCTGGTCGAGCAGCACCTGGTAGTCGGTGATCAGTTTTTCCCGTTCCAGGCCGGTCAGTTTCTGCAGGCGCAGGTCGAGAATCGCCTGGGCCTGTTCGGGGCTCAGGTGGTAAAGGTGGTCGTGCAGACCGAAGCGTTCATCGAGACCGTCCGGCCGGGCGGCGTCTTCGCCGCCAGCGCGTTCCAGCATGTCCAGAACATCGCCGGGCGCCCAGCCCTTGGCGAGCAGCTTTTCCTTCGCCTCGGCGGCGCTCGGCGAGCCCTTGATCAGCTCGATCACCGGGTCGATGTTGGCCAGCGCCACCGCCAGACCTTCCAGCAGGTGGGCCTTTTCACGGGCCTTGCGCAGTTCGTAAACGGTGCGGCGGGTGACCACCTCGCGGCGGTGGCGCAGGAAGGCGTCCAGCAGCTCGCGCAGGTTCAGGGTGCGCGGCTGGCCGTCCACCAGGGCCACGGTGTTGATGCCGAACACGGTCTCCATCTGCGTCTGCTGATAGAGGTTGTTGAGCACCACTTCCGCGTTTTCACCACGGCGCAGCTCGATATAGACCCGCATGCCCTGCTTGTCGGATTCGTCGCGCAGCTCGGTGATGCCCTCGATGCGCTTTTCCTTGACCAGCTCGGCGATCTT
>CAZKWA010000088.1:0-13312 GCA_964556345.1 uncultured Alcanivorax sp.
GCCGGCTTTGCCGGCCTTTCGCTTGCAAGCAAGCTCCCACAGCCCGCTCCCACAAAAGATGCCCCCATCCGGCGCTTGGTGGTGGCCTGCAAGGCACCGTTTTCGGCGACGGCGCTGGCCGGCCTGCCGCTGGCGGCGGACGCCACCGTGCTGCGGCTGCAGAACGGCCTGGGCAGCCTGGACGGGCTGCTGCCCGCCGGCGCGCGCATGATCGAGGTGGTCACCGCCTCGGCGGTGAAGCGCGACGGCGACGCTCATCGCGTCGTCGCCGAGAACGACACCTGGATGGGAGAAAACACCGCGGCCGGCGTCCCGGCGGCCGGCGCCACCGAGCCGCCGACCTGGTTCGGCCCCCTCGCCGGGCACTGGCCGAAACTGCACTGGCCGGAGGATTTCCGCCACCGCCAGTGGCGCAAGCTGGTGGGCAACGCCGTGATCAATCCGCTCACCGGCCTGCACGACGTGGCCAACGGCCGGGTCTTCCAGGACCCGGCCCTGGCCGGCGAGGCCGAACAATTGGCCCGCGAAGCCGACCGGGTATTCACCGCCCTGGACCCCACCTGGCCCTGCGACTCCCTCGCCGGCGTGCAGGCGCTGGCGCAAGCTACCGCCGGCAACACGTCCTCCATGCGCGCCGATATGCAAGCCGGCGCCATCACCGAAATCGACGCCATCAACGGCTGGCTGCTGCGCCAGGCCGCTGAACTCGACATCGACCTGCCCGCCCACCGCCGCCTCGTCGCGGCGATCAAAGCGCGACATCCAGAACTCTGACTTTCTACGAAGCACTCTTTGTGCGAGCGGGCCTCGCCCGCGAAAGGCCGGCAAAGCCGGCCGGCGGGATACCAGAGACGCTGATTGTGCTGCCGTTAGAGAGGGCTCTGGGATCCTGCCGGGAGCTTCGCGCCCTTTCGCGGGCGAGGCCCGCTCGCACAAGAACTCCCTTTCGCGGGCAGGGCCCGCTCCCACAAGTGCGCTCCGAAAAACCAAGCCAAAGTTGTGCCTGGAGTGACGTTGCTCTATGTTTGCCCCCGCTTCAGGTGTACGGGAAGCCGGTGAAAGGCCGGCGCTGCCCCCGCAACGGTATGAGGTAGTCGTTACCACTACGCCACCAGGCCCGCCCTGGGAAGGCGGTAACGGCGTCACCCCTTGAGCCCGGAGACCGGCCTGTCGCCACTGGCGCGCCCCCGCCCGACCACGGTCGGGGGCGCACCCCATGTACGGAGGGTGCATCGGGAGGACAATACTATGCATACCCACCCCCTTAAGATGGCCGCCGCTGTAAAGCTGGCCTTGGCCACGGCTTGCCTGTACGCGCCTGTTACCCAGGCCGCGCAGTCCGATAACGACACCGTCGACAACACGCTCATCCCGGTGGAAGTCACCGGCTCACGCACCGCCAGCGTGGCGCGGGAACTGCCCACCGGCACCCTGGTGCTGGACCGCGACACCATCGCGGCGATGCCCGCCACCAACCTGGCGGACGTGCTGGACACCCTGGGCGGCGTCCAGGTGCGCCGCAATTTCGGTATCAATGGCGCCCGCGCCACCATCGACATGCAGGGCTTCGGCGCCAGCGCCACCTCCAACACCCTGGTGCTGCTCAACGGCCGCCGCTACAGCAACGTGGATTTGTCCGGCCCGGACATCGCCTCGATCCCGCTGGCGGCGATCGAGCGCATCGAGGTGCTGCCCGGCGCCGGTGCCGCGCTCTACGGTAACGGCGTGGTGGGTGGCGCGGTGAACATCGTCACCCGCGAGCGCTACGACAACCAGGCCGGCGTGGAGGTCACCGGCGGCAGCTTCAGCACCAGCGGCGGCAGCCTGTGGGCCACCGGCCACCACGGAACAGGCGGGAACCACACCAGCGCCGCGGCCTCGGTGCAGGCGCTGCACAGCGACGGCTACCGGCAAAACAACGACCTGCAGCAGCGCAATGCGTTCGCCGACCTGCGCACCCGCCGGGACGATCTCACCTTCTACCTGACCGCCACCGGCGAGCGCCAGAACCTGGACCTGCCCGGCGGCCGCACGGTCAACCTGAGCACCGGCGAGAACCTGTTCAAGGACGATCCGGAAGGCGCCAACACCCCCTATAACTGGGCCGACCAGGACACCGTCACGGTGATGCCGGGCATGAACGCGCGGATCGGCGACCACAGCCGGCTGCATCTGGATTTTTCCGGCCGCCGCAAGGAACAGCGTTATTTCTTTTTTGATCCGAACTTCCCCACCTACGGCGAAACCGACGTGGACAGCTACAGCGTCAATCCGCGTTTCACCAGCCAGTTCGCGCTGGCCGGCCTGACCCACAACACCACGGTGGGCTGGGACCTGTACGACTACCGCCTGGAAAACCGCAACGCCGCCGGCAAAGGGCAGATCGGCGATCCCACCGGCACCAAGGACGTCGATCAGCGGCAAACCGCCTGGTACTTCCATGACGTGATGACCCTGAATCGCTGGTCCTTCACCCTCGGCGCCCGCCGCCTGGAGGTGGACACGGAAAGTGAAACCACCGGCTTCGGCGCCGGCCAGGGCGAGGACAGCCAGGACGCGGAGATGTACGAAGGCGGCGTGCGCTATCACTTTGACGGCGGCGTGGATGTGTTCGCCGGCGCCCAGCGCAGCGTGCGCATCGTCAACGCCGACGAGATCGCCCCCAGCGATGAACTGCTGGAGCCGCAAACCGGCGAGCAGTACACCCTGGGCGCCAGCTGGCGCAAAGGCATGCAGACGTCGACGCTGACCGCCTGGCAGGGGCGCTTTGACAACGAAATCGTCTACAACCCCTATACCTTTTCCAACATCAACCTGGAAGATCGCACCCGCCGGCGCGGCGTCAGCCTCAACAGCCGCTGGCGGCTGGACCGGGACCTGACCCTGGTGCTCAACGGCACCCTGCAGCGGGCCGAGTTCGACGAGGGCGAATGGGAAGGCAACGACGTACCGCTGGTGTCGCGCCAGCTGTTCTACGCCCAGGCCAACTGGCAGGCGCTGTCCTGGCTGGAGCTGTCCCTGGCACACCGCTACGTGGGTAAGCGCCGCTTCGACAACGACCAGCCCAACAGCTTCCAGCAACTGGACAGCTACCGGATGACCGACCTGGAAGCCACCGCCCGCTATCGCAACGCCTACTTGCGCGTGGGGGCCTATAACCTGGAGGATGAACTGGCGGCGGATTACGGCATCAAAGCCACCAGCAACCTCAGTTATAACGCCTACCCCCTGCCGGAACGGCATTACCGGGTGAGCCTGGGCATGGAATTCTGACCATGAGCGACAGCAAGGACGATAAAACCCGCATCAACCGGGTGATCACCCGCAGCGGCGACGACGGCCGCACCGGCCTGGCCGACGGCAGCCGGGTGGCCAAGGATCACCCACGCATCCAGGCCCTGGGTGCGCTGGACGAGCTGAACAGCGGCCTGGGCGTGTTGCGCGCCCGGGCCCTGGACGCGGATCTGGACGCGCTGCTTGAGCGCATCCAGCAGCTGCTGTTCGATCTGGGCGGCGAGCTGGCGGTGCCCGGCACCGTCACCCTCACCGACGCGGATCTGGTGGAGGTGGAATCCCAGGCCGACACCCTTAACGCGGAGCTGGAACCGCTCAAGGAATTCGTGTTGCCCGGCGGCCACCCGGACGCCGCCTGGTGCCATCATTGCCGCACGGTGGCGCGGCGCGCGGAGCGGGATCTGATCGCCGTCGGCGACGACGAGGGGATCAACCCGGTCAGCCGCGCCGTGCTCAACCGGGTCGGCGACCTGCTGTTCGTGATGGCCCGCGCCATCAACCTGCGCACCGGCACGGACGAGCCGCAATGGGTTCAGCGCAAGGATCGCTGACCAGGCCTTCTTGTGCGGGCCTTGTGGGAGCGGGCCTGCCCGCGAAAGGGTGGCGCTAGCCACCCGGCGGGATACCAGAGACCTTGTTACTGTTACACTTTCAAACCTCTCTGGAATCCTGCCGGCAAGCTTTGCTTGCCTTTCGCGGGCTGGGCCCACTCCCACAAGAGGCCCGCTCGCACAGCCCAGTCAGCGATTTTGAAAGAATGTGCAAGGCGCTGGGTAGCGGCGCCGGCAGGGCTTAGACTGGCGGTTCCGTTATTCTGGCGAGGTCCGCCGGCCGATCATGGGCATCCGCAATAAGCTTTTCCTGACCTTCCTGGGCACCTTCGTGGTGCTGATCGTGGCCGCCAGCGGTTTCTATTTCTTCGCCTTCGAACAAAGCCTTCGCAAGTACATCGACGAGCGCCAGCAGGCCCAGGTGGAACGCCTGGCGGACCATCTGGGCGTGCTCCATGGACAAAGGGGCAGCTGGGATTTTCTGCTCCGCGACCCGCGGGTGCTGGGCCGGCTGTACTGGCTGGCCGGCGACCGCAATACCGACACCGAGCCCGGCAAGCGGGACCGCCGCGACGCGCCCCGCCACCTGAGCCTGCTGGCCCCGGACCGGCGCCCCCTGCTGGGCCCGCCGCCTCCGCAGCGATTCAGCCGCCTGGTGCCGATCCGCGCCGACAACAAGCTGGTGGGCTGGCTCGCCTACCCGGACCAGGAGGCGATCCGCGACAAGCTGGACCGGCGCTTCCAGGAGCGTCAGCTCAACTTCGCCGGCTGGATGGCGCTGGTGGGGCTGGGCCTGTCGCTGCTGGTCTCGTGGCTGCTGGCGCGCCATCTGGTGGCGCCGGTGACCGCGCTCAGCGCCCACACCCGCAGGCTCCGAGAGGGCGATTATCAAACCCGCCTGGGCAGCCGGCGCCGCGACGAGCTGGGCGAGCTGATCCGCCATGTGGACAGCCTGGGCGAACGCCTGGACCAGGGCCGGAAAGCCCGCCAGCGCTGGTTCTCGGATATCGCCCATGAGCTGCGCACACCGCTGTCGGTGTTGCAGGGCGAGCTGGAAGCGGTGGTCGACGGGGTGCGGCCGCTCAATCATGACACCATCGCCGCGCTGGAATCCGAGGTGCGCCAGCTCACCCATCTGGTCAACGACCTCCACGACCTGGCGCTGGCCGACGCCGGCAATCTGCGCTACCACTTCACCGCGCTGGACCTGGACGCGCTCTGCGAGGACGCCCTGGACGCGGTGGGCCCGGCGTTCAGCCGCCGGCGGATACGGCTGCGCACGGACCTCGCCCCGGCGCGGCTCAACGGCGACCCGGTGCGCCTGCGTCAGTTGCTGGACAACCTGCTGCAGAACAGTCTCAAGTACACCGACGAAGGCGGCGAGGTGCATCTCACCCTGGATGGCGAGGACGGCGTCTGGCGGCTGACGCTCAACGACAGCGCCCCGGGCGTGCCCGGCGAGGCGCTGCCGAAGCTGTTCGATCACCTCTACCGGGTGGAAAGCTCGCGCAACCGCCAGACCGGCGGCGCCGGCCTGGGGCTGGCCATCGCCCGGCGCATCGTCGAAGCCCACGGCGGCACTATGACGGCGGACCATAGTCCCCTAGGCGGTCTTCGAATTACGGTGCGGTTGCCATTGTAGGAGCGGGCCTTGCCCGCGAAAGGGTGGCCCCGCCACCCGGCGGGATCCCAGAGACGCCTCTATCAGAGATGCCAAAAAGGTCTCTGGTATCCTGCCGGCAAGCGTTGCTTGCCTTTCGCGGGCAGGGCCCGCTCCCACAAGCCCTGCTCCCACAGAGAATGGAAGGAACAAAGAATGGCGAAAATCCTGATCGTCGAGGATGAGCCCCGGCTGGCGCAGCTGCTGGCGGACTATCTGCGCCACAGCCATTTCGAGCCGGAGCAGACCGCCAGCGCCGCCGACGCCGAACAGCGGGTGCGCGACGGTGACTTCGACGCCGTGCTGCTGGACCTGATGCTGCCCGACGGCGACGGCATGGAAGTGTGCAAAGCCATCCGCCGTTTCTCCCAGGTGCCGATTTTGATGATCACCGCCCGCGTCGAGGAAGTGGACCGGCTGCTGGGGCTGGAAATCGGCGCCGACGACTATATCTGCAAGCCGTTCAGCCCCCGCGAGGTGGTGGCGCGGGTGAAGGCGGTACTGCGCCGTGCCGGCAACGCCGCCCAACCGCCCGCCAAGGGTGGCCTGACGCTCGACCGGCACCGCTTCGAGGCGGTCCACGACGGGGCGCGGGTGGCGCTCACCGCGATTGAATTCGAGCTGCTCGCCGCCCTGTCGCGCCAGGCCGGGCGCATCTGGACCCGCGACCAGCTCATGGACGTGATCTACTCCGACCACCGGGTGGTGTCCGACCGCACCATCGACAGCCACATCCGCAAACTGCGCCGCAAGCTCAGCGCCGGCCTGACCGGCGATCACGACTGGATCGGCAGCGTCTACGGCGTCGGCTACCGATTGCAAAATCCTGATGAAGAAGCTTGAAATCCGTCGTTAACAAGCGCCAATCTCTTCGTTGCAGCCGTTCTTTCCACATTCACTGCACACTGGCTGCACAATGTCAGTTCAATCTGTAAGGGAAGCCGGGGCGACCCGGAACGTCATCACTCAAGGAGCCAGACGATGAAAAAATTGACGATTGTTACGCTGACGCTGTTTTCCACCCTGGCCTTCGCCGGCTCGCCGATGGAGAAAGGCGCCGACCGCCACGTTCAGAAAATGACCCAGGAACTGAACCTGACCCAGGAACAGCAAGAGGAAGTGCGCGAGATCTACCGGGAAAAAGGCGAGGAGATGCGCGAACTGCACAAGGAAACCCAGGAAGAAATCCGCGATGTGCTGAACGACGAGCAGCGCGCCCAGTACGATCAGCACCAGAAAGAACGCATGGAAAAGTGGGAAGAAAAGAAAGAAAAGTGGAAGGAACGCCACGACGGTTAAACGAATCGTCTGAATAAAAAAACCCGGCTTCGGCCGGGTTTTTTATGGAAGCAGCGATTGTAGGAGCCCGCCTTGTGGGAGCGGGACCTTGTGCGAGCGGGCCCCGCCCGCGAAAGGGGCGAAGCCCCGGCAGGATTCCAGAGGCTCTTCTAAAGGCAGCACAAACCACCTCTCTGGGATCCTGCCGGCCGGCTTTGCCGGCCTTTCGCGGGCGAGGCCCGCTCCTACAACAGGGCTCGCCGCATGTCGCTGAGCAGAGCGCTGAGGTAGCTGGTGAAGCGCGCCGCGTCGGCGCCGTCGATCACCCGGTGGTCGTAGGAAAACGACAGCGGCAACATCAGCCGGGGCTGGAAGGCGTTGCCGTCCCACATCGGTTTGGTATCGGAACGGCTGACCCCGAGAATCGCCACCTCCGGCCAATTGACGATGGGCGTAAAGGCGGTGCCGCCAATGCCACCCAGCGACGAGATGCTGAAGCTGGCGCCCTTCATGTCCGCCGGTGACAGCTTACGGTCGCGGGTCTTGCCGGCCAGTTCGCCGATTTCCGTGGCGATCTGCTTCAGCCCTTTTTTGTCCGCGTCGCGCAACACTGGCACCACCAGGCCATTGGGGGTGTCCACGGCGATGCCGATGTGCACGTAGTCCTTGAGGATCAGCGCTTCACCGGCCGGCTCCAGGGAACTGTTCACGCGGGGAAATTCCCGCAGCGCCCGCGCGCAGGCCTGCACCAGAAACGCCAGCATGGTGAGCTTGACGCCTTCCTTTTCCAGGGCCTTGTTCTGGCTCTTGCGGAACGCTTCCAGCTCGGTGATATCCGCCTCGTCGAACTGGGTGACATGGGGAATCGTCACCCAGCTGCGGTGCAGATTCCTGGCCGCCACCTTGCGCAGCTTGTTGAGCTCGTCCCGTTCCACCGGGCCGAATTCGCTGAAGTCGATCTCCGGCAAATCGGGCATGCCGGCGCCCCCGCCAGCGGCGGGCTGCTCCAGGCGTTGTTTGATGTGCGCGTGCACGTCTTCCTTGAGAATCCGGTCCTTGGGCCCGCTGGGCGGCACGGTGCCGAGATCGACGCCGGTTTCCCGGGCCAGCTTGCGCACCGCCGGACCGGCGTGCACGTCCTTGGACGGCCGGCTGGCCGCGGCGGAGCCGGATTTGGCCGGATGTTCACCGATGCCCGTCGAGTCTTTGCCGCTGGAGGTTTCAGAGGGTTGGGAAGTTGTGTCCGAGCCTTCGCGGGCAGGCCCGCTCCCACCAGATTTTTTCCCACCGGCCTTACTGTCATCCGGCTTGTCTTCGGCTGACGGCTCTTCGGCGGACTTCTCTTCACCGGACGTCTCTTCACCACCGCCGGTGGTTTCAAGCACCATCAGCTCGGTGCCGGAGGTGATCTTGTCGCCGGCTTTCACCAGCAGCTTTTTCACCGTGCCGGCGGCGGGGCTGGGGATTTCCAGGGACGCCTTGTCGGATTCCAGCACCAGGATGGTCTGTTCCGCTTCCACGCTGTCGCCTTCGCTCACCGACAGTTCGATGATTTCCGCTTCGTCGATGTCGCCCAGGTCCGGGGCGGGAATGGTTTGCTCGCGAGTGCCGCCGCTGTCCTTCTTCGACGGCTTCTTTTCCGCTTTTTCTTCAGCCTTCTCTTCCTTTTCGCCCTGCTCTTTTTCTTCGGGCTGATCCTTTTCCTCGGCCTGCTCCTTTTCCGGTTTGTCGCCGGACTCGCCGTCGTCGGAGCTATCTTCCTCGGAACCGCCGTCGTCAGAGCCGGCTTCGGTGTCCAGCTCCAACAAGGGGTCGCCTTCCTTGACCCGGTCGCCGGCTTTCACCAGCAGTTCCAGAGCCGTGCCCGCCTTGGGACAGGGCACTTCCACGGACGCTTTGTCGGACTCCAACACCACGATGGTGTCTTCGGCTTCGACGCTGTCGCCTTTTTTGACGGACACCTCGATGACGTCAACAGGATCACTGCTGCCCACATCGGGTACCCGGATGGTTTCCTTGCTCATGCCAGGCTCCTTATGAGATCACCGGGTAGGGTTTTTCCGGGTCGATGCCGTATTTCTTGATCGCCTCCTTGACGGTGGCGGCGTCCACTTCGCCTTCGTCCTTGAGCGCGCTGAGCGCCGCCAAAACCACGAAGTAGCGGTCCACCTCGAAGAAGTGCCGTAGCTTGGCGCGCGAGTCACTGCGGCCGTAGCCGTCGGTGCCCAGCACTTTGTAGGGCGCTTTCACCCAGGGGCGGATCTGATCGGCGTAGGCCTTGATGTAATCCGTCGAGGCGATCACCGGGCCCTGGCGTTTGTCCAGGCACTGCTCCACCCAGGTGGGCGCTACCTTGAGGTCCGGCTTGAGCAGACGGTCCCGGTCCACGCGCAGGCCTTCGCGGCGCAGCTCGTTGAAGCTGGTGACGCTCCATACGTCGGCGGCGACACCGAAGTCCTCGCGCAGCAGCTCGGCGGCGGCTTCCACTTCGCGCAGGATGGTGCCGGAGCCCAGCAACTGCACCCGCCTGGCTTTCTTGCCGCGCTTGCCCTTGCCTTCGCGCAGCAGGTACATGCCCTTGCGGATGCCTTCCTCGGCGCCCTTGGGCATGGCGCCGTGCAGGTAGTTTTCGTTCATCAGCGTCAGGTAGTAGAAGACGCTCTCGTCCTCTTCGTACATGCGGCGCAGACCGTCCTGCAGAATCACCGCCAGCTCGTAGGCGTAGGTCGGGTCATAGCTGACGCAGTTGGGCACGGTACTGGCGAGCACATGGCTGTGGCCGTCCTGGTGTTGCAGGCCTTCGCCGTTGAGCGTGGTGCGCCCGGCGGTGCCGCCCAGCAGGAAGCCGCGCGCCTGGCTGTCGCCGGCGGCCCACCAGAAATCGCCGGTGCGCTGAAAGCCGAACATGGAGTAGTAGATAAAGAACGGAATCAGCGTGAAATCATGGACGCTGTAGCTGGTGGCGGCGGCGATCCAGCCGGACATGGAGCCGGCCTCGTTGATGCCCTCCTCCATGATGCGGCCTTTCTTGTCTTCCCGGTAATACATTACCTGGCCGGCGTCCTCGGGCTCGTACTTCTGGCCCTTGGAGGAGTAGATACCGAGCTGGCGGAACATGCCTTCCATGCCGAAGGTGCGGGCCTCGTCGGGCACGATGGGCACCACCCGGTCGCCGATGTTCTTGTCCTTCACCAGGGTGCTGAGCATGCGCACGAACGCCATGGTGGTGGAAATTTCCCGGTCGCCGCTGCCTTCCAGAAAGGATTCGAACAGATCCAGTTTCGGCATGGTCAGCTTCTGGCTGGCGTAGCGGCGGCGCACCGGCATGAAGCCGCCCAGTTTTTCGCGTTGCTCGCGCATGTAGCGCAGTTCCGGGGAGTCTTCCTCCGGCCGGTAGTAAGGCACGCTCTCCAACTGCTTGTCGGTGAACGGCATGTCGAAGCGGTCGCGGAATTCCTTGAGGCTTTCCAGATCCATCTTCTTCATCTGGTGGGTCTTGTTGACCGCCTCGCCGGCGCCGGTGGCGTAGCCCTTGACGGTTTTCGCCAGGATCACCGTGGGCTGGCCGGTGTGGTTCACCGCCTCGTGGTAGGCCGCGTACACCTTGAACGGATCGTGGCCGCCGCGATTCAGACGATACACGTCCTCGTCGCTCATGTGCTCGACCATTTTCTTCAGCTCCGGGTACTTGCCGAAGAAATGCTCGCGGGTATAGGCGCCGCCGTTTTTCTTGTAGGCCTGGTATTCGCCGTCCACCGCTTCGTCCATGCGGCGGCGCAGCAGGCCCTCGGAATCCTTCTCCAGCAGCGGGTCCCAGAGCCGGCCCCAGACCACCTTGATCACGTTCCAGCCGGCGCCGCGGAACAGGCTTTCCAGCTCCTGGATGATCTTGCCGTTGCCGCGCACCGGGCCGTCCAGGCGCTGCAGGTTGCAGTTGACCACGAAGATCAGGTTGTCCAGTTGTTCGCGGCCGGCCATGGACAGCGCGCCCAGGGATTCCGGCTCGTCCATTTCACCGTCGCCGAGGAAAGCCCACACCTTGCGCTTGCGGTCCGGGATCAGCTCGCGGTTCTGCAGGTACTTCATGATGTGCGCCTGGTAGATCGCCTGCATGGCGCCCAGGCCCATGGACACGGTGGGGAACTGCCAGTAATCCGGCATCAGCCAGGGGTGCGGATAGGACGACAGCCCCTCGCCGTCCACCTCGCGCCGGAAATTGTCCATCTGCTGTTCGGTGATGCGCCCCTCCAGGTAGGAACGGGCGTAAATGCCCGGCGCCGAGTGGCCCTGGAAATAGACCAGGTCACCGGGGTTGTCTTCGTGGGGGGCTTTGAAAAAGTGATTGAAGCCGATGTCGTAGAGCGTGGCGGACGACGCGAAGGTGGCGATGTGGCCGCCCAGTTCGTCGTCGTTGTCCTTGTTGGCCCGGATCACCATCGCCAGGGCGTTCCAGCGCACCAGGGAACGGATGCGGCGTTCCATGTAGATGTCGCCGGGGATCGGCGCTTCGTCCTTGGGACGGATGGTGTTCAGGTAGGGCGTGTCCAGGTGGGTACGGATAACGCCCTGTTCCTGGGCTTCGTTGGTGAGAGTTTCCAGCAGCCAGCCGGCGCGTTCGGGGCCCTCTCTTTCGAGCACCGATTCCAGTGCCTCCAGCCATTCCCGGGTTTCTTCCGGGTCCACGTCTTCGAAGAAGTTTCTGTTGTGCATGGGCGCGCGTCCTTTTTCGCAGTGCCAAGACCGGCGCGGGATCGCCGCGACGGCGGGTAAAAGACGGAAACGGCGCGGGGTATATAGGCCGTTTCCGTTGCCCGATCATAGCAGCAAGATAAGTCGGGTTCATGCCCATGGGAAGTCTCTGGAATCCTGCCGGCCGGCCTTGCCGGCCTTTCGCGGGCGGGGCCCGCTCCCACAAATATCGCTTCGTAGAGGCGTGATCGGATGTCAGGTGGGGAGCACCGCCCACAGCGCGGCGAAGATCAGCCACACCGCCAGCGCCCGTAGCAGCAGCTCCTGCAGGGCTTCCAGGCGATTGACGCCGGCCTGGAAGGCGGTCTCGTCGGCGGCGGCTTCCCGCCCGAGGGCGGCGTCGGCGGCCAGCGTCAGCAGGCCCCGGCTGTCGTCGAGCCGCCAGACACGCCCGCTCACGGCCTTGGCGACCATGCCGAAATGCCCCACCAACGCCAGCGCCAGGGTGGTCAGGCGCGCCGGGATCCAGGCCAGGGCCGCGTCCAGGCTGCGCGCCCAGTCGCTGTCCTCCGGGTGGCGTCGCAACCAGGCCCGGTTGAGGACGAACAACAGGGCCGCGCCGAAGCCCAGCACCGTGACCCAGAACAGCACGGCGAACAGATCCCCGGCACGCAGTACGAAGCGGTCGCCCAGGTCGTTGAACCAGGTGCGCTCGCCGTCCGGGCCGGGCGGCAGCGGTTCGGCGTCGAAGGCCTCGGCGGCGCTGCCGGCCAGGGCCTCGCGGTCATTCATGCGCCCGCGCACCAGCAGGGTGTCCATGCGCCGGAACTCGCTCTCCACGCCCACCAGCCACAGCAGCAGCGCGCTGCCCAGCAGCAGGGTCAGCAGTGCCCCGGCCAGGCCGCACAGCCAGCTGAACAACAGCGCCGCCAGCAGCGCCGGCAGCGCCACCGCCAGCCACCAGGCCAGGGCGCCACCGCCGAGCGAGAGCCGGCCGATACACCGTTGATGGCGGTCCTCGCGGGTCAGCCAGAGGGGCCAGCCGCCGTCACGGCGGCGCAGGGCGAGCACAAGCAGAATGACGAGTAGTTTCATAACCCCGTTTATACCATGTTGCCCAGAGAATTGTAGGAGCGGGCCTTGCCCGCGAAAGGTCGCGCAGCGACCGGCAGGATGCCAGAGACACTTCT
Organism: uncultured Alcanivorax sp.; assembly: GCA_964556345.1. Taxonomy (GTDB): domain Bacteria; phylum Pseudomonadota; class Gammaproteobacteria; order Pseudomonadales; family Alcanivoracaceae; genus Alloalcanivorax. The sequence continues at coordinate 12,663 of CAZKWA010000088.1, forward strand.
AACGGCCGCACAAACAGCCTCTCTGAGATCCTGCCGGCCGGTTGCACCGGCCTTTCGCGGGCAGGGCCCGCTCCCACAAGGCCGTTAGAGCCGCGTCCAGTCGAAGGCGGGGCCGGGGTCGGTCTTGCGGCCTGGGGCAATGTGCTCGTGGCCTGTGACGGTGTCGTTGGAGAGGCGCGGGTAGTGGGCGATCAGGGTGTCGAGCAAGGCGTGCAGGCTGTGGTACTGGGCGTCCTCGAAGGGGATGCGATCGGCGCCTTCCAGCTCGATGCCGAGCGCGAAGTCGTTGCAGTTGTCGCGGCCCCGCCAATGCGAGACGCCGGCGTGCCAGGCGCGCTGGTCGCAGGCGACGAACTGCACCAGCTCGCCGTCGCGGCGGATCAGGAAGTGGGAAGACACCTTCAGGTCGCGGATTTCCTCGAAGTACGGGTGCTCGGACGGGTCCAGGCGGTTCTGGAAGAAGGCTTCGATATACGGCCCGCCGAATTCCTCCGGCGGCAGGCTGATGTTGTGGATCACCACCAGCGAGATGTCGTCCGGATCCGGGCGGGCATTGAAGTTGGGCGACGGCACTTTGCGCGCCTGGTCGATCCAATGATCGGTGAGAGTCAGCATGAACGCTCGCGGCGTGTGGCGTCCGGCGATGTGCG
>CAZKWA010000089.1:0-13245 GCA_964556345.1 uncultured Alcanivorax sp.
CTTTCGCGGGCGAGGCCCGCTCGCACAACTTCGCTCCCTTTCGCGGGCAGGGCCCACTCCCACAAGTCGCCAAGCTTGGAGGTTAAAAATCCTAAAGAAGCGCCGCTATCCGCCGATAGCGTGAATAACAAAGGCAAGTCACGCCGGTCACGGCGTTGCCTTATGGCGAGGGGGAGACCGATCTTGGGCGGGAAAAAAATAAGGGTGCTGTGCGTCGATGACTCGGCTCTGATCCGCGATCTGATGAGCGAGATCATCAACAGCCACGACGACATGGAAGTGGTGGCGGTGGCGCCGGACCCGCTGGTGGCTCGTGATCTGATCAAGCGCCACGACCCGGACGTGCTCACCCTGGACGTGGAGATCGAGCGCCTGATGCGCCTGCGACCGATGCCCGTGCTGATGGTGTCCTCGCTCACCCAGGCCGGGTCCGAGGTCACCCTGCGGGCCCTGGAACTGGGCGCGGTGGATTTTCTGCAGAAGCCGGCGCTGGGTATCCGCAGCGGCATGATCGAGTACAGCGAGCTGATCGCGGAAAAGATCCGCGCCGCCGCGCGCTCGCGGCCGCGACGGATCCAGGCCGGCGAGCGCGACGCCCCCAAGCCGCTCAAGTCGGTGATGGTGTCGAGCGAAAAGCTGGTGATTCTGGGCGCGTCCACCGGCGGCCCGGAGGCGATACGCGAGGTGCTGGAGCCCTTGCCGGCCAACTGCCCGGCGATTCTTATCGCCCAGCATATGCCCGGCGGCTTCACCCTGTCCTTCGCGCAGCGGCTGAACAAGCTTTGCCGCATCGCCGTGAAGGAGGCGGAAGACGGCGAGCGGGTGCTTCCCGGGCACGCCTACATCGCCCCCGGCGACCGGCACCTGAAGCTGGTGCGCAGTGGCGCGAACTATGTGGTGCGCCTGGATGAAGGGCCGCCGGTGAACCGCCACCGTCCGTCCGTGGACGTGCTGTTTCATTCGGCGGCGGCGCAGGCCGGCCGCAACGCCATCGGCGTGCTGCTCACCGGCATGGGCAAGGACGGCGCGGCGGGCCTGCTGGCCATGCGCCGCGCCGGGGCGATCACCATCGCCCAGGACGAGGCGACCTCGCTGGTCTTCGGCATGCCCCGCGAAGCCATCGCCATCGGGGCGGCCACGGAAACACTGGCACTGGAAGAGGTGGCGCCGCGAATGCTGGCGCTGGCGGCGGCCTCGGGTCGCGCGCAACGGGTCTGAACAACAAAACGAATGTCCTGAGGAAGGTCTTGAGAGAGGAACGGCGGTTATGATGAAAGTGCTACGCAACCTCAATATTAATACCACGGTGGCCGGTGCGCTGCTGTGCTGTGCGCTGCTGGTCGGCGTGATCACGGCGTTGAAATTCGCCACCAACATCCTCGCGGACGATTCGATCTCCACCCTGAACCGGATCAATGTCCAGCAGCTCAATGAAGTGAGCCGGGCGGCGGTGCTGCTCAACCGGGGGCGTATTCAGATGGATCTGGCCGCCGACTACCTGGATCAGGGCATGCGGCTGGTGGCGGAGAATCAGATCGACGGGGTGGAAGACCTGCTCCAGCGTGCCCAGGATCGCTTCGATAACTTCGACGACACGGCGAAAACGGAAATGGGCCAGGCCCGTGCCGATGAGCTGGCCACCGGCTTCAACGCGGTGATGGCGCTGGTGCGGGATCAGTACGCGGCGCTCAAGGCCGGTGATCTGAGCGAGTATAAAAATCTCCGCCAGGAGCTGCTCACCCCCGGCGACAGCCTCGACGGCAGCCTGACCGATTTCACCCGCTACGCCAATGAGCGCGGCGAGCAGGTCATGGGCAACTATTACGAAAAGACCACCCTGCTGGATCGCATCGGCCTGGCCGCGCTGGTGGCCACCGCCTTGGTGCTGCTGTTGATCTACTGGGTTTTGCGCAAGGTGGTGGTGGCGCCGCTCCACGACGCGGTGGAAAACCTGCAGCGCATCGCCCGCGCCGACCTGTCCGAGCGTATCCGTGTGCCCGGCCGCAATGAGATCGGCAAATTGTTCGCCGCCATGCGTGACATGCAGGACAGCCTCTCGCGGATCGTCACCGATGTGCGCAGCAGCAGTAATTCGATTTTCGTGGGCAGCTCCGAGATCGCCCGTGGCAACACCGACCTGTCCTCGCGTACCGAGCAGCAGGCCGCGTCCCTGGAAGAAACCGCCACCAGCATGGAGCAGCTCACCGCCACCGTGAAGCAGAACGCCGACAACGCCCGCCAGGCCAGCGGCCTGGCCAACGACGCGTCCGGCACCGCCAGTCGCGGCGGTGAGGTGATGCAGCAGGTGACCGCCAAGATGCAGGGCATCACCGAGAGCTCGAAAAAGGTCGCGGACATCACCTCGATGATCGATTCGATCGCCTTCCAGACCAATATTCTGGCGCTTAACGCTTCGGTGGAAGCGGCCCGCGCCGGCGAGCAGGGCCGTGGCTTCGCGGTGGTCGCCGGTGAAGTGCGCAACCTGGCCGGCAACAGCGCCGACGCCGCCCGCCAGATCAAGCAGCTGATCGAATCCTCGGCGGTGGAAGTGCAGGAAGGCTCCACGCTGGTGGAGCAGGCCGCCGAAACGGTGAAGGAAGTGGTGGCCGCCGTGAAGCGCGTCACCGACATCATGGACGAGATATCCGCCGCCTCCCAGGAACAGAGCGGTGGCATCGAGCAGGTCAGCCGGGCGGTCAGCCAGATGGACGAAGTCACCCAGCAGAACGCGTCCCTGGTGGAAGAAGCCAGCTCCGCGGCCGCGTCCCTGGAAGAGCAGGCCAAGCGCCTCGAAGAAGCGGTGGCGGTGTTCCGTCTCGACAGCGACGCCGGCGAGGACGACGCGCCGGCGGTGATTCCGATGATCACCCACGAACACGACGACTCGGCGGAGCGGGATGACGAGGCGGCGTCCGAGCCCAAGCAGCAGCAACCCGTGCGCAACCCGACCCGGGAACGCGCCGGTAGCCCGGCACCGCGTGAAGCCCGCCCGGCGCCGCGCCGCGAGCCGGTGACCACCGAGGACGACTGGGAAGAGTTTTGACCCACCGCGCCGGAGACGCGCTCTCCGGTGCCATGACGCAGTGAGAGGATCCAATGGATAAGGGCATGAGTATTCTGGTGGTGGACGATTTTCCCACCATGCGGCGCATCGTTCGCAGTCTGCTCAAGGAGTTGGGCTTCACCAACGTGGAGGAGGCCGAGGACGGCCAGGAAGCGTTGGGCAAACTGAAAGGCGGCGATTTCGAATTCGTTGTTTCGGATTGGAATATGCCCAACCTGGACGGCCTGGAGATGCTCAAGCAGATCCGCGCCGACGACGCCATGAAAGCGCTGCCGGTGTTGATGGTCACCGCCGAAGCGAAGAAGGAAAACATCGTGGCCGCCGCCCAGGCCGGCGCCAACGGCTATATCGTAAAGCCGTTCACCGCCGCCACCCTGGAAGAAAAACTCAATAAGATTTTCGAGAAGCTGGGCAAATAAGCGACGCGGAATCCAGCTTTCCTGGTGAGGAGAACCGAATATGAGTGGTGAGGCTCGGCAAGCGGCAACGCAGGACGGCGCGCACGGCGACGATCTGGTAATGCGCATCGGACAGCTCACCCGCATGTTGCGTGAAAGCATGCGTGAGCTGGGTTTGGACAAGGAGGTGGAAAAGGCCGCCGAGGCGATTCCCGATGCCCGCGCGCGCCTCAATTACGTGGCGTCGATGACCGAACAGGCCGCCGACCGCGCGCTGAACGCGGTGGACCGGGCCCAGCCTCTGCAGAACGAAATAGAAGCCCGGGCGGAAAGCCTCGACCAGCAATGGCAAACCTGGTTCGAGAACCCCATGGAACTGGATCAGGCCCGGCAGCTGGTCAACGACACCCGTGGCTATCTGGCGGCGGTCCCGGAGATGACCCGCGAAACCAGCAAGGAGCTGCTGGAGATCATGATGGCCCAGGACTTCCAGGACCTCACCGGCCAGGTCATCAAAAAGATGATGGAAGTGATCCTGGAAGTGGAAAATCAACTGCTCCAGGTGCTGCTGGAAAGCGTTCCCGACGGCGAAGAGCGGGACGCCATGAAGCGGCGCATGGAGAACGCCGACGCCCGCAAGCGGGAGGAGGGCAGCCTGGTCAACGGCCCCCAGATCACCGCCGAGGGCGAGGACATCGTCAGTAACCAGGACCAGGTCGACAGTCTGCTCGACGAGCTCGGCTTCTAGAGCGCTTGTGGGAGCGGCCTGTGGGAGCGGGACCGGCCCGCGAAGGGGAGCAAGGCTCCCGGAGTCGCCGGAATAGCGGGGGGCAAACCGCGCTTATCCTTGGATTGACCCATGCAGCCATCGGCGACAATCCGGGCATTGACGTAATGATGCCCGGAACGCCGCCGCCATGGCCGAAGAAACCGAAGATCAGGAAAAGACCGAAGAGGCCACGCCCCGACGCCTGGAGAAGGCCCGGGAAGACGGTCAGGTGGCCCGTTCCCGGGAACTGACCACGGTCATGCTGCTGTTCGGCGGAGTCGGCGGCCTGTGGTCGCTGGGGCCGACGCTGTTCGACCAGGTCGGCACGGTGATGGAGCAGTCCTTTCTGTTCGACCGCCGGCAGGGCTTCGACACCACGGTGATGCTCACCCACGCCGTGGATCTGGGCGCGCGCACCCTGTTCGCGCTGATTCCCCTGTTCATGATGCTGGCGGTGATCGCCCTGGTATCGCCCAACCTGCTGGGCGGGTTCCTGATCTCCGCCAAATCCCTCAAGCCGCAGCTCTCCAAACTCAATCCGATCAAGGGCCTCAAGCGGCAGTTCTCCTCCCAGGCGCTGGCGGAGCTGGCCAAGGCGATCGCCAAATCGGTCCTGGTGGGCTCGGTGGCGGTGGCCTTCCTCAGCGCCAAGCGCGGTGAATTCATGGCGCTGATGGATCAGCCCGTGCAGCAGGCGCTGGCCAATGCGCTGCGCCTGGCCGCCATGGCCTGCGGGCTGATGGTGTTGTCCCTGGTGGTGGTGATCCTGCTGGACGTGCCCTATCAGCTGTGGAGCCACGCCAAGAAACTGCGCATGAGCAAGGAAGAGATCAAGCGCGAGCACAAGGAAACCGAAGGCGACCCGCAGCTGAAAGCGAAAATTCGCTCCCAGCAGCAGGCCATGGCCCGCAACCGCATGATGAGCCAGGTGCCGGAAGCGGACGTGATCGTCACCAACCCCACCCACTACGCGGTGGCGCTGCGCTACCAGGAAACCAATATGAGCGCCCCCCGGGTGATCGCCAAGGGCGCCGACGAAGTAGCCGCCCGTATCCGCGAGCTGGGCGCCGAGCACCATGTGCCCCTGCTGGAAGCGCCGCCGCTGGCGCGCGCGCTGTACCGCCACGTGGACATCGACCGGGAAATCCCCGGGCCGCTCTACACCGCCGTGGCGGAAGTGCTGGTCTGGGCGTTCCGTCTGAAACGGGCCCGGGAAGAGGGCGGTGAGCGGCCCGCCACCCCGGCGGACCTGCCGATACCGGCGGAACTGGAGGTGGCGCCGTGAAAGCGATGAGCCAATATCTGGGCGGCCGCGAGCTGCTCGGCGACGGCGGCGCCAAGGTGCTCGCCGGGCCGATTCTGATCCTGCTGATCATGGCGATGCTGATTCTGCCGTTGCCGCCCTTCGCGCTGGATATGTTCTTCACCTTCAACATCGCCCTGGCGCTGATGGTGCTGCTGGTCAGCATGTTCACCCTGAGCGCCCTGGAGTTCGCCGCCTTCCCGGCGGTGCTGCTGTTCACCACGCTGTTGCGGCTGGCGCTCAACGTGGCGTCCACCCGGGTGGTGTTGATGGAAGGCCACGAAGGCGGCGCCGCCGCCGGCAAGGTGATCGAGGCGTTCGGCCAGTTCCTGGTGGGCGGCAACTTCGCCGTCGGCCTGGTGGTATTCCTGATTCTGGTGGTGATCAACTTCATGGTGATCACCAAGGGCGCCGGGCGCATCGCCGAGGTGGGCGCGCGCTTCATGCTGGATGCCATGCCGGGCAAGCAGATGGCCATCGACGCCGACCTCAACGCCGGCCTGATCGGCGAGGAAGACGCCAAGCGCCGCCGCGCCGAAGTGGCCCAGGAAGCGGATTTCTACGGCTCCATGGACGGCGCCAGCAAGTTCGTCCGCGGCGACGCCGTGGCCGGCCTGGTGATCATGGCGGTGAACATCATCGGCGGCCTGCTGATCGGCATGCTGCAGCACGATCTGTCCTTCGCCGACGCCGGCCGCACCTACACTCTGTTGACCATCGGCGACGGCCTGGTGGCGCAGATTCCGGCGCTGGTGATCTCCACCGCCGCCGGCGTCACCGTATCGCGGGTGACCACCGACCAGGACGTCGGCCAGCAGATGATCGAGCAGCTGCTGATCAACCCCCGCGTGCTGATTCTCGCCGCCGGGGTGATGGGCCTGCTGGGTCTGGTGCCGGGCATGCCCAACTTCGTGTTCCTGCTGTTCACCGCCGGCCTGGCCGGGGCCGCCTGGTACCTGAGCCGGGCCAAGGAAAACCGCCTCGCCGAAGAGCAGATCGAATCCGCCCCGCCCCCCGAGCCGGAAGCGCCGGAAGCAAGCTGGGACGACGTGCAACTGATCGACGTGCTGGGGCTGGAAGTGGGCCACCGCATGATTCCCCTGGTGGACTACCGCCAGCAGGGCGAACTGCTCGGCCGCATCAAGAGCGTGCGCAAGAAATTTGCCCAGGAAGTGGGCTTCCTGCCGCCGGTGGTGCATATCCGCGACAACCTGGATCTGGGCGCCAACACCTATGTGGTCACCCTGAAGGGCGCGGAAGTGGGGCGTGGCGAAGCCTTCCCCGGCAAATGGCTGGCGATCAATCCCGGCCAGATCACCGGCGAAGTGCAGGGCACCGCCACCCAGGATCCCGCGTTCGGCCTGCCGGCGGTATGGATCGAGGCGGACCAGCGCGAACAGGCCCAGGTGTACGGCTACACCGTGGTCGACGCCAGCACCGTGGTGGCCACGCATTTGAATCACCTGCTGCATAACCACTCCGCCGAGATGCTCGGCCGCCAGGAAGTGCAGCAACTGCTCGACAAACTGGGCGAGGACAGCAAGGCGCTGGTGGAAGACGTGGTGCCCAAGGCGGTGTCGCTCACCGTGCTCCAGCGCCTGCTGCAAAACCTGCTGGAAGAAGACGTGTCGATCCGCGACATGCGCACCATTCTCGACACCCTGGCGGAGCACGCCGGCCAGCACGCCGACGCCCACGAACTGACCGCTCAGGTACGCATCGCCCTGGGCCGTGCCATCACCCACCAGTGGTTCCCCGGCCAGGACGAGCTGCATGTGATCGGCCTGGACAGCAATCTCGAGCAGGTGCTCAGCCAGGCCCTCAACGGCGGCGGGGCGCTCGAACCGGGCCTCGCCGACACCCTCATGGAGCAGGCCGCCGCCGCCCTGGAGCGCCAGGAAGCGGCCGGCGAACCCCCGGTGCTGGTGGTGCAGCACGGCCTGCGGCCGTTGCTGGCCCACTTCCTGCGCCGTCGCCTGCGCCACCTGGTGGTGATGTCGCAGGCGGAGATCCCGGACGACCGCACCCTGCGCGTGACCAGCATGATCGGCGGCCAGACTTAACCCGGACCAACCAGAGGACACCGCGATGGGCGTGCAGCGCTTTGTCGGCAGCAACAATCGGGAAGCCATGGGGCGGGTGCGCGCGGCCCTGGGCGATGACGCCCTGATCCTGGCCAACCGCGCCACGGACCAGGGCGTGGAGATTCTCGCCCTGGCCGGGGACGACGCCGCCGGCTATGCGTCATCGCCACCGGCGGCCCCGGCCGGCCGGCGGGAAGCGGCGCCGCGACAGCAGGCAAGACCGGGCGCACCTCGGCCGTCCGCGACCGCCGGTGACCGGGCGCGGCCCGATCCGGCCGAGCGCGGCCCGACCCGCCCCGACGATCTCACCGAACAGCTTCTCCGCGAAGTGCGTGACATGCGCGAGCAGCTGGCGCGCCGCGCGCCGCAAGCGAGCGACGGCGACCGGCACGGGGCTTTGCGCCGCCGCCTGCTCGGCGCCGGGTTCAGCGTGGTCTTCAGCGATCCCCTGTTGGCCGGCCTGCCGCCGGAGCTGCGCCACGCCGAGCAGGCCGCCGACTGGCTGCAGCGCCAATTGCAGCGGCGCCTTTCGGTGGCGGCGCCCGGTGATCTGGACCAGCCCGGGGTGACCGCTCTGGTGGGCCCCACCGGGGTCGGCAAGACCACCACCGCCGCCAAGCTGGCGGCGCGGCTGGCCCACCGCCACGGCCCCGGGCGCGTGGCCCTGGTCAGCGCCGACAGCTACCGCATCGGCGCCCGCGACCAATTGCGCATCTACGCGGATCTGTTGGGCGTGGCCCTGTACAGCCTGGAAGAGGGCGAGCCCCTGGACAGCCTCGCCGAGCAACTGGCGGACCGGCCCTGGGTGGTGGTCGACACCATTGGCATGAGCCAGCGGGACGCCCGTCTTGGCGAGCAGCTCCGGCAACTGAGCGGTGCCGTGCGGGTGCGCCCGGTGCTGCTGCTCAACGCCGCCAGCCAGGGCGAAACCCTGGAAGAAGTGGTCACCGTCTACCGGGGCACCGCGCGCACCGCCGGGCTGGCCCTGGACGACGCCATTATCAGCAAGCAGGACGAGGCCAGCCGTTTGGGGCCGGTGCTCGACGCCGCCATTCGCCACGAGTTGCGGCTGCATTTCGTCTGCCGGGGCCAGCGGGTGCCGGAGGACATGGTGGCCGCCGAGGCCGCTGGCCTGGTCGACGACGCCCTGGCGCTCACCGGCGATGGCGACGACGACGGCCGGCCCGGCGCCCCGGGCTGGACCCGCCGGCTGCTGGCCCAGGGCCGCGCCCTGGACGCCGCCGTGTCGCTGCTGCGCGAGGGCGCGCCGGGGTTCGGCGCCCTGGAGCGCCGCTGGCAAGGCCGGGCCCCGGCCCCCGGGGACGCCGCCGGGGGCACCCCGTCGGTCCGTCTGTGGCAGGGCGGCAGCCGGCCCGCGCCGGTCCTCGATTTGGACGAACAGGGGCTGCCCATCGGCGTTCCGGCGGGGGCGCCGGCTGGTGGCGCCGCCCGGCTGCTGCCGGCGCCGCCGGACCCGGCGCTGTGGCGCGCCTTGCAGGCGAGCGGCGAGAACTGGTTGGCGGTGGCCCGGGGCACCAGCCGCGTCTGGCATGACGGCCGGCGGTTGCCGCTCAGCGAGTGCCAGCCGCTGGCGGGCCCCTGGGACAGCCTGATGGTGCGTCACCGCGGGCGCGCCGCCCAACTGCGCCTGCGGCGTCTGGATCTGGCCGCCGGCCCGGCCCGGCGTGGCCAGGACGCACCCTTCACCGCTCTGCTGTGCGCCTGGTTCGGCGAGATCCGTGATCTGGACAGCGGCCGCTCGCTCGGGCGTCGCTACTGGCTGGCGCCGCTCGGGCAGAGCCGCGAGTGCGACACCGGGCTGCTGCTGACCCAGCTGCGCTGCGAGGAATGGCCGGCCCTGCGGGCCAGGGCGACCGGCCGCACCGGAGACCCCGCCGACGACGCCCTGGCCGGCGATCTGGCCGCTCTGGCGATCCGCCTGGACCAGGACAACAGCGATTGGGCCCTGGATCTGCGCGCCCAGCTGCTGAGCCTGGCGGGCACCCGCCGGCGCACCGCCCGCACCCTGTTGCAGGCGTTGTTGCAGCTGTTCAGCGCCCGCCGGGACTTGCAGCGGATCGGCGCGGCCCCCGGGGGTGGCGGCCATGCCTGATCAGGCCGCCGGATTGCGGGCCCGCCGGGCGCGGCCCGCCGACGGCCCCACCCTGATGGTGGTGGGCCTGCCGGCCGCCGCCGCCACCGCCGCGGTCACCGAACGACTGGCCGGCTGGGCCCGGCGCGGCCGGCGCTGGGTCGGCGATCCCGCCGCCTGGCGCATCGTGCCGCTGGACCCGGCCAGCCCGCATCTGCCGGTGCTGGCCAGCCAGCAGCGCCGTTGGGCGCTGTGGGTGGACAGCGACGCGGACGCCTTCCGACGCGCCTACGGCACGCTCAAGACCCTGCGCCGCCAGGCCGGCCCCGGCCGGCTGCTGGCGCTGCACGCGCCCGGGCTGCCACGGGCCGGGCTGCTGAACAACCTTCAGCACGGCGCCCGGCGATTCCTGGATATCGAACTGGTGCTGCTGTCGCCATGAAATACCTCGGCGGCGTGCTGCTGATTGTGCTGGCGGTGCCGGCCCTGGCGGCGCCGGGCAGCTGGCAGTCGTCGCTGCCGGAGAGTCGTCTGGCGGTGGCCGGCCGCTTCTATTACAGCGAGCCCGCCACGCCGCCGCCGGCGGCGGAAGGGAAAGCCATCGTGCGGGTCGGCTGGCGCTACCGGCTGCCCGCCGGGCGCCGCGTGCAGGCCTGGCTGTGCCAGGGCGGGCAGTGCCTGCCCCTGGGCACCGCGCGGCGCGGCCGCTTCCTCGCGCCGCCGGATTGGCGGGTGGCGCGCCCCCTGCGCCTGCGTTTCCGGCTGCCCGCCGGCGACCCCCGCGCGGTCACCGTGGGCACGCCCCGGCTGATGGTCGAATACCGCTGAGCACGGCCGCCCTTATCACCGGAAAAGGGCCCAACAAAGGCCGTTATTTGCCGCTTCCAAAACGCGCCGACCGCCAATAATGGAAGCATCAAAAAAGCATCCGGACCCGTTTCGGGGAAAACCATGTATACGGCACAGGGTAAAATCAATCACGAGGCACTGCTGGAAGAGCATCTTCCGGCGGTCCGGCGCCAGGCGCTGGCGCTGCAGGTGAAGCTGCCTTCCGGCATTGATCTGGACGATCTGATCCAGGCCGGCACCGTGGGGCTGCTTGATGCGCTGCAACGCTTCGACGCCAATGCCGGCGCCAGCTTCTCCACCTTCGCCAGCCAGCGTATTCGCGGCGCCATGATCGACGAGTTGCGCACCCGCGACTGGCTGCCGCGCAGCGTGCGCCGCAATGCCCGGGCCGTGGACCAGTGCGTGCACCGGCTGGAACAAAAGCTGGGCCGGCCCGCCGAAGAGCGTGAAATCGCCGACGAAATGGGCATGGACCTGGACCAGTACCGCCAGTTGCTCACCGATACCAACAACGGCCTGCTGCTGCCCTATGAAGAACTGGTGGCCGAGCGCGGCGAGCCGGAAGCCGGCAGCGGTGGACCGCCGTCGCCGTTCGCCGCCCTGGTGGCCGGCGAACAGCGCGAGCAACTGACCGCCGCCATCGAAACCCTGCCGGAACGCGAGAAGCTGCTGCTGGCGCTCTATTACCAGGAAGAGCTCAACCTCAAGGAAATCGGCGCCGTGCTCGGCGTCACCGAATCCCGCGTCTGCCAGCTGCACAGCCAGGCCGTCAGCCGCCTGCGCGCGCGCCTGGCGCCGGACGCCTGAGGCAGCCGGGAGCGGCTTGTGGGAGCGGGCCCTGCCCGCGAAAGGGAGCGAAGCTCCCGGCAGGATCCCAGAGGCCTCATTGGAGCCCCGCTTTCTTAGCTCTCTGGTATCCTGCCGGCAAGCGTGGCTTGCCTTTCGCGGGCCTGGCCCGCTCCTACAAGAATTCTCCGGTCAGGCGTACAATGCGCGCCGACGCAGACCGAGGATTCTATGAACCCCACCGACGAGATCAACAAACGGCGAACCTTCGCCATCATCTCCCACCCGGACGCCGGTAAAACCACCATCACCGAGAAGGTGCTGTTGTACGGCAACCTGATCCGCATGGCGGGCACCGTGAAGGGCAAGAAGTCCGGCGTGCACGCCACCTCGGACTGGATGGAGATGGAAAAGGAACGGGGCATCTCGGTGACCACCTCGGTGATGCAGTTTCCCTACCGGGACGCCATGGTCAATCTGCTCGACACCCCCGGCCACGCCGACTTCTCCGAAGACACCTACCGCACCCTGACGGCGGTGGATTCCGCCTTGATGGTGATCGACGCCGCCAAGGGCGTGGAAGAGCGCACCGTGAAACTGATGGAGGTGTGCCGGCTGCGCGACACACCAATCCTCACGTTCATCAACAAGCTGGACCGCGAGGTGCGCGATCCCATCGAGGTGCTCGACGAAATCGAGGACGTGCTCAAGATCGAGTGCGCCCCGGTGACCTGGCCGATTGGCATGGGCAAGAACTTCAAGGGCGTCTACAACCTGCTCACCGATACCTCCGTCCTTTATAAGAGCGGCCAGGGCCACACCATTCAGGAACGCCGCGAAGTAAAGGGGCTGGATAACCCGGAGCTGGACCAGGCGGTGGGCGCCGACTACGCCCAGGAGCTGCGCGACACCCTGGAACTGGTGCAGGGCGCCAGCCACGAATTCAATCTGCAGCGCTTTCTGGAAGGCAAGCTGTCGCCGGTGTTCTTCGGCACCGCCCTGGGCAACTTCGGCGTCGACCACATGCTCGACGGCCTGGTGGAGTGGGCGCCACCGCCGCTGCCCCGCGACGGCGGCGCGCGGCAGGTGGCGGCCACCGAAGACAAAATGACCGGCTTCGTGTTCAAGATTCAGGCCAATATGGACCCGCGCCACCGGGACCGCATCGCCTTCCTGCGCATCTGTTCCGGCAAGTACAAAAAGGGCATCAAGCTCAAGCAGTGCCGCACCGGCAAGGACCTGCGCATCGCCGACGCCCTGACCTTCCTGGCCGGCGAACGGGATAATGTGGAAGAGGCCTACGCCGGCGATATTATCGGCCTGCACAACCACGGCACCATCCAGATCGGCGACACCTTCACCGAGGGCGAGGACCTGCGCTTCACCGGCATCCCCCACTTCGCGCCGGAGCTGTTCCAGCGCGTGGTGCTCAACGACCCGCTGAAGAGCAAGCAGCTCCACAAGGGGCTCAAGCAACTGGCGGAGGAGGGCGCCACCCAGGTGTTCTTCCCGCTGCGCAACAACGACGTGATCCTGGGTGCGGTGGGCACGCTGCAGTTCGATGTGGTGGCCGCCCGGCTCAAGGCCGAGTACGGCGTCGATTGCCGCTACGAGCCGATCAGCGTGAGCACCGCCCGCTGGGTGGAGGCGTCCAGCGAGCGGGAGCTGGAGGCGTTCGAGCGCAAGGCCTACGACAATCTGGCCCGCGACGGCGCCGACCATCTCACTTATCTGGCGCCGACCCGGGTCAATCTGCAGCTGGCCGAGGAGCGCCACCCGGACATCCGCTTCCGCGAGACCCGCGAAATTTAGCCGGCTGGGTGCTCCGTATCGGAGACGCGGGGCAATGGTGATGCCTTCCGGGACCGCTCAAGCCATCCCTGGCCGCTGTTAGTTTGGC
>CAZKWA010000090.1:0-490 GCA_964556345.1 uncultured Alcanivorax sp.
GCGAGGATACAGACCTTGCCGTAGCGCAGGCCGGCGAGGTCGTCGCTGCCCGGTTCGATGCCGAGCGCCACGGCGATATCGTGGATTTCCTGGCTGCCCAGCACTTCCGCCGGGTCCACCTCCCAGGTGTTCATGATCTTGCCGCGCAGCGGCATGATCGCCTGGTAGACCCGGTCGCGGGCCTGCTTGGCGGAGCCGCCGGCGGAGTCCCCTTCCACCAGGAAGATTTCACTTTGCGCCGGGTCGTCGCTGGTGCAGTCCGCCAGCTTGCCGGGCAGCGCCGGGCCGCTGGTGACTTTCTTGCGGGTCACTTTCTTGGCGGCGCGCAGGCGTTTCTGGGCGTTGTTGATGCACAGATCCGCGAGCTTTTCCGCCTCGGCGGTGTGCTGGTTCAGCCACAACGAAAAGGCGTCCTTCACCACCCCGGACACGAACGGCGCGGTTTGCCGCGAGCTGAGACGCTCCTTGGTCTGGCCGGCGAACATGGGGT
>CAZKWA010000090.1:500-13075 GCA_964556345.1 uncultured Alcanivorax sp.
GCAGGCGCGGTCCCAGATGTCCTCCGGCGTAAGCTTCACGCCGCGCGGCAGCAGGTTGCGGAATTCGCAGAACTCGCGCATCGCCTCCAGCAGCCCGGAGCGCAGCCCGTTCACATGGGTGCCGCCCTGGGTGGTGGGGATCAGGTTCACGTAGGACTCAGTGACCAGTTCCCCGCCCTCGGGCAGCCACAGCACCGCCCAGTCCACCGCCTCGGTTTCACCACTCATGGCGCCCTCGAAGGGCTCGTCGGGCACGCGCTCCCAGCCCCGGGTGCTGTCGAGCAGATATTCCACCAGGCCGTCGGCGAACTGCCAGGTCTCGGTTTCGTCGGTGTGCTTGTTTTCCAGGGTCACCAGCAGCCCCGGGCAGAGCACCGCCTTGGCGCGCAGCAGGTGGCGCAGCCGCGACACCGAGATTTTCGGCGAGTCGAAATATTTTTCGTCCGGCCAGAACCGCATCATGGTGCCGGTGTTGCGCTTGCCCACCGTGTCCACCACTTCCAGATCGGCGGTTTTTTCGCCGCCGGCGAATTCAATACGGTGCACCTGGCCGTCGCGCTTGACGAACACTTCCAGTTTTTTCGACAGCGCATTGACCACCGACACGCCCACGCCGTGCAGGCCGCCGGAGAACTGGTAGCTCTTGTTGGAGAATTTACCGCCGGCGTGCAGGGTGGCGAGGATCACTTCCACGCCCGGCTTTTTCTGCACCGGGTGCGGGTCCACGGGCATGCCGCGACCGTCGTCTTCCACTTCCACGCCGCCGTCCTTGAGCAGGGTCACGCGGATGCTCTTGGCGTGTCCGGCCAGCGCTTCGTCCACGGAGTTGTCCACCACTTCCTGAATCAGGTGGTTGGGGCGGCTGGTATCGGTGTACATACCCGGGCGTTTACGCACCGGCTCCAGGCCCGACAGGACCTCGATATTCTCGGAGGTATAGGTGTTGGCCATAAATCTCTAATCGGTATGAAGTCAGGTATTCGGCGTCAGGCTTATTCCGCAAAAGCGCAACACTAGCGGAACAAAGGCATCGAAGTCATCAAAACCGTGGCTGCCGCCGAGCCCCCGGAAGAGGTGGCAGTCGGCGTAATATTCCCAGCCTTCGCGCCAGTCCAGCGATTCGTCGCCGGTCTGGGTGAGCAGCAGCATCTGCTCGGGCTTGCTGATTTCCTCCACCTGGTAGTGGCGCAGCTCGTCCAGCCAGGCGGGGTCGAACTGATACGCCTCGCCGCTGTGGTAGTTATGATTGATACCTGTGTATTTGTCCAGTAGTCGCCAGGGACGGACCGCCGGATTCACCACCGCCGTGACCAGATCGTGGTGCTCGGCCAGCCAGGTGGCGTAGAAGCCGCCCAGGGAAGAGCCCAGCAACGCCACCGGGCCGGCGCCGGCGATGGTCGCCTCCAGGGTCGCCATGGCCTTTTTCGGCTGCGGGTCCAGCGCCGGCACATGCAGGCGATGGCCGGCGCCGTGGCGCTCGAAGTAGTCACGCAGCACGCCCGCCTTCCAGGATCGCGGCGAACTGTTGAAACCGTGGATATAGATCAGGGAGATGTCGGACATGAGGAGCCACCCGTCGCGTAAACGGCCTCACTCTTCACTATCAGCTATTAACTATCAACTGTTAACTGAATCAGTAGCCCTTGACCGACATATCGACCTCGAAGTGAATGCCCTCCACCCGGCTGACCGCCGTGTCGATGCGGCCGTCGTGGTGCAGGTCCAGCCAGCGATAACCGGGATTGGCGTCGTCGACGGCGAAATCCGCGCTGCCGGGCTTGAACTGCACGCAGGTGCTGGGCACCGCCAGCAGCCGGACGCCGTTGCGGGTATCGTCGTACTCCTGGTGCACATGGCCCCAGAGAATGCCCCGGACCCGGGGATGGGCGTCGATCACCTCGAAGAAACGTGCCGCGCTGCCTACCAGCTGGGTGTCCAGCCATTCGCTGCCCATCGGCACCGGGTGGTGGTGCAGGCACACCAGCAGGTGCTCGCCGGCGGCACCGCGCAGCGCGTCGTCGAGAAACTTGAGGTCCTCGTCGAACAGATCGCCGGGCACCTCGCCGGGGATGGTGGAATCCAGCAGCACCAGGGTCCAGTTGCCCACGTCCGCCACGCAGGGGCTGACCCGGCTGTCCTGGCCGCGCAGGGCTCGCAGCATGGGCGCCGGCTTGTCGTGGTTGCCTTCCAGCCAGTAGATCGGCGCGCGGAAGCCCGCCAGGGTTTTCGCCAGGCGTTGGTAGGATTCGTAGGAACCGTCCTGCGACAGATCGCCGGTGGCCAGTATCAGGTCCATAGCGGGCTGTTCACGGCGCACGCGATCCAGCACTTTCTCGAGGCTGAACTGGGTGTTCAGGCCCAAAAGCTTGCCGCCGGTATCCGCGAATAGGTGAAAGTCGGACAGCTGCACCACGCGCAGCGGCTGAACCGGTTGCGTCAAAATCCCCGCTCCCGTTGTTGTCATGATCCCGATACCCGCGCAAGCACGCCGGTCCCCCGGCCCCAAAACGGCCCGCCCCTTTTTCCCCCAGGAAAATGAGACGTCTGGAGCTTTTCAGAGGCTCCTAGTCGGTTATATCGAAGATGATGGCGGTTTGCCAGGAATGCGGCTCCGAATCCGGAACCATTGCTCGTTTATTCGGTGCCGGAGCGCCGCCAGGGCTCGGCGGAGGCGCGTCCGTAATCGTGCACATGGGCGAGCCATTCGCCCAGGAAACGATTCCATTGTGCCTTCTCGTCACGCTGGTGCATATGACTGTTGGGATAGGGGTAACGGGCCTGCACCCGGCGGAACGACGTGGCTTCGGTCACTTCCGCCACCCGCGCGTCGTGGTACAGCCGCACGGTGAGCCGGGGCGCCGGCATGGCGTCGTGCAGGGCCTGATCCTGGAAGCGCAGGGTGGTGGTGTAGGGGGCCCGCTCCAGCACCCGGATGCTGACCGTGCGCGGCCGCTCATCGCCGAGCACCACCTCGAGACTGTCCCGCTCGCCGAGCGCGCGCATCAACGGCAGCAGCCGCGCGTAGTTCCATTCGCACTGGGCCATCAGGTCACGAAAGTCGAGGCGGTAGCGGCGCGAGGCACTCATGAGCTGGCGGCCTCCACGGTGCCCCACTCGCGGTCCAGCTCTTCGCGGTGCAAAAGCAGCCACTGCAGGGTGATCAGCGAGGCGGCGTTGTCCACCCGACCGCTGCGCAGCAGGGCCGCCACTTCGGCCACCGGGCGCACCACCACGCGGATGTCCTCGTTTTCCTCGGCCACGCCGTGCACGCCGCCGGCCCCGCTCAAATCCGCGCGGCCGACGAACACCTGCAGCCGCTCGTTGGAGCCGCCGGGGCTGGGCATGTAGTGCGCCACCCGTTTCATCTCACCGATTTCCACGCCCGCTTCTTCCAGCGCCTCGCGGCGCACCAGGTCGGCCACCGGTTCGCCTTCCTTGTCCGCCAGCCCGGCGATCAGCTCCAGGCACCAGGGGGTGTCGCGCCAGTCCAGGGCGCCCACCCGGAACTGCTCCACCATCAGAATTTCACCGCGTTGCGGGTCATAGGGCAGCACCGCCGCCGCCGGCGGGCGCACGAACAGCTCGCGCTGCACGGTGCCGCTCCAACCGCCCTCGAAAAGGCGGTGGCGCAGGTGCACCCGGTCGACGCGGAAAAAGCCCTTGAACGGAGTCTCCCGTTTCAGGATTTCAACGTCGTCGGCGGTGAACCGTGGCGTGGGATCATTCATCGGCTTTGTGATAAAGCTCCGCCCCTTTTTCCATGAATTCCCGGGATTTCTCCTGCATGCCCTCCTCGGCCTCCTGGGCCGCGGCGTAGTCGCGTACTTCCTGGCTGATCTTCATGGAGCAGAACTTGGGTCCGCACATGGAGCAGAAATGCGCCACCTTGTGGGCGTCCTTGGGCAGGGTTTCGTCGTGGAAGGCGCGCGCCCGGTCCGGGTCCAGCCCCAGGTTGAACTGGTCTTCCCAGCGAAACTCGAAACGTGCCTTGGAAATGGCGTTGTCGCGCAGCTGGGCACCGGGCACGCCCTTGCCCAGGTCCGCGGCGTGGGCGGCGATCTTATAGGTGATGATGCCTTCCTTCACGTCGTCCCGGTTGGGCAGGCCCAGGTGCTCCTTGGGCGTCACGTAGCAGAGCATGGCGGTGCCGTACCAGCCGATCATGGCGGCGCCGATGGCGCTGCTGATGTGGTCGTAACCCGGCGAAATATCCAGGGTCAGCGGGCCCAGGGTATAGAACGGCGCCTCGTCGCAATGCTTGATCTGCTCGTCCATGTTTTCCTTGATCATGTGCATGGGCACATGACCGGGGCCTTCGATCATCACCTGCACGTCGTGCTTCCAGGCGATCTTGGTGAGTTCACCCAGGGTGCGCAGCTCGGAGAACTGGGCTTCGTCGTTGGCGTCCGCCACGGAGCCGGGGCGCAGGCCGTCGCCGAGGCTGAAGGTCACGTCGTAGGCCTTCATGATCTCGCAGATGTCCTCGAAATGGGTGTAGAGGAAACTTTCCTGGTGATGGGCCAGGCACCACTTCGCCATGATCGAACCGCCCCGCGAGACAATGCCGGTGACGCGCTTGGCGGTCATCGGCACATAGCGCAGCAACACGCCGGCGTGGATGGTGAAGTAATCCACGCCCTGCTCGGCCTGCTCGATCAGGGTGTCGCGGTAAATCTCCCAGGTGAGGTCCTCGGCCACGCCGTTGACCTTTTCCAGCGCCTGGTAGATCGGCACGGTGCCGATCGGCACCGGCGAATTGCGCAGAATCCACTCGCGGGTCTCGTGGATGTTCTGGCCGGTGGAAAGATCCATCACCGTGTCGCCGCCCCAGCGGGTGGCCCAGGTCATCTTCGACACTTCTTCCTCGATCGAGGACGTGACCGCCGAGTTACCGATGTTGGCGTTGATCTTGGTCAGGAAATTACGGCCGATGATCATCGGCTCGATTTCCGGATGGTTCACGTTGGCGGGAATCACCGCGCGGCCCCGGGCCACTTCGTCGCGGACGAATTCCGGCGTGATCTCGGCGGGAATGGCGGCGCCGAAGCTGTGCCCCGGGTGCTGGTCGGTGGGCAGGCCCGCCTCGCGGTGTTCACGCAACTTCTGATTCTCGCGGATGGCGATGTATTCCATCTCCGGGGTGACGATGCCCTGGCGGGCATAGTGCATCTGCGAGAGGTTGCGCCCCGCCTTGGCGCGACGCGGCGCGCGGATGTGCGGGAAACGCAGCCCCTCGGTGGCCAGATCCCGGGCCCGCCGGCGGCCGTATTCACTGGTCAGGCCGTCGAGCTGCTCGCTGTCCCCGCGCTCCTCGATCCAGGCGGCGCGCACCGGCTCAAGCCCCTTGCGGATGTCGATGCGCGCATCCGGATCGGTATAGGGGCCGGAGGTATCGTAAACCGCCAAGGGCGGGTTATCCTCGAACTTGCCGCCGGCCAGGGGGGTCGGATGTTGACGGATTTCACGCATTGGAACCCGGATGTCCGGCCGGCTGCCGGTCACATAAATTTTTCTTGAACCGGCAATGGGCTGGCAGGCTTCATCAATGGCGTTGGATACGGCGTGACGTTGCTCGTCTGGCACGGTCGGCCTCCAGGCAGTGGTGTAAGTGGGGAGGAAGGCGCCGCCGGCCGCTTGAGGTCAGCATCACACTGGCCAAACACGGGCTGGGCGGACGCCAACACTATACGCCAGCGCGTCAAAGTCGAACAACCGCGCCGACGTGACCGGAACCGGTGATCAAGAGGAGTGTCAATCCCTTTTACTTGCCATTACCATACTGCCCAGTTCACCTTTTAAGAAACCGTTACTAACAATGGACAATGCAATGAAGCGGAGCCCGATAACGCCCCTGAGTCTGCTGCTGGCCGCCCTGGCCACGGGCGGCGCCCAGGCCGCGGACCTCACCAATGTCGCCAACGCCGCCTGGGATTATGACGGCACCTGGCGCGCCGAACGCCAGACCTGGGAAGCGGATCAGGAAACGCTGGTGCAGGGTCGGGCCGCGCTGCTGCCGACCATCGACGCCACCTATGGCCGCTACGAGAACGAGCGCACCATCGAGGAAGGGGACATCACCCAGGAGTACGGCAGCGAAGCCACCACGGTCACCCTGGTGCAGCCGCTGTTCCGCCTGGACGCCTTCTACGGCTACAAGGAAGCCAAGTCGCTGACCTCGGTGGCCCAGGCCGAGTTCTACCAGGCCCGTCAGGATTTCGTGCTGCGCGTGGCGCAGGGGTATTTCGGGGTGCTGCGCGCCTGGGACACCCTGGTGTCCGCCCAGGCCGAGGAGAAGGCGATCCGCCGGCAACTGGAGCAATCCCAGGAACGCTTTGACGTGGGCCTGGTGGCCAGCACCGACGTGGAAGAGGCGCGCGCCGCCTACGACCTGACCCGGGTCAATCTGATCGTCGCCGAGCAGGAATTCGACATCGCCCGCGACCAGCTGGAAACACTCACCGGTCGCAAGTGGGAAACCCTGGCGGAACTGCGCGACGATCTGCCCATGGAAGGCCCCCAGCCGGCGCAAATGAGCGCCTGGATCGAGAAGGCCGAGTACCAGAATCCGCAGATCCTGGCGGCGCGCTACAATTCGGAAGCCGCCGGCCACACCGCCGACCGCCAGCTCGGCGCCATGCTGCCCAAGGTGCAGCTGGTGGGCTCCTACACCCACAACCACACCGCGCCGGAAGAGAACAGCGGCGCCGGTTTCTCCAGCGGCATCAACCCGGACAACCACGGCACCCAGGTGGGCGTGGAAGTGACCATGCCGCTGTTCCGTGGCGGCGGCCTGAACAGCCAGCGCAAACAGGCGGCGCTGCTCGCCGACGCCGCCGGCCAGCGTTACCAGCAGGCAATCCGCGACGTCAGCCAGCAGGCACGCACCTTCTACCGCACCGTGGAAGCCGACGCCCTGCGCGTGGAAGCCCGCCGCCAGGCGATCCGCTCCACCCGTTCGGCCCTGGAAGCCACCCAGTCCGGCTACGAGGTGGGCACCCGCAACGTGGTCGACGTGCTCAACGCCCAGCAGGCGCTCTACGCCGCCCAGCGCGACTACGCCAACGCCCGCTACGACTACATCATCGACACCCTGACACTGAAATCAGCGGCCGGTGAACTGGACGTGCAGGATCTGGTGGCGGTGAACGACTGGCTGTCCGAACAGGAAACCCTGGACCTCTACAATCCGGATCTGGAAGGCCAGAGCGAAGCGCAGATCGTCACCCCGCGCTGAAGCGCGCCCCGGTTGGCGGCCACCACGGCCGCCGCCGTCTCGCCCAGGCGCCGGCGCTCGCCGGCGTCGTCCAGCAGGGCCCCGACCCGCGACGCCAGAGCGTCCTCATCGGCGACCCGTGACAAGGCTCCGGCCTGATCCAGCAGATCCGCGATGGCGGTGAAATTATGCAGCCGTGGCCCGGTCAGCACCGGCACGCCCCAGGCCGCCGGCTCCAGCAGATTATGCCCGCCCACCGGCACCAGCGAACCGCCCACGAAGGCCACGTCGGCGGCACCGAACAGCATCAGTAATTCGCCCATGGTGTCCGCCAGGTACAGGTTCACGGCGGCGCCCACATCCTCGTCACGGCTGCGCCGCGCCACGCTCAGGCCACGCCGCGCCGCCAGCGCCGCCACTTCGTCGAAGCGCTCCGGGTGGCGGGGCACCAGCACCAGCAGGGCGTCGCCGTGGGTGTCGAGCAGGCGGCGATGCGCCGCCAGCACCGGCTCGTCCTCGCCCGGGTGGGTGCTCGCCGCGATCCACACCGGTCGCGCGCCGAAACGCTCGCGCAGGGCGGCCGCCCGGTGGCGCAGGTCATCGCTCAGGGTCAGATCAAATTTGACGCTGCCGTTGACGCGGACGCGCTCCGGCTCGGCGCCCAGCGCCTGGAAACGGTCCGCCTCGGCGCGGGTCTGCACCGCCAGCAGATCGAAACGCGCCAGCATCGGGCGCACCAGCTTCGGCAGCCGCCGATAGCCCCGGTAGCTGTGCTCGGACAAGCGCCCGTTCATCAACAACAGCCTGGCGCCGTGGGCCTTGGCGGCGGCGCACAGGTTGGGCCACAGCTCGGTTTCCAGAATCACCACCAGGCGCGGGTCGAAGGCGCGCCAGAAACGCCGGTAGGCGGCGGGCAGCTCCCACGGGCAATAGACGTGCGTGACCCGGTCGCCGAACAGCGCCTGGACCCGCTCCGAACCGGTGGGGGTGGTGGTGGTCACCACCAGTGGCGTATCCGGATGGCGCGCCAGCAACGCTTCGATCAGCGGCGCCGCGGCCAGGGTCTCGCCCACGGAGACGGCGTGAATCCACACGCTCCCCCGCAACCGGTCGCGCCCCAGCCCCAGCGCCAGGCGTTCGCGCCAGCGGCGCCGATAGGCCGGCGCGCGGCGACCGCGCCACCACAGACGCACGAACAGGAACGGCAGCAGAGCGTACCAAAGTGATGTGTAGAGCAAGCGCATGGGCGATTCCGTCGGACCTCGGAAGCCGGACGCCTGACGTCCGACCCGGCCGGCTATGCTAGCATAGCCGCGCATTCCATCGATGGTGATCCATGACCGTGAGTGAGACTCCCCCGGTGTTGAAACCGGACATCCTGATCTTCGGCGGCGGCATCGCCGGCCTGTGGCTGATCAACCACCTGCGACAGCGCGGCTATCAGTGCCTGCTGCTGGAAACCGGCGCCCTGGGCGGCGCCCAGACCCTGGCCAGCCAGGGCATTATCCACGGCGGCCTCAAGTACGCCCTGGGCGGCACCCTGTCCAGTGAATCGGAGGCCATCGCCGGCATGCCCGAGCGCTGGCGCCAGGCCATCGACGGCCGGGGCCCGGTGAACCTGAGCGGCCTGCGGGTACTCAGCGACACCCAGCATCTGTGGTCCGCCGGTTCCGTGGCCAGCCGCATGACCACCTTCTTCGCCAGCCGCATGCTGCGCGGACGCATCGAGAAACTGAAGCGCCCGGACTTTCCCTCCGCCCTGGCGGACCGGCGTTTCAAGGGCCAGGTCTACCGCCTGGACGATCTGGTGGTGGACACCGAAAGCCTGCTCGACGTGCTCACCGCGCCGGTGCGCGACCGGCTGCTGCACTTCGACCCGGCACGCCATCCGCTGACCTGGAACGAACGCGGCCTGGAAGCGGTGGAAATGGACGGCGTGCGCATCGAACCCCGCCTGACCGTGCTGGCCGCCGGCGAGGGCAACGCCGCCCTGCTCCAGGACGCGCAAAAGGCCGAGCTGTTCCCCGGCGAAGCGGCGCAGAGCCGGCCCCTGAAAATGGTGTTGCTTAAGCACCGGCTCGGCCACCGCCTGTACGCCCACTGCGTGGGCACCAGCAACAAACCGAGACTGACCGTCACCACCCACGATATGGATGACGGCGACGTGGTCTGGTACCTGGGCGGCGATCTGGCGGAAAAAGGCGTCGACCGCAGCGACGCCCAGCAGCTGGACGCGGCGCGCCGGGAACTGGACGAGCTGTTCCCCTGGCTGGATTTCTCCACCGCCGGCCTGGCGGTGATGGACGTGGCCCGCGCCGAGCCCCGCCAGCAGGGCCTGGCCAAGCCGGACAACGCCTACGCCCGGCGCGACCGGGACCTGATCATCACCTGGCCCACCAAGCTGACGCTGGCGCCGGACCTGGGCGACCGGGTGGACGCCCTGATCCGCGAACGGGGCCTGGAAGGCGGCGAGGCGCTGCCGCCGATACCGGAGCGTCTGCGGCGGGCCGACATCGGCCGGCCACAGTGGCACCGCCTGTTCGAGGAGCACGCCTGATGGCTTTTCTGCGCGAACTGGGCGACACCGGCCTGACGGTCAGCGCCCTGGGGCTGGGCACCGTTAAGATCGGCCGTGACCAGGGGGTTAAATACCCCACCGCTTTCTCGATCCCCGATGACGACGCGGTGCGCGACCTGCTGGCCCGCGCCCGCGATCTGGGCATCAACCTGATCGACACCGCGCCCGCCTACGGCCGCAGCGAAGAGCGGCTCGGCCAGCTGCTGCGCGACCGCCAGGACTGGGTGATTGTCTCCAAGGTGGGCGAGGAGTTCAGTGACGGCGAGAGCCATTTCGATTTCTCCCCGGCGCACACCCGGGCCTCGGTGGAACGCAGCCTGCGGCGGCTGAACACCGACTACCTGGATTGCGTGCTGATTCACTCCGACGGCAACGATCTGGACATTCTGCGCGGCGGCGCCCTGGATGTGCTGGCGGACATGAAGCGGGCGGGCCTGATCCGCGCCATCGGCATGTCCACCAAGACCGTGGCCGGCGGTATCGAAGCGCTTCAGCGCGGCGATGTGGCGATGGTCACCTACAACCTGAACCAGGACGACGAGCGGCCGGTGATCGACCACGCCGCCGCCCACCACAAGGGCATCCTGATCAAGAAAGCCTTCGCCAGCGGCCACCTGGCCGACGACCTGCCCGACCCGGTGCAAGCGAGCCTGAACAAGGTGCTCGGCACCGCCGGCGTCAGCGCCGTCATCGCCGGCACCGTTAATCCCCACCACCTGGAAGAAAACGTCCGCAAGGCCCGCCTTGCCTGCGGCTAAAGAAGATTCATCGCGCTTTAGTCGCGCTAGGTTCTCTCCAGCCGAGGACGCGGGTTATCGCTGGCGCCGAACCTTTCTACAAAGCTGAACTTGTGGGAGCGGGCCTTGCCCGCGAAAGGGAGCGAAGCTCCCGGCAGGATGCCAGAGACACTTCTAACGGCGGCACAAACAGCGCCTTTGGTATCCTGCCGGCCGGCTTTGCCGGCCTTTCGCGAGCAGGCTCGCTCCCACAAAAAAAAGCCCCCGTAAACGGGGGCTGGCGAGGCCGACTCTCATCAGCTAAATCATCCGGTGGCAGCCGCCACCACTCTCCCAAAGCGCGTTCAAACTCTACAGAGTATCGGGCCGCCCCTGGTCCGGCTGGCTGTAATCACAGACGCCCTCCGGGAAGATGGCGTTGAGCCGCGCGATCTGATCGCCGTCCGGCTCCCAGCCGCCGTAGGTCCCGTCCGCGAGGGCGGTGGCCACCGGTTTCAGCGCGCACTTGAACACGTCGCCCTGGGTGGGCGCGCCGGCCACGATCCGCGAGGTGGTGTAGATCGGGAATTCGCTGGTGCAGGCGCCGGCGGGGGTGTCGTCCAGGGCGCCGTTCCAGACATCGTCGCCGCGCGCGATCAGGGTGCCGTCGGTGGCGAAGCAGCTGTCCCGGGCCAGCTCGGGCCGGTTCTCGGCGACGCTCTGCGCCGGGTTGGCCTGGATGTTGGCCATCCATTCGTCGATCACTTCCAGAGCCAGGGGCACGTGATCGAACTCTTCTTCCGGGCGGGCGTCGGTGAACCAGATCACCTGGTTGTCGGCGTGGCCGGCGAAGTCGACCATGCGCTGGCGGGCCACGAAGGACTGGTGCACGTTGTGCATGTCCAGCTCGTGCTCCAGGTAGGGGCGCCAGTCGATGATCGGGATGCCGCCGGTGTCGCCGTGGAACACCATCCCCGAAGTGTAGGCGGCGTTCATCGCGATCAGATCGCCTTCGGTGCGCGGGGCCGGCACCGCGGGGTCACCGCTGAGGTTCATATTGCGGCGGCTCCAGGGGTCGAACAGCGACGGGTCGCCCATCACGTCGTCCTCGTCATAGAGGAACGGGAAGCCTTCCTGGACCATGTCCTTCTGATCTTTCCAGCCGCCCACCTGCTCGTTGAGCGAGAGGAATTCCTCCTCGGTGATATTGCCGTCGAGCAGCGCCTGCAGGCCGTACTGCACGCCGACGTTGTCGAACAGGGTGCGCGGATAGCCGTCCTCGTCGACACCGTAGATATTGCGCAGGTCGTCGTAATGGCTCCAGTTCACCGACGCCATGATGCCGGCGGGCTGCATTTGCTCCTGATTGGGCGCCTGACCATAAAACGGGTTCATGGTCAGGGGCGTGAGGCCGCGCCAGGATTCCACGCACTCGGTGGAGCCGGGGGCGCCGCCGTAGCCGAGCAGTTGCTTGGCGTCGTAGAGCGGGTCCGGCACGTCATCGGTGGCGTTGAGCCCCACCAGCCAGGTGCGGTTGGTGGTGGTCTCCCACTTCGCGTTGTCTTTGTCGGTGACGTCCATGTAATGCTCGAGCAATTCACAATCACCAACGTGGATGGTCTGGGTGACCATGTCCGGGTAGCTCTGCTGGGGAATGGCCGCGTCAATCAGCCCCGGATGGTTCTGCGCGTAAACGTACTGCTGGATGGCGCCGCCGGAGGTGCCCAGTCCGACGGTGTATTGCGGCTCGCCGTACAACTCCAGGAAGCGTTCCTTGACCATCAGCGCCGTCTCGCCGCCCACCTGCATGTTGTAGTGCTCGCCCATGCGGGTGCCGGTGGAATAAATGATCGCGTAGCCCTTGCCGAGCACGTCCGGCTTGAGCGCCCGACGTTCCGCGTCCATACGGCCCTGGGTGTGGCCGATGCCGACGCCGCCCTGGAAGCGGTACATCAGGCGTCCGTTCCACAGGCCGGTGTCCAGCGAGCCGGGCGCTTCGCCGGCTTCCGCCAGCATGGCGATGGAATAGATGAACCGAACTCTGACGATCAAGTGAACCCCAGTAATC
>CAZKWA010000091.1:0-10842 GCA_964556345.1 uncultured Alcanivorax sp.
TGGCGTCCCCTAGGGGAGTCGAACCCCTGTTACCGCCGTGAAAGGGCGGTGTCCTGGGCCACTAGACGAAGGGGACCCGGTGCTCTCAAGCGGCGCGTAGGATAGAAATCGGCGCCCCGGGCGTCAAGGAAAAATTTGCCCGAAGTGGTCATTGACCCGCCTCCCGCACTGCTTTATCCCTGTCTGCGTGCAAAAGAAAGTGCCTGCCAAAAAACCAACCGGGAGAGAAAACGCATGCCCATGAAACTGTACGGCGCGGTGATGTCGCCCTTTGTCCGCAAGACGCGCGTGGTGCTGGCCCTGAAAGGGCTGGAATACGAAGCGGTGCACGTGGACCCCAACAACAAGCCCGAGGGGTATGAAAAAATCAGCCCGCTGCAGCGGATCCCGGCGCTGGAAGTGGACGGTCGCTATCTCGCCGATTCGGCGGTGATCTGCGCCTGGCTGGAGAAAACACACCCGGAACCGGCGCTCTACCCGAGCGACCCCTATGAGTACGCGCGCACCCTGTGGTTCGAGAAATACGCGGACTACGAGCTGGGGCCGCAGTGCACCTTCACGGTGTTCCGCAACCGGATCGTGAAACGCCTGATGGGCCAGGAGTGCGACGAAGAGGCCATCGCCAAGGCGCTGGAAAGCCGCCTGCCGCCGCTGCTCGCCTACCTGGAGCAGGAACTGGAAGGCCGCGAGTATCTGGTCGGCGACACCCTCACCGTGGCGGACATCGCCGTGGCCAGCCAGCTGGTGAACTTCCATCACGGCGGTGAAAGCGTGGACGCGGGCCGCTACCCGAATCTGGCCGCCCACGCCGACCGCCTGCACGCGCTGCCCCCGTTCGCCAAGACTATCGAGAAGGAAAGCGGCTTTATCAGCAAGATACTGGGCTGATCCAGCCAGCGGCGTTCCTAGGGCGCCGCTGCTTCCCCATCGGCCCCCACGGCCACCAGCGCGGCCCGGCCGTCCGGTGCGATACGCACGCGGGCCACGCCGCCGTCGCGCAGCGTCCGTTCCAGGCGCAGCGCCTCTTCCGGCGCCGCGAACCAGGCCTCGATGCCATAGCGGATATGCAGCTGGCCGTCGCTGACGCGGGCAATGGTGCCGCGCAGGAACAGCCGCTCGCCCTGCGGCGGGCGCAACCGCACGCCGTCCGCCCGCCACAGCGGGCCGTCCTGTTTCAGCAGCACATAGACCGGCTCGCCGGCCCGGGGCAGCTCCATGTCCGGCAACGGCTGGCGGGAGAGGTCGTAGTTCAAGCGTACGTACTGGCCCCGCAACAGGTCGCGCGGGTCCACCGGCACGGTGGCCAGGCGCACCTCGGTGCCCACCCACAACGGGTACTGGCTGTAGACGAACAGACCGCCCAGCACCGCCAGTTGCAGCAGCACCGCCGCCACCAGGCCCGCGACCCAGCCCCTGCGGCTCATGAGGCCTCCCCCCGGCGGCGCCAATGGCGGCCGGCGGCGAACAGCAGCACCGCCATCAGCAGGAACAGGCCGGCGGCACCCAGATAGCCGCCGATCAGATCCAGGTAGCGCAGTAACGCCAGGGTGAGAATGGCGATCAGGCCGGTGAAGTAGAGACCGCCCTCGCCTTCCGCCAGACCGCGCCGCATCCAGTGGATGGCCAGCAACAACAACAACAGGTTGGCCGCCACCGCCCAGACCAGCGCCTGATCGGGCACGCCGCCGGTATGCACCGCGACCAGCAGCACGGCCACCGTCAGGGCCACCAGGGGGCGCCCCAGCAGGGCCGCCACCACCAGGGCGGCGAGGGCCGCCCATAAGCCCGGATCCAGCCAGGTCCAGGCGTAGGCCAGGTAGTGCTCCCAGCCGTCCACGAAGGTGAAGGGCAGAATCGCCAGCACGGTGAGCCGGGGCATCCAGTTGGCGGCGCCGGCGGTCCACCAGCCCGGCCGGGCGGCCAGGGCACCGGCCAGCACCAACAGACCGAGGTTGAAGCTGATCATGCCTTCCTGGGCCTGGGGGCCGAAGTCGGTGGCGTAGACCCAGGCGAGCATCAGGTTCAGCCACACGGCGGTGGCGGCCAGCGCCGCCAGGGCGAGGCCGGCGAAACGGCGCCGTCGCGCCACCCAGAACGCCACCGCCAGAAACAGCGGCATCAGCCAGGGGGCGGCGAAGCGATACTCCAGCAGCATCCAGGCCAGCGCCACCGCCAGGCCCTGCAGCGCCAGCAAACGACCGCCGCTGAGCAGGGTCAGCGGCGCCAGGCCCAGGGCCCAGAGCAGCAGGCCATTGGGGAAGTGCTCGCCGAGGTGGTACATCTGCCCGACCAGCATGATCGACGCGCCGTAGGCGAACCCGCCCAGAAACAGCAGGCCACCGCCGGTGCCGTCACGGACCAGGCGCAGCACGCCCCAGCCGTTGAGCGCGGCGGTCAGGGCCACCAGGCCGGCGTAGCGGGTCAGGCGTGGCAGCTGCTCCCAGTTGGCGGACACCAGCAGCAGCAGCGCCAGCCCCGCGAACAGGCCGGCCAGGCCGGTAAGCATGCCCAGCAGCGAGGGGCCGGTGGCGTCCAGGGAGGTGCCGTAGCGGTTGAGGATGCGTTCCGCCTGGAACGGCTCGATCAGGCCCTCGTCGAGCCAATGGCGCGCCTCGCGGCGAAGCAGATTCTTGCGCATCCAGTCCAGCATGCTACAGCGGCAGCCCCAGTCGACGCGCTTCCATACGGCGCAGGAATTCCAGCATGATCTGCCGGTACAGGTCTTCGCCCAGCCACAGGTCCTCGACCCCGGCGTCCACGTTGGGATTATCGTTCACTTCGATCACCACCACCTGGTCGCCGGATTGCTTCAGGTCCACGCCGTAAAGGCCGTTGCCCATCAGCCGGGCGGCCTTGAGCGCCACGCGCAGCACCTTGGCGGGCACATCGCGCACCGGCATGGTGGTGAAACGTCCGGAACTGGTTTTGCCGCCTTCCTTGTGGTGGTAGATCTGCCAGTGCCCCTTGCTCATGAAGTACTGGCAGGCGAACAACGGCCGGTTGTTGAGCACGCCGATGCGCCAGTCGTAATCGGTGTACATGAAGGCCTGGGCCAGCACCACCGCGGACTGCTTCAGGTAGCCGCTCAGGGCGGCGCGCAGTTCGGCCTTGTCCTTCACCTTGCCAATGCCCCGCGAAAAGCTGCCGTCGGGGATCTTCAGCACCATCGGCAGCCCCAGCTCGGCGATCAGCGTGTCCGCCTGGGCTTCGGAGTCGTCGAACACGAAGGCGGTGGGCGGCACCGGCACGCCGTTGGCCTGCATCAATTCCGCCAGGTAGATCTTGTTGGTGCAGCGCAGAATCGACCCCGGGTCGTCGATCACCACCATGCCCTCCTGCTCCGCCTTGCGGG
Source organism: uncultured Alcanivorax sp. (assembly GCA_964556345.1). Taxonomy (GTDB): domain Bacteria; phylum Pseudomonadota; class Gammaproteobacteria; order Pseudomonadales; family Alcanivoracaceae; genus Alloalcanivorax. The sequence goes on from CAZKWA010000091.1 coordinate 3,353, forward strand.
CGAATTGGTAAGTATGGTGGTCGATGCCGGTGGTTTCGCGGATAAACAGGCCGTCGTACTCGCCCAGGCGGGTGTAGGCGTCCCGGCCCACCGGCTCCACCTTGATGCCCAGCTGGCGGCCGGCCTTGATAAAGTGTTTCAGGGCGGCGCGGCTGCTGGGCGGCATGGCTTCTTTTTCGTCCACCAGCATGGCCAGGTCGTAGCGGTCGCCACGCCGGCGGCGGGGGTTGCGCCACACCCGCTCGTTGAACTGTTCCAGGGCGCGGGCGAAGGCGTCTTCCTCGTGGCCCTTGAGCTGTTTGAGGCTGACCGGCCGGATCGACTCCAGGGTCCACTCCTCGCGGCGCCGGAACGAGACACGCAGAATCGGACAGGGCATCTGATCGAAAATCTGACGGCCCAGATCGGCGAGGCCCTCCTGCTCCGCGTGGCCAAAATAGAGCGTCAGGGTAACGCGGGTGGCGTCGCCCCCTTGCTTCTTCATTGCCTTGTCGAGCGCCCCTTCGAAGCGTTCGAAATGCAGCCCGTACAGCGCCTTGCGACTGAGGTCGTTGACCGTGCGCACCGAGGGCAGCACGCGCTGGCCGCGCGCTTCCGCCAGCAGTGAGCAGTAATAGCCCGGTGACAGATACTTGTAACTGCGGCACAGGTTGATCACCTGCACTTTTTTGTCGGTGCAGACCGGCTGGGCGGCCTGCAGATAGTCCCGCGCCGACAGCAGATGCCGGGTCGGGTAGTAGGCGGCCCAGTCCGCCGGGTCATCGACCAGGATGATCACTTGGCTCATTAATGGCTCACTCGATAGATCACGCCGGCACTGTCGTCGGCGATAAATAAGCTGCCGTCGTTGGCCTGGAGCACGTCGGCGGGCCGGCCCCAGTCCTCACCGTCCTGTAGCCAGCCGGTGATGAACGGCTGATAGTCGCTCACTTCGTCATCGCCGTCGAGAACCACGCGGGTCACCCGGTAGCCGCCCGGTTCGGAGCGGTTCCAGGAGCCGTGCTCGGCGATGAAGATATTGCCCCGGTACGCCTTCGGAAAGGCATCGCCGGTATAAAACGTCATGCCCAGGGCGGCGAAGTGAGCGGGAATTTTCTGCATCGGCGGGGTGTAATCCGCGGGGTCGTGGCCGTCACCGAATTCGGGGTCCGGAATGTCACCGCCGTGAATATAGGGGTAGCCGAAATGCTGGCCTTCCTGGCTGATCCGGTTGAGTTCGTCCGGCGGCACGGTGTCGCCGAGCATGTCGCGGCCGTTGTCGGTGAACCACAGCTCCCCGCTGTCCGGATGGAAATCAAAGCCCACCGAGTTGCGCACGCCGCGCGCGATGGTTTCGGTGGCGCCGCTGTCCAGGTCGAGCCGCTGAATCGTGGCGAACGGCGCGTCGCGATCGCAAACATTGCAGGGCGCGCCCACCGGCACGATCAGATCGCCGTCGTCGTTGAAACGCAGGTACTTCCAGCCGTGGTGGCTGGCGCTGGGGAAGCCGTCGTACACCACCCGCGGCGACGGCGGCGCGTCCAGGTTTTCGAGGATGTCGTCAAACGCCAGGATACGGCTCACGGCGGCCACATAGAGGGTGCCGTCGCGCAACGCCAGACCACTGGGCATGGTCAGCCCTTCGGCGATCACCCGGGTGCGGTCCGCCGTGCCGTCGTTGTCGGTGTCCTGGATGGCGTAGACCTTGCCTTCTTCCCGGGAACCGGCGAACAGAGTGCCGTCCGGGGCCTGGGCGAGCTGCCGGGCGTTGGGGACGTCATCGGCGTAAACGGAAATGCGGAAACCCGGCGCCAGGGACAGGGCGTCCAGCGGCAGTTCGGCGGCGCCGGCCAGCGACGCCGCCGCCAGCAGCAGGCTAGTCGTAAGCGCCCTGCGGGTAACCGGGGTCCTTTTTCGCGTCGGGCTTGCTGCCCGGGTGTCCGGCTTTTTCCAGTGCATCCTGTACCTCCGGCGGCATGTAGGTCTCATCGTGTTTGGCCAGGACCTCGTCGGCTTCAAAACGGTCGCGGCTCACCAGAGTGCCGTTGGCGACCACGCCCTGGCCCTCGCGGAACAGGTCGGGAAGAATGCCCTGGTAGTGGATGTCAAAGCTACCCTTTCCATCGGTGACCGTGAAGACCACATCCAGGGTGTCCGGGTCGCGCTGCACGGAGCCGTCCTCGACCAGACCGCCGACGCGCATTTTGGCGCCCACCGGAGCCTCGCCGTTAACGATCTGCTGCGGGGTATAGAACAAATTGATGTTCTGGCGCAGGGCGTAAACCGCCAGCCCCACCGCCACGGCCAGGCCCGCGAGCACCGCCAGCACCACGAATAGACGTTGTTTGCGAACCGGATTCATTAACGACTCTCCCCACGTTTGGGCGACACCTTGGCGGCGTCGCGGCGCGCCTGGCGCGCGATCTCTGCCCGTACCCGTCCCTGCCGTCGCACCGCCAGCAGCATGTTGGCGGCGATCAAGAGCGCGCTGAGTCCATAGGCGCTCCATACAAAAAAGCCGTGATCGCCCATGGCGATAAAGGCGGCGACACTGTCGAAATAAGGGTCGAGGAACACGATCACGCCCCCCCGTCACGGGCCAGCCGGCGCACCCAGCCGCTGCGGCGCTCGCGGCTGAGCACCTCGGTGCGGGCGCGCATCAGAACATTGGCGGCGTACAGCAGCCAGAGCCCGAACATGCTGATCAGCAACGGCCATTTCATGGCGGGGTTGATGGACGACTCGCCGATCACCTTAAGCGTGGCGCCCTGGTGCAGCGTATTGAGCCACTCCACCGAATACTTGACGATCACCACGTTGATCACGCCCACCACCGCCAGCAGCGCGGCCGCCCGGGCCGCCTGGCGCGGATCGCGGATGGCGTTCTGCAACGCCATGATGCCCACATACAGGAACAGCAGAATCAACATCGAGGTCATGCGCGCGTCCCACTGCCAATAGGTGCCCCAGGTGGGCTTGCCCCAGAGCGCCCCGGTGAGCAGCGACACCGCCGCCAGGGCGGCGCCGAACGGCGCCAGCGCCTTGAGCATCACCTCGGCCATCTTCATGCGCCAGACCAGCGCCACCAGACCCGCCACGCCCATGGCGAGGTAGCCCATCAGGGCGCCGCTGGACGCCGGCACATGGATATAGATGATGCGGTAGCTGTTGCCCTGGTAGCGCTCCACGGGGGCGTACACCAGCCCCCACACCAGCCCCACCGCCAACACCGCCAGGGCTATGGGCACCAGCCACGGCAACACCGCTTCGCAGAAGCGGTAGAAGTACCGGGGCGAGCCCAGTTGGTGGTACCAGCGTTTAATTGTTTTCCACATAGAACACCTGAATAGAGCTGCAGCTATCAATCGCCGGCGCTGATGCGCAGGCCGAGCGCCACGGCCACCGGGCCGAGGCTCACCGCCAGCGCCAGAATCGCGCCCAGCACCGCCAGCAGGCCACCGGTGGGCAGGCCGTCCAGGGCGGTGCGCACCACCCCGGCGCCGAACACCAGCACCGGCACATAAAGCGGCAGCACCAGCACCGCCAGCAGAATACCACCGCGATTCAGCCCCACGGTGAGCGCCGCGCCGATGGCGCCCACCACGGTGAGCGTGGGCGTGCCCAGCAGCACGCTCACCATCAGGGTATCCAGCACCGCCACCGGCAGCTGCAGCATGTAGCCCAGCAAAGGGGCGATCAACGCCAGCGGCAGGCCGGTCAACAGCCAGTGCGCCAACAGCTTGGCGGCCACCGGCACCACGCTGACCACCGGCGCGGTGAGCAGCAGATCCAGGGCACCGCTCTCCTGGTCGCGGCGGAACAGGCCGTCCAGGGACAGCATCACCGCCAGCAACGCCGCCACCCAGACGGCGCCGGGCGCCACCAGCGCCAGCAGCGCGGGCTTCGGCGACAGCGCCAGCGGGAACAGGCTCACCACCACCACGAAAAAAAACAGCGGCTGCACGATCTCCGCCGGCGAGCGCCAGATCAGCGTCAGTTCCCGGCGCAGCGACGCCGCCCAGACGGTGCCCAGTGTCGGCGCACTCATGGCGCCACCTCGCCGTCCCGGCCCAGGTGCAGGCGCTGTATCCCCTCACCGACCCGGTGGTGGGAGGTGTAGATCACCAGCACGCCCCGCGCCGCCGCCTCGCGCAAACGCCGGTCGAGCGCCGCCACGCCCTGCTGGTCGATGGCCGTGAACGGCTCATCCAGAATCCACACGTCCTTGCCGTCCAGCCACAGGCGGGCCAGCGCCACGCGACGCTGCTGCCCGGCGGACAGGCGGCCCGCCGGCACGTCCTCGAAACCGTACAGGTCCAGGGCCGCCAGGGCGGCATCCGGATCGCCGCTCTGGCCGCACAGGGCACGGCTGTATTCGAGGTTTTCGCGGGCGGTGAGTTCCTCACGCACGCCGGGCTGATGGCCCAGGTAGAGCAGAGAGGGGGACAACGGCCCGGCCCAGTCGACCCGGCCGTCATAAAAACCGTGCAGACCCACCAGGATACGCAGCAGGGTGGTCTTGCCGGAGCCGTTGGCACCGGTGACCTGCCAGATTTCGCCATTACGCGCGGAAAAATCCAGATCCCGGAACAGCGTCCGGTGGTCCCGCTCGCAGCCGAGCTGCCGCACTGTCAGACGTGGTGCGTCCATGGTCGCTTCTGCCCCCTGAATCGGCCGCGGAGTATAGCATGCCTGAGCACGCCGACGAGCGTGGGCCGGCTTCTGTCGAGCGGCCCCTCGCAACAATCGTATTTACGTTAGACTAGTGCGCCAGCGTCGAAAGGATTCCGACTATGACTCGCCAAACCAGAGCTCACCCGATCTCTCTCTCATGGCACCTTCTGGCTCTCGCCCTGCCCGTGTTCCTGACCGCCTGCGGCGGCGATGATCGCCCCCTCAGCACCGTGGATCAGGTGGACCTGCAACGTTATGCAGGCACCTGGTATGAAATCGCCCGCCTGCCGCAATGGTTCCAGCGCGGCTGCTACAACACCACCGCCACCTACAGCGTTAACGACAACGGCACCGTGAAAGTGATCAACCGCTGTCAGCGCGAGGACGACGCCGCCAGCGTGGCGGAGGGCGAAGCCCGGGTGCTGCCGGGCTCCGGTAACGCCAAACTGAAGGTCCGCTTCGACAACTGGTTTTCCCGTCTGCTGCCGAAGGTGGCCGAGGGCAACTACTGGATTATCGCCCTGGACAAGGACTACCGCACCGTGGTGGTCGGCGAACCGGGCCGCGACTACCTGTGGATCCTGGCCCGCGAACCGCGCCTGGCGGAGGACGAATACCAGGCCCTGGTGAGCCTGGCCGAAGAAAAAGGCTTTCCGGTGGACGACTTGCAGCGCAATCGCGATCTGGTGCCCGACACCTGAACACGGAGGAGCCCGACCATGGCCGTGGAAATCGAGAGAAAGTTCCGCATCACCAACGTCGACTTCCTGGCACACCAGGAAGGCGAACGCCTGATTCAAGGCTATTTAAGTCACGACCCCCGGGCCACGGTGCGCCTGCGTGTGCAGGGTGAGCGCGCCTGGCTGACCATCAAGGGCGAAACCCGCGGCGCCAGCCGCAGTGAATTCGAGTACCCGATCCCGAACGCCGACGCCCGGGCCATGCTGGAAGAAATGTGCCCCGAGGGCGTGATCGATAAAACCCGTTACCGGGTGCCCGTGGGCGATCATGTGTGGGAGGTGGACGTTTTCCACGGCGACAACCAGGGCCTGGTGGTGGCGGAAGTGGAGCTGGAGAGCGAGGACCAGCCGTTCGAGCGCCCGCCCTGGCTCGGCGAGGAAGTCACCGGTGACCCCAGGTACTACAACAGCGCGTTGAGCCGCACCCCCTATGCCCGGTGGTAACACGCAATACGTCCTGTGGCGGCGGGACAGCAACGGACGGATCCTGTTGATGTGCCGTTTCCACTCCGGCGACCAGGCGCAGCGTGTGTGCGCGCGTTACAAGCGCCAGGGCCAGACGCGGTACCACTACTGGATCACCACCCTGGCCCCGCGCGGGCCGCACTAGCCGGCGGCGCGCCGGATCCCGCTGAGGTTGCCGAAACACAGGGCGCGGGCGGTGTCCATGAACTCCTGAATAAAGGGCACCTGCTCGTCGCCGTCGCGCACCGCCGCGTACAGGGTGCGCCACACCCCCTCTCCATCACCAAGCCGCACCGCCCGCACCAGGTCCAGGTCCAGGTATTCGGTGAGCGCCCAGTTGGGCAGCGCCGCCACGCCGCGCCCGGCGGCCACCAGTTGCACCATCATCGGCGTCAGCTCGGCGGTGCGCAGCGCCGCCGGCGCCACCCCGGCCGGGTCCAGGAAGGCGGTGAACACATCCAGGCGCTCATGTTCCACCGGATAAGTGATCAGGGTCTCCTCCGCCAGGGCCCGCGGCGCCACCGTGCGACCGGCCGCCAGCGGCGACTGCCGCGCCACCGCCAGCACCAGTTCATAGCGGAACAACGGCAAATAGCGCACCGCCTCGTTATCCACCGGGTCGGAGGTGATCACCATGTCCAGGTCGCCACGCACCAGGGCCGCCTGCGGCGTAAAGCTGAACGCCGCGGACAGGTCCAGCTCCACCTCCGGCCAGGCCTCGCGGAAACGGTCCAGCGCCGGCATCAGCCATTGAAAGCAGGAGTGACACTCAATGGCGATGTGCAGCCGCCCGCTCTGGCCGTCGGCCAGCCGCCGCAACTCGGTCTCGGTGCGCTTGACCTGCGGCAACACCTGGCGGGCCAGGGCCAGCACCCGGGCGCCGGCGGTGGTGAACCGGATCGGCCGGGTGCGCCGCACGATCAGCGCCACGCCGAGCCGGTGCTCCAGATCCTTGAGCTGGTGGGAAAGCGCCGACTGGGTGACGTGCAGCCGCTCGGCGGCCTCCACCAGGCTGCCCGCCTCGTCGATGGCCTGCAGGGTGGCCAGATGGCGCAATTCAAGCACTGACGACATGAGCATTACTCATAGTAACGATTAGATATTTGATTTTGTCTCAACTAAGGGGTGAACCACAATAGCCGCCACAAGCCACTACCCGATCGCAAAGGATTCATCATGACCACCCTGCATAATCTCGGCTTTCCCCGTATCGGCGCCCGCCGGGAATTGAAACAGGCCGTGGAGGCCTACTGGGCCGGCACGCTGCAGCAAAGCGAGCTGGAGCATGTGGGCCGCAGCCTGCGCGAGCGTCACTGGACCCTGCAGGCGGACGCGGGCCTGGACGCGGTGCCGGTGGGCGACTTCGCCTGGTACGACCAGATTCTGGAGTTTTCCTGCCTGCTGGGCGTGGTGCCGCCCCGCTTTAACCAGCCGGCTGATCAGCCGGTGTCGCTGGACACCCTGTTCCGCATGGCCCGTGGCCGCGCCCCCAGCGGTGCGCCGGCGGCGGCCTGCGAGATGACCAAGTGGTTCGATACCAACTACCACTACATCGTGCCGGAGCTGGAAGCGGATCAGGATTTCCGCGTCGACCCTTCCCGCCTCCTGGATGATCTGCGCGCAGCGCGCTCC
>CAZKWA010000091.1:10852-13008 GCA_964556345.1 uncultured Alcanivorax sp.
GCCAAGCCGGTGATCCCCGGCCCGCTGACCTACCTGTACCTGTCCAAGGGCGCGGCCTTCGACGGCGCCGCCGACAGCGCCAAGCTGGCCCTGCTGGAGCGGCTGATTCCGGTGTACCGGTCGATCCTGCAGCGCTTCGCCGAGCAGGGCGTGACCTGGGTGCAGATCGACGAACCGATTCTCTGCCTGGACCTGCCCGACGCCTGGCAGCGGGCCTACCTGCGCGTCTACGACCAGCTCGCCGGCGCCGCCTCGGTGAAGCTGCTGCTGGCCACCTATTTCGAAGGCCTGCGCGACAACCTGTTCACCGCGCTGCAACTGCCGGTGGCCGGCCTGCATCTGGACCGGGTGCGCGGCGCCGACCCGCTCGACCAGGTGCTGCCCCGCCTGGGCGACAAGGTGTTGTCGCTGGGTATCATCAATGGCCGCAATATCTGGCGCGCCGACCTGGATGCGCTGCTGGAAACGCTGACGCCGCTGAAAGCGGAGCTGGGCGAGCGGCTGTGGCTGGCGCCCTCCTGCTCGCTGCTGCACAGCCCGGTGGATCTGGACCAGGAAGACCGCCTCGACGACGAACTGAAAAGCTGGCTCAGCTTCGCCAAGCAGAAACTGGACGAACTGGCGGTATTGGGCGGCGCCCTGGACGGTGACGGCAGCGTGCAGCCGGCCCTGCAGGCGCAACGCCGGGCGGTGGCCGCGCGCGGCCAGTCGCGGCGCATCCATGACCCGGCCGTGGGCGAGCGCATGGCGGCGTCCGGCCAGCTGTCCCGCGACCGGCTGAGCCCGTTCGCCGAACGCATCGGCAAACAGCAGGCGGCGCTGAAACTGCCCGCCTACCCCACCACCACCATCGGCTCCTTCCCGCAGACCAAGGAGATCCGCGCGGCGCGGCGCGACTGGAAAGCGGGCAAACTGGACGACGCCGGCTACACCGAACTGATGAAGCAGGAAATCACCCGCGCGGTGCGCTACCAGGAGCAGGTGGACCTGGACGTGCTGGTGCACGGCGAAGCGGAACGCAACGACATGGTGGAATACTTCGGCGAACTGCTGGAAGGCTTCGCCTTCACCCGCTTCGGCTGGGTGCAGAGCTACGGCTCACGCTGCGTGAAACCACCGGTGATCTTCGGCGACGTGAGCCGGCCCAAGGCCATGACCGTGGACTGGACCCGCTTCGCTCAGTCACTCACCGACAAGCCGGTAAAAGGCATGCTCACCGGCCCGGTGACGATTCTGCAATGGTCGTTCGTGCGCGACGACCAGCCCCGCGACACCACCTGCCGGCAGATCGCGCTGGCCCTGCGCGACGAGGTTCAGGACCTGGAGAAAGCCGGCATCGGCGTGATCCAGATCGACGAGCCGGCCTTCCGCGAAGGCCTGCCGCTGCGCCGTGACGACTGGCAGGCGTACCTGGACTGGGCGGTGGACTGCTTCCGCCTGGCCACCGTGGGCGTGGCGGATGAAACCCAGATCCACACCCACATGTGCTACTCCGAGTTCAACGACATTATCGAGGCGATCGCCGCCATGGACGCGGACGTGATCACCATCGAGACGTCGCGCTCGAACATGGAGCTGCTGGAGGCGTTCGAGAACTTCCAGTACCCCAACGACATCGGCCCGGGGGTGTACGACATCCACTCGCCCAACGAGCCGAAGGTGGACTGGATGGTGGCGCTGATGGAAAAAGCCGCCCAGCGGCTGCCCAAGGAACGCCTCTGGGTGAACCCGGACTGCGGCCTGAAAACCCGCAAGTGGGAAGAGACCGAAGGCGCCCTCGCCAACATGGTGGAAGCCGCCAAGGCGCTCCGAAAGAGCGCCTGATTCCAAGCTTGTGGGAGCGGCCTGTGGGAGCGGGCCCCGCCCGCGAAAGGCCGCACCCTCCAGCGGGGGAGCGGGAGTTTGTGGGAGCTTGCCTTGCAAGCGAAAGGCCGGCTTTGCCGGCCGGCAGGATCCCAGAGAGGCTGTTGGTGCTGCCGTTAGAAAGGTCTCTGGTATCCTGCCGGGTGGCTAGTGCCACCCTTTCGCGGGCTGGGCCCGCTCCCACACACCCCGAGCTTAGTAGAAGGTCCGGGCGGTTATTTGGACCCGTGGCGGTTCCGCTACCCAGTGAGCGGGGCAATGGTGGTGCCTGGAGGGAGCTGTTTGGCCAGGGA
>CAZKWA010000092.1:0-12697 GCA_964556345.1 uncultured Alcanivorax sp.
ACGGCAGCACCAACAGCCTCTCTGGAATCCTGCCGGGTGGCTGAAAGCCACCCTTTCGCGGGCAGGGCCCGCTCCCACAAGGGCCCGCTCCCACAGAGTCGCCAACCCCAAAGGAGAAAGCATGCAGCACTACGATGTGGTGATTATCGGCGCCGGGGCGGCGGGTTTGATGTGCGCCGCCAGCGCCGGTTATCGCGGCCGCTCGGTGCTGGTGCTGGACCACGCCAACAAGGCCGGCAAGAAGATCCTGATGTCCGGCGGCGGGCGTTGTAATTTCACCAACCTGAACACCACGCCGGAACACTTCGTGTCCGCCAACCCGCATTTCTGCAAGTCCGCGCTGAACCGCTACAGCCCCTGGCATTTCGTGGAAATGGTGGAACGCCATGGCGTCGGCCATGTGGAGAAAGCGCCGGGCCAGTTGTTCTGCGACGATTCCAGCAAGGCGATTCTCCAGGTGTTGCTTACTGAATGTGAATGGGCCGGCGCGGAGGTGCGCCTGAAGACTTCGGTGACGCACATCAATGACCGGCCGGTGGGGGAGGGCGCGCCGCCGGAGGCCATGGCGGCTGACGACGGCTTCCGGTTGCGCACCGGCACCGGCGAGATTCGCTGTGACCGCCTGGTGATCGCCGCCGGCGGGCTGTCCATTCCCACCCTGGGCGCCAGCCCCTTCGCCTATCGCGTGGCGGAGCAGTTCGGCCTGCGGGTGCTACCCACCCGCGCCGGGCTGGTGCCGTTCACCCTGCAGCCCGCCGACAAAGCCTGGCTGGCGGAACTGAGCGGCGTCAGCGCCGACGTTCGGGTGGAAGCCGGCGGGCGCGCCTTCGCCGAGCCCATGCTGATTACCCATCGGGGCTTGTCCGGGCCGGCCATGTTGCAGGTCTCCAGCTTCTGGTCGCCGGGGGAAGCGGTGACGGTGGACTGGCTGCCGGCCCTGGCGGACCCGCTGGCGGCGCTGCGCCAGACGCGCAAGGAACAGCCCACCACCGGCGTGGAGAAGTGGCTGCGCGGCTTCTTCTCGCAGCGGCTGGCCGGTGCCCTGGCGGCGCACTTCGGCTGGTCCGGGCCGTTGCAGCATTACAGCAACGAGGCGCTGGCGGAGATCGCCTCGGTATTGAAGGGCTGGCGCTTCAAACCCTCCGGCACCGAAGGCTACCGCACCGCCGAGGTGACCCTGGGCGGCGTGGATACGGATAGCGTTTCTTCAAAAACCTTCGAAGTGAAAAGCGTGCCCGGTTTGTATTTTATCGGCGAAGCCCTGGACGTGACCGGCGAGCTGGGCGGCTTCAATTTCCAGTGGGCCTGGGCCAGCGGCTGGTGCGCCGGGCAGTCGCTTTGAGGGCGACGGGGCACGCTTGTTATCCTTCTCCGTTATTAGTACGTTGGTCTCGATAAGTAGCTGATTTCGCTACACAACCCCCTCCCTTTTGTTTTGCCTGTCAGCGGCGCGTGAAACTTTTAAGGCGTCTTTGTTAAACCGCATGTTCGCGCGGTGTCTATCTGTCGTTATGTAGTAAGACCGGGCTTTCCGTTCATGCCGCTTCTCTTTCCCCGAGCGCACACTCCTGTGCAAGAGGCGTATACGTCGCGTCTCGCCAAGCATGATGAATAACAATGCCCTCGGGAGAGAGACAGATGAAAAACCTTGAACGGCTTATCGGACTGGGTCTGCTGACCACGGCGCTGGTCGCCTGTGGCGGCGGTGGTGGTTCCAGCGGTGCGGGCACCACGGCGAGCACCGGCGGCGGTGGCGGCGCGCCCTCGACGGACGACGGCACGCCGCGCGCCGAGGACCCGATGGCGCCCGCGCCGGCGCCGCGGGCCTCGTCCTTTAAAGGTCGCCAGTTCAGCTGTGAAGGCGATGAGTGTGTGCTGGGCAAATTCGACGGCCCGTTCGCCGAGCCCACCATTCGCTACAGTGATTCCAGCACCGGTGACAACCTCAAGGTGGTGACCACCGAAGACAAATGTCTGGAAGACGCGGACGGCGCGCTGCGCTGTAAGCCCGCCGCCGGCTCCATCGCGCTGTTGCCGGATAACCGGCTGATCTATTTCAACGCGCTGGAAGGCACCGAGAACGTGGAGTTCTCCATCGTCGCCGAGTTCGGCTTCGTGTCCGTGAACGACCAGACCCGGGTACTGAATTTCGGCCCCGCCGGTCCCAGCGACAAGATCTCCTGGCAGCGTCCCTCACCGGTGCGTGGCGGCGCCAACGTGGACGGCAACGACAGCGATACGCTGCTGCCCGGCGCCGAGCTCACCGACGCTGAAAGCACCCCGGGCAACGACGGCGCGCTGTTCTGCGCCGATGTGATTCAGCTCGCCGACGGCCGCATCATGGCGGTGGGTGGTACCGACTATTACACCGAGCCGTCGCTGGGTTCGGTGTTTCCGCAGGCCCGCGACGTGCTGGGCTCGATCGACAACGAGGTCCCGTTGCCGAGCAACTTCGGCGAGATCAGCGTGCCCGACGACATCGGCGTGGTGGAGCTGGAAGGTCTTAAGGACGCCCGCATCTTCAACCCGGAAGACAACAGCTGGGCCCAGACCGGTCACATGAACCACGGCCGCTGGTACCCCAGCATGGTGACCCTGGCGGATGGCGACGTGTTCGTGGCCAGCGGCGTGACCAAGCTGCTCAAGCCGGTCTACACCGGCGCGCTGCTGGGTGGCGAAAGCACCGGCCTGCGCGAACTGCTGCAGTCCGCGGATAACGTGCGCACCAGCGAGACCTACGATCTCGACACCGGCACCTGGTCGGAGAACGGCGAACGGCCGCTGCCCGGCCTGGACACCACCGCCGGCAAGGCGCTGCCGCTGTACCCGCGTCTGCACCTGCTGCCCAACGGCCAGGTCTTCTATAACGCCGCCGGCCAGGCTTTCAACCCGTTCGGTCAGTCCTACAATCAGGCGCAGTGGAACTTCGTGTCCGCCTACGACCCGGAACAGGAGCTGTGGACCGATCTGGGCTACGCCGGCCTCAATGTGCAGCTCGACGAGCTGGGCCTGGAGCGCATCACCGCCGCGCTGACCCTGACCAGCCCCAATCTGCTGGAGGACCTGATCGGTTCCGGCGAGGGCCTGCTGACCAGCTTGCTCAGCGATCCCATCGGCAGCCTGGAGCAGCTGCAGAACCTGCTCGGCGACGTGGCCGACCCGCAGGTGGCCAACCGTCTGATCGGCGCCGGCTTCCGCGGTTCCAGCTTCTCCATCATGATGCCGCTGCGCCAGGACGAGAGCGGCGCCTACAGCGAAGCCCGCTTCCTCACCGCCGGCGGCGTGCTGGGCGCGGTGGCGGCCACCAGCCCGGGCAGCTACCTGGCGGTGCCCAACAGCCGTCTGGATACCGTGGACGTGGACGCGGACACCGAAACCGGCATGCGTTACACCTCGGAGATCGTCGGTAACCTGAACGGTCCGCGCTGGTATTCCACCGGTGTCCTGTTGCCCGACGGCTCGGTGATGGCGTTCAACGGCGCCAACCGGGACGAGGTGGTGCTGCCCGGTTCCGCCACCCCGGTACAGGTCACCGAGCGGTTCGATCCCAACACCCGCGAATGGACCGAGATGGCCACGTCGCTGAACCCGCGCACCTATCACAACACCGCGCTGTTGCTCCCCGACGGCCGGGTGCTGGTGGGCGGCCACGCGCCGATCAACACCGCCTACCTGTTCAGCCTTAACCTGGAAGAGCTGGGTCTGTCGCCCAACGACGGCCGTGATCCGTCCTTCGAGATCTACAGCCCGCCGTACGTGTTCAAGGACCGCCCGGAGATTCTGGCGGCGCCGGATCAGGTCGATCACGGCGACACCATCGAGATCACCGTGGACGAGGCGTCGGCGATCAATGAAGTGCTGATGGTGCGCCGTACCAGCCTGACCCATCTGGTGGACGGCGATCAGCGCACCGTGGTGCTGCCGCACACCGCCAATGGCAACCGCGTGCGGGTGGAGATTCCGGAGAACGCGGCGGTGATGCCGGCTGGCCACTACATGCTGTTCGTCAATCGCATCGCCAGCGACGGTTCCGCCATGGTGGTGCCGTCGGTGTCCGCGCCGGTGCGGGTGATGCTGCCGGAAAGCACGCCCGGTCTGCTGGTGCAACGCTGAGGAGCCGTCATGACGAGTCGTAATCCGAAAATCCACGCCCGTCTCGCTGCCGGGTTGCTGGGCGCCGTGCTTGCCACGGCGCCCGCTCTGGCCCCGGCCCACGGGCCGGAGGCCAAGGCGGTGAAGGCGCGTCTGGACCCGCTGTCGGCCACCCTGGCCGGTGTCGAGGCCCAGGTACAGACCACGGTGGCGCCACAACTGGTGGTCGCCAACGACAGCCCGCGCACCCTGGAGATCTTCGACGGGGAAGGGCGGGCGTTCCTGAGAATCAACGAGCAGGGGGTGCTGGCGGATCTGGCCAGCCCGGCCTGGTACCGCAGCCAGACCGCCGCCCGTGGCGTGCCGATCCCGGAAGGCGCCAGCCAGGACGCGGCGCCACGCTGGGCGCGGGTGCACAAAGAGCCCCACTGGGGCTGGTTCGACGCCCGGCTGCGCACCGACGAGATCGAAGTGCCCCACGACATGGAGCACGCCGGCAAGCCGGCGCCGATCCGCACCTGGTCGGTGCCGGTTCGGTTCGACGGCGAGGAAAGCCGCCTGGCGGGCGTGTTCCGCTACGAACCGCTGCCGCCCGGATCGTTTCAGTCACGGCTGACCTCGAACCCGGAACCGGTGGACGGTGTCACCGTCGGCCTGGCGCCGGGCACCGTGCCGGCGGTACACATTCATAACCGGAGCGGCAAACCGGTGGTGGTGGCGGACGCGCGCGGTCGCGCCCATCTGCGTATCGGCCCCGGCGGCAGCTTTATGAACGCCAACCCGGAAGGCGGCGAGCCGGACTGGGTGAAAGTGGCCGGCGGTTCCCGCTACACCTGGACCGAACCGCGAGCCACCTACGGCGAACTGCGGCCGCCGGAGACGGTGTCCCGGGCCGGCCGCCGCGCGCAGGTGGCGACCTGGTCCTTGCCGGTCACCGTGGGCGGCGAACCGGTTGCCGTGGAAGGCGTGGTCGACTGGCTGCCCGGCGAGCGGGTCGCCGGCGGCGGCGGGCACCACTAGCGCCCTCCACGAGCCGGTCAGGGCCCGCGGAGTGACGCCCTAAACGGTCGGAAATACTGGACGCGTTACGCGCTTGCGTGGCTTCATGGTGGTTTTTCGACATCGTGGTGCGCGTAAGTATGTCTGCCCAGGAAAAAACGGTTAAGAAAAGCTCGACGCAAGCGGCGCGACGCGCCGAGATGACCGAGAAAATTCTCGATAACGCCGAGTATCTTTTCTCCAAACACGGGCTCCATGGCGTCACGCTGAAGGACGTCGCGAAACGGATCGGCGTGCACCACACGCTGATCCACTACTATTTCAACGACAAAAAACAATTGTTCGACGCGGTGTTCGCCCGCCGCGCGGTGGAAACCAGCAGCCGGCGCATGAAAGCGCTGGACGACTACGAAAACGCCTGTGCCGGCAGGCCCACCGTGGAAGGGGCCCTGCACGCCTATCTGGACACCGACCTGGATTTGTACATCGAAGGCGGTGAAGGGTGGCGCAACTACGCGGCCTTCGTCGCCCAGGTGGCCAACACGCCGGAGTGGGGCGCGGAGATGATGGACGAGCATTTCGATCCGGTGGTGCTGCGTCTGATCGGGTTGCTGAAGAAGGCGCTCCCCGAGGCGTCGGAAGAGGACATCTTCTGGGGCTACCACTTCGTCACCGGCGCGCTGATTCTCACCCTGGCGCGCACCGGCCGCATCGACAAGCTGTCCGGCGGGCTTTGCCGCTCCGACGACTTCGGCGCGGTGAAACAGCGCATGGCCACCTTCATGGCCAGCGGCATTATTTCCATTTGCAACGAGCGCAAAACGGACCGGGGATAGTTTCTTCTTTGGTCGCGGCGCTTGCTTTGTAGGAGCGGGCCTTGTGGGAGCGGGCCCCGCCCGCGAAAGGCCGGCAAAGCCGGCCGGCGGGATCCCAGAGCCCCCAAAGTACGCCGCCTAGCTCTTATCGCTATTGTAGTGGTAAGCGTAATACCCGTACTCATTACTAGCGCGGCGCTCAATAGCGTTAAGAATTGCCCCTTTAATTTCCACACGATTCTGCTCGAAGCGATGCACGCTGACGTCCACTTCCTTGGCGGAGTTCACGCCGTAGCGGGCGACGATCAGGCTGGTGCCGGCCTGTTGGCCGATGATGGCGGCGTCGGTGACGGCGAGGATCGGCGGGGTGTCCACCAGCACCAGGTCGTAGTCGGCGGAGAGCCGCTCCATGAGCGCCTTGAAGCGCGAATGCATGAGCAGCTCCGCCGGGTTGGGCGGGATCTGCCCGCGCGGAATGAAGTGCAGGTTCTCCACCTTGGTCTCGTGGATGGCTTGCTGGTACTCCGCCTGGCCGGAGAGCACATCGGACAGGCCGACGTCGTTCTGGTTTTCAAAGTAGCGGTGCAGGTGGCCCTTGCGCATGTCCGCGTCGATCACCACCACCTTCTGGCCCACCTGGGCGAGCACCGCCGCCAGGTTGGCGGAGATGAAGGATTTGCCTACCTCCGGGCTGGGGCCGGAGATCATCATCACTTTGTTGGAGGCTTCCATCATCGCGAAATGGAGGCTGGTGCGCAGGCTGCGCAGGGCTTCCACCGCCAGATCCGCCGGGTCGCTCAACGCCAGCAGCGGGATCGCCTCGTGCCGGGAGCGTTTGCGGCGACGCATCATCGCCACCAGACGGTCCAGCTTCTGCTGTTGCTCGGAAAGGGGCACGGCGGCGTAGACCGGGATGCCCTGCTCTTCCAGCTGGTCCGGGCTCTGAATACCGCGGTGCATGGCCGCCTGCAGCAGCACATAGCCCACCGACGCCATCAACCCGAGCAAGGCGGAGAGCGCGATAAGCAGCCCTGTCTTCGGCTTCACCGGCTCCGGCTGCACCACGGCGTCGTCGATGATGCGCACGTTGCCGACGGTGCTGGCCTTCATGATGCGCAGCTCCTGCACCTTATTAAGCAGGCCCACGTAGATTTCCTGGTTCACTTCCACGTCGCGCATCATGCGCAGCACTTCCTGCTGGGTCTCCGGCAGGTTCTGGATCTCGCTCTCGATCTGGTTTTTCTCTTCCTGCAGTGATTGGCGCTGCTGCAGCAGGGTGCGATAGGCCGGGTGGGATTTGGTGAACTTGGCGGACACCTCGCTTTCACGGATCTTCAGTTCGTTCAGTTTGGCCTCGATGGCCACCAGGCGCTCCAGGACGGATTCGGTTTGCAGGGAGACGTCCACCGAGTCTTTTTCCAGACGGTACTCGTTAAGTTTCTCTTCCGCCTTGGTGAGCTTTTCCTTGATTTCCGGCAACTGGTCGTCGAGAAAATCCAGGCTCTTTTCCGCCTCGGCGGCGTTGCGCTGAATGTTCTGCGTGAGGTAGGTCTGCGCCACCGCGTCCAGAACGCGGCGAATCCGCTGCTGATTCGGGCCGGTGAGGCTCATGGACAGAATGCCGGTGTCCTTGCCCTGTTCACTCACACCGAAATTGTTTCGCAACCGGTTCACCGCCGCCAGACGGGACAGGCGTGTGACTTCCAGCGCCTCCTCGCCCGGCTGCCACTCCCCCAGTGTCAACCGCACGCGGCCATCCTCACTGACCAGGGGCTGGTCCGCCGGGCCTTGGGCGATCAGCTCGCCGTCGAAATACAGGGCCGGCTCGCCCTGCTCTCCGGCGCGCAACGTGAAAGGTTCGCCGAGCCACTTGTCCGGCACCACGAAGGTTTCCACGGTGACAAAGGTCTGGCTGTCGCGGTAGCCGGCGAACAGGGGCACCGGCGTGAACTCCGGCACCGGGTCCGGGGCGGACAAGGCGCCGATCACCGGCAGGCGATCCGGGGCCACCACGATGTCCATCTTGAACTGGTCGACCACCTGGCCCAGCACCAGCCGGGAGCGCACGATCTGAATTTCGGCGGTGGCGGAGGACTCTTCCGCGAACATCTTGCTGAGTTCCTCGAAGCCGGGCATGCCGGCCTGTTTCTCTTCCACCTGCAGCAGAGCGTCGGCGCGGTAGATTGGCGTGGCGAGCAGGGCGTAGGCGGCCCCCAACAACAGGGCCAGCACCGTGGTGCCGATAATCAGCCAGCGACCGTCCTGTAGCAGGGCCCAAAGACGCTGTAGGTCGATTTCGTCGTCCATCACCTTGAGCCGGTCACTGTTCTGTGGCTGGTTGCTCATGCGCGCACTGTTCCTTTCACTTCAAATCTTGGTCAGCCAGGCATCCACTGCCTGGCGCATCATGGGATAGATCCGTTCAAACGCCTCGCGGCCGCGCCGGTAGGGGTCCGGAATGTCGCGCGCCCCGTTCCAGTGGCTCAGCAGGAAGGTCTTGCCGCTGGCCTCCGGAAACCGCTCGATAATGCGGTCGCGCTGCCGGGCCTCCATCACCAGAATCAGGTCCGCGTCGCGGCACAGCTCGCTGGTCAGTTTGCGGCCGCTGTGTTCGCCGCACTCAAGGTTGTTGCTCGCGGCCACGGCACGGGCGGTTTCATCCATGTCGTGCCCTTCCAGGCCCACCAGGCCGGCGGACGACACGGTCTTTTCCGGTCGTTCCGCCTTCAGCATGGCCGCCACCGTCGGGCTGCGACAGATATTGCCGTCGCACACTACCAGGATGCGTTCGAACATTAGCGGTCCGGATCTCTTAGCCTGTCTTCCGCCAGCGCGCCGAAGTAGATGGTCTGCACGGTGGGCAGAATATTCTGGATCACCCGGTTCCAACGGGCGATGGGCGCGGCGGTGACGTAGACGATGTCACGCCGTTGCAGTGGAAAGTGGTCCGCCAGCACCAGCGCCGTCGCCTGCTTGGCGTTCAACTGATAGACATCGACCAGATGGTCGCTGCCCTCGGGGGCCTGACGCATGACAAAAATGCCGGACGCATCGGCGGTTTGCTTGGTAAAGCCGCCCACGGTGGACAGCGCCTCGGCCAGGCTCAGGCCGGTGCGGGTCATGGGCACCGGTTGCGGTTCCAGCACCTCGCCGAGCACGAACACTTTATTGTCCGCGTTGCGGCCCACATGGAGAACATCGCCGGGCTTGAGCAGCACGTTCTGGGCCGGATTGCCCTGCTGATAGATGGCCCGCAGGCTCAATTGGTAGTCTTTGCCGCCCCGGGTGAGGGTGACATCGTTCCAGTCGGCGAATTCGGTGATGCCGCCGGCGGCGTTCACCGCGTCCAGCAGGCGCGTCGGCACATTGGTCACCGGGTAGGCGCCGGGCTTGTTGACCGAGCCGGTGACGTAGATTCTCTGGCTGCGGAAGGCCGCCACGGTGACGTCCACCTGGGGCTCTTCGATGTACTCGGCGATGCGCTCGGCGATCAGGTCGCGGATTTCGGTAACGCGCAGGCCGACCACTTTAATCTTGCCCACATAGGGGTAAAAAATGGTGCCGTCGTTATGGACCCAGTTGCCCGACTCCTCGGAGCTGCGCATGGAGCCGGCGGGAATGGTCAGCTCCGGGTGATCCCAGACGGTGATTTGCAGGACGTCACCGGGGCCCACTTCGTAGTCGTAGCTTTCCGGTTCCTGCAGCAGGGCTTCCGGCGGCTGGGGGGCGTTGTAATCCTGGTTACGTGTCAGCACCGCGGTGCTGATCTGATGCACTTCCACCGCATCGGACAGGGGTTCGGCGTCGTCCCCTTCATCCTCGCTGAACCAGCCGGGGGCGTTGCTGTAATGGGGGCCCGGGGCCAGGGCACAGCCCGCCATGAACAGGGCCAGCGCGGCCACCAGTAAAGGCTTGATTGTGTCAGTCATAGAATATTGAAAATCCTTTTTGGTGTTCTTCATCCGGCTTACCAGTCGAAGGTGCGGCGCCATTGCGCCATGGCGGTGACCTGTTCGCGCTCGCCGGCGAAGGTGTCCACCGCTTCGTCGGTGGCGGCCAGCGCCCAGGTGAGGCGCCCGCCCAGCAGGCCGTGTTCCAGCCGTAATTCCGCCAGCACAATATCTTGTTCCGCGTTCGCTTGCAGTATCTCGGCGCCGTCGGGCGCCACTTGAGCCCGCTTCACGCCCTGTGCGTTCAGGGTCGCGCTGGTCACCGAGGCGGTGAACACCACGCCGTTGCGGAAAAACTGTTGCCCGCCCAGGGTCAGGGCGCGGGCGTCGCCTTCAAACGTGGAGGCGAGATTACGCCCATAGTACCGGAAGCCGCTTTGGTAGGTCCCGTGTTCGTAGGCGGTGTTGTAACGGGCGTCGCTGAGGGCGCGGCCGGCCACGGTGTCGGTGCCTTCCAGGAAGAAGCGCTGGCTGCCGGCGCCGATGCCGGTGAGCGCGTCAAAACCGACCAGGGCGGAAAACTTGGACGGCAGGCCGCCGGCCTCGTCCTCGCCCATCATTTGACCGTAGAAGCCGGTGGGTACGCCGAATACCGGGAAGCCGGCGCGGAAATCAAAGCCGGCCACCTGGTTGCTGGGATCGTCGCCTTCGTCGAAACCGCTGGTCTGGCCGTTGTCCTTGCCGGCCAGGGCGTCGCCGAAGGAATCCAGGCCTTGCGGCCGCCCTTCCCCGCCCCACTGGAAGAGCCGGGTCAGGCCGATCTGCAGAAAGCTCGCCGGCCGGAAAGTGAGGCGGCCGCCCACCAGCTTGGCGTCGGGCACGGCCCGGTCCTGCTCAAGCTGGCCGATAAACGCCTGGAAATCCCAGGGGCCGATCCAGCTCAGCCAGGGCGAATCCGGCGCGTAGTGGGTCTGGCGGCCGAACCACAGGCCCGGGACCGGGCGGGCGTTGTTGGAAATGGCGAGGGAGCTTTGGTGGCCGGGCCCCCACCAGCGGTCGATGGCGCCGGCGCCGAGCTGCCAGTTGCCGAAGCGCCCGGCGACGAAGCTGCCGTCGGCACGCAGTTCACTGGCGTCCTCGCGGTCGTCGGTGTCGGTGTAGCCGGCCTGGATGCGGGCGGCGTAACGGCGGCCGGTGAAGGACACCGCCGCCGAGCCGTCCACCTGGCCGGCGGGCTGGGCGCCGAAATGACGGAACAGGGGCTCTTCGTTGGCGCCGCCGAGGGTGACGGTCGCGGTGCGGGTTTCGCTTTTGGCACGATCCAGGGCGGTGCGCAGATACATTGCGTGCTCGCTGGTGCGGCAGGTGTCGCTGGCGCCGCGCAGGCCTTCGGCGACCGCCGACCAGTTGACCGGCCAGGTGGTGGTGAGGCCGTCGAAGCAGCCCAGCGCGGAGAGCGCTTCCAGATGATGGCGGGCGCGCAGGTCCCCGGTCTCCGCCCAGGGGGCAGCGGCCACCGTCGCGCTAATGCTTAACAGTACACCCAGGGCTCCGCCTTTTACTGCTCGGGGCCAGGCGGCCCGACTCAACCCAATTAGCACTGGCGGCTTCCTATCCTGATGAATGGCTTATCTTTCCCCAGTCCCTGGGGCAGGGATTATCACCCGCAAGTTTTGTCATGCCTATGACACGGAGCGGCATTTTACATTGTGTTTACTATATTGCTAACCCCGGATGACAGATTGGCGACAGGGTAATGATCGGATTGCGGCCGCGCGCCCTTGCGCGGGCGCGGGCGCGGCACGCTCCCACAACGGTCGCTTAAAGCCTATTTCTCTCGATTACAGATCAGGCGGGCCTCTTCCAGCGCGGCGGTGCGGTGTTTCGTGGCCTGCTTGTATTCCGGGTCGGCGAGCATCTTGGCGAACGCCTGGATCGACGGGTAGCGCACCAGCAGCACTTCGTCCCAGCGCTCGCCTTCCGGGGCGATCACGCCGGCCAGGGTGTCACCGGCCCAGAGCATTTCACCGCCCACGCCCTTGACCTTCTCGAACGCCACCAGCGAATAGCGGCGATAGGCTTCGCGGCCGTCGTAGTCGGCTTCGCCGTCTTTGTAGCGGGCTTTGTCGCGGAAGCGCAGCAGGTTGAGCATGACGATGGGGGTGTCGGCGGGGATGCTGTTGAGGACCTCCGGCAGGCGTTTCGGATCCGGGTCGACGACGGGCATAGAGCTCTCCTTGGTTGTCATTATTGGCAACAAGGTTGCCGCTTCCCCGCCCCGCCGCCAATGGTGAAATGCGCCAAGTTCTTTGTGGGAGCGGGCCTTGCCCGCGAAAGGCAAGCTTTGCTTGCCGGCAGGATCCCAGAGCTCTTTCTACCGGCAGTACCAACCCTCTCTGGAAGCCTGCGGGCAACTTTTGCCGGCCGGCTATGCCGGCCTTTCGCGGGCGGGGCCCGCCCCTACAAAGAGGCCATGGGCGGCGCAAAAGGCGCGGAGGTCGTCAAGGTACTGTTCCGGCACCGTGACGCGGGCCGTCACTTGCTGGCTGTACTGGATGTCTTCCAGGCGAGCGCCGTGCTGGTCGCACCAGTGGCGTAGCGGCTGTTCGTCGGCGAAGCCGAGCTGCAGGGTGAGAGTGTGCTCGGGGATCTGCTCGATGACCCGCATGGCGGAGAGCACCGCTTCGGCGGCGCCGGCATAGGCGCGCACCAGGCCGCCGGCGCCCAGTTTGACGCCGCCGAAATAGCGGCTGACCACCACCATGACGTCGCCGACCCCTTTGTGCTGGATGACGTTGAAGATCGGTTTGCCGGCGGTGCCGGAGGGTTCGCCGTCGTCGTTCATGGCGCCCTGGCCGGATTGCGGGTCGCCGATCAGCCAGGCGTGGCAATGGTGGCTGC
>CAZKWA010000093.1:0-12629 GCA_964556345.1 uncultured Alcanivorax sp.
GGGGCAACCTTTGCCGGGAGCTTCGCTCCCTTTCGCTTGCAGGCAAGCTCCCACAAACCAAACTTCGTAGCCTGACCATCAACCAACAGCCCGCCGCTGGTGGCGCAACAAAAACACCAGAGGAATGGCGGCCATGTTGATCCACATCAGCAGGCGGAAATCGTTCATGTAGCTGATTTCCGCGGCCTGACTCAGCAGGGTGTGATACACCGCCGCCGGCACGCTGCCCACCATCTCTTTCATCGGCAACCCCTGGCTCAGCCAGGGCTGCAGCTGCAGGTGCTCGCCGAGCTGCTGCTGGTTGATCCACAGATTGCGCGACAACATGGCGGTCATGATCGAGATGCCCACGCTGGACCCCAGGTTGCGCGACAGGGAAAACAACGAGGCGCCCTCGGTGCGCAGCGCCGGGTTCAAAGTAGCGTAAGTCAGCGCGCTGGCCGGCACGAACACCAGCCCCAGGCCCAGCCCCTGCAACACCCCGGTCCACACCAGCGCATTGCGACTCACCTCCAGCGTGAAGCCGGCCATCTCGTGCAGCGAATAGGTGATGAACAGCAGGCCGGTGATCACTAGCACCCGGGGGTCCAGACGGGTGCGCATCAAGCGCCCCACCAGCATCATCGAGAACATCGAGCCCAGGCCGCGCGGCGCCAGCACCAGGCCAGTGGTGACCGCCGGGTAGTCCTTCCACTGCTGCAGGAAGGGTGGCAGCAACGCCATGGTCGCCAGCAGAATGATGCCGACCACGAAGATAAACACCAGCCCGGTAACAAAGTTGCGGTCCTTGAACAGGGATGGATCAATAAAGGGGTCCTTGCGGGTCAGCGAATGGACCACGAACAAGTACAAGCCGAGCAGGGCCAGCACCGCCTCAAGCTGAATTTCAAAGCTGTCGAACCATTGCACCTGCTCACCGCGATCCAGCATCAGCTGGAAGGCGCCGATGGCCAGCCCCAGAAACGCGAACCCCATGACATCGAATCGGACCTTGCAGGTTTCGGTTTCACTGACACTCAGCCAGATGCCGGCGAACGCCAGCAGCCCGAACGGCAGGTTGATGTAGAACACCCAGCGCCAGCTGTACCACTCGGTGAGCCAGCCGCCCAGCGTGGGCCCCAGAAT
Organism: uncultured Alcanivorax sp.; assembly: GCA_964556345.1. Lineage (GTDB taxonomy): Bacteria > Pseudomonadota > Gammaproteobacteria > Pseudomonadales > Alcanivoracaceae > Alloalcanivorax. The sequence continues at coordinate 1,126 of CAZKWA010000093.1, forward strand.
CGGCCCGACCATCACCCCCATCCCCCAGATCGCCATGGCCTGGCCGTGCTTCTCCACGGGGTAGGCGTCCAGCAGCACCGATTGGGACAGGGGCACCAGAGCGGCGCCGAACACCCCCTGCAGGATGCGGAACAGGACCATCTGATCCAGCGACGCGGACAACCCGCACAGGCCCGACGTCACCGTGAACCCCGCCACCGACCAGAGGAACAGCCGGCGCCGGCCCAGGCGGCCGGCCATGAAGCCCACCGTCGGCGTCATGATGGCGGCGGCGACAATATAGGAAGTGAGCACCCAGGTGATCTGGTCGGTACTGGCGGACAGACTGCCCTGCATGTGTGGCAGGGCGACATTGGCGATGGTGGTGTCGAGCACCTGCATCACCGTGGCCAGCATGATGCTGACGGTGACCAGGCGCTGGTCGTTAAGGCGTGCCATGGCCGGCGCTGGCCGCCACGGGTTGATCGGCGAGCAGGGACGCTTCGGTATCGATGGTGATTTCCGCGCTCATCCCCGAGCGCAACGGCGGCTTGCCGTCCATATCCAGCAGCTGCAGGCGCACCGGCACCCGCTGCACCACCTTGACCCAATTGCCGCTGGCGTTCTGTGGCGGGATCAGCGCGTACTCGGAGCCGGTGGCCGGGCTGAGGCTCTGCACCCGGGCCCGCCAGGTGACGCCGGGGTAGGTGTCCACGGCCACCTCGACGGTCTGCCCCTGGCGGACGTGGGTAAGCTGGGTCTCCTTGAGGTTGGCTTCCACCCAGGCGGAGCGGTCCCGCGCCAGGGTGAGCACCGGCACGCCGGCGTTGACCCGTTCACCGACCATCGGCGTGGCCCCGCCGAGGATGCCGTCGGCGGGGGCCACGATGCGGGTGTGAGCCAGATCGTACTCCGCCTGTTCCAGTTTGGCGGTGGCCGCCTGATAGTCCGGGTGCTCTGCCACCGCCACATCCGGCCCACCGCCGAGTCTGGCGCGCAGGCTGGCGAGTTGCTGGTCGATGACCTCCGCATCAGCCCGGGCTTTATCCCGCTTTTGCCGCGCCGCCTCCAGCTGGGATTGCGACACCGCCACTTTGTCGAGCCCCTGGAAGCGCTGCAGTTCCCGCTGGTAGTAGCTCAGGTCACGCCGCGCCTGAGCGCGCTGGGCCTGCAGGCGGGCGTAGTCGGCCCGTTCGGAAAGAATGCGGTTACGCACCGCGCGCTGATCGGCGCGCGCCTCCGCCACGGCGATGCGGTAGGGCCGGGGGTCGACTTCGGCGAGCACCTGGCCACGCCGCACTGGCTGATTGCGCTCCACGTTGACCGCCACCAGAGGCCCGCTGACATCGGCGGTCAGCGAGATCATATCGATCTTGATGTAGGCGTTCTCGGTGCTCACATAGCGGTGGCCGCCAAATACCAGCCACAGCACCACGGCCAGGGCGATCAGCACGCCCAGCCCCATTCCCAGCCGCCGGTTGCGTTGTGTCGTGGTCACTGTCCGTCCCCCTGGTCCGGTCGGTCGCAGAGGTTGGCGCGCATGGTCGCCAGCACCTCCTTGAACGTATCGATCTGCGCACTGCTCAGGCCGCCAAACGCCCGCTCACGGGTCAACGCCGCCAACTCGCGCAGCCGCTGCAGCGCCGGCGTCGCCGCGTCGGTGAGATACAGCCGCCGGCGCCGGCGGTCGGAAGGGTCCGCCCGGCGCTCCACCAGACCTTCCTGTTCCAACCGCTCCAGCTGGCGGGTCAGGGAAATCGGCGCCACGTCGAGAATCTCCGCCAGCGCCGCCTGGTGGACACCCTCATGGCGGGCCAGGTGCCACAATACCTGCCAGCGGGCACGGGTCAGGCCCTCTTCGCGGGCGCGCCGATCGAAGTCACGGCGAATCATGCGCGCCACATCATGAACGCTGAGCCCGACGGTGGTGTCTCTGGTCATCCCGGGGTCTCCTGGTCGGCGCTTGGCGGTGTTCGTAAGCCAACTCATCATAAGCTAGCTTACGATGGCATCGCTATTATGACAACCGAGTTGTCTTACTTGACGGGTGGGGCAATAAAAAAGGCCGGCAATGCCGGCCTTTGATTGGATGGTCTGGAGCAAGCGTTTAGTTGAGCCTGATCAGATCGGCTCTATACGCGTGCGGGACCTGGTCATAGGTGAGCACCGAAAGGTCATTAACCTGCTGGTCCGGTTCAGCCTCCGGCACGGGCGGCGCTATCGGCTGGGTCACCGGCGGCGTCACCGGCGCGGGGGTCAGCCCCACATCGACCCGGTCGTCCAGGCTCCACATTGCGCCTGTGGCGGGGTCGATAATCAGGATGCCGAGCAAACCACCGAGAATGACATTACCGATGTACCAGCCGTCCATACCCGCTTTTAGCGGCATGGAGACGCTCTCGTAGTTCTCCTTCTCGAACGTCACCACATAGCTGGCACGGGAGAAAAACCCGTTGTCCGCCGGCAGCACCACGGTATCCGGCGTCATGCCGGAGGCCATTACCAGGTCCTTTTTGGCATTGACGACGGTGTAGGAGACGCCTTCCGGCGAGGCGTTGAATGTAACCGGATAATCGCTATCGGAAATGATTGACGCGCATCCACCCAAAGCCAGCGAGCCCGCCAGGGCCGCCGGTCCTATTATTTTCTTCATAATTATTCCCCTAAAATAGAAAACCCGCCAAAGAGGCGGGTTTCCAAGTCTAGAAAAGTTTATCCGTAATGGGAATGACGGATCAGCTTTCCTTGGCTTCCTTCATGGACAGCTTGATGCGGCCGCGCTGGTCCACGTCGAGGACTTTCACTTTGATCATGTCGCCCTCGTTAACGTAGTCGGACACTTTCTCCACCCGCTCTTCGGCGATCTGGGAGATGTGCAGCAGGCCCTCGGTGCCGGGCATGATCTGCACGAAGGCGCCGAAATCGACCACGCGTATCACCTTGCCGTCGTAGATCTTGTCGATCTCCGCTTCGGCGGTGAGTTCTTCGACCCGGCGCTTGGCTTCCAGAGCCGCCTCGCGGGTTTCGCCGTAGATCTTCACGCTGCCGTCGTCTTCCAGATCGATGGTGCATCCGGTCTCGTCGGTCAGGCCGCGAATGGTGGCGCCGCCCTTGCCGATCACGTCGCGGATCTTCTCCGGGTTGATCTTCAGGGTCAGCAGGGTCGGGGCGTTGTCGGATACCTGGGCACGGGATTCGGAAATCGCCTTGGCCATTTCACCGAGAATGTGCAGCCGGCCTTCCTGGGCCTGCTCCAGGGCCTTCTCCATGATCTCTTCGGTGATACCCTCGATCTTGATGTCCATCTGCAGGGCGGTCACGCCGCGGGCGGTACCGGCCACCTTGAAGTCCATATCGCCGAGGTGGTCCTCGTCACCCAGGATATCGGACAGTACCGCGAAGCGGCCGTCTTCTTCCTTGACCAGGCCCATGGCGATGCCGGCCACCGGGGCGGTCAGCGGAACACCAGCGTCCATCAGCGCCATGGAGGTGCCACACACCGAGGCCATGGAGGAGGAGCCGTTGGATTCGGTGATCTCGGACACCACACGAATGGAGTACGGGAACTGCTTCTCGTCGGGCACCACCGCTTCCACGCCACGGCGGGCCAGGCGGCCGTGGCCGATTTCACGGCGCTTGGGGCTGCCGATCATGCCGGTTTCACCGACACAGTACGGGGGGAAGTTGTACTGCAGCATGAAGTGGTCCTGGCGGGACCCTTCCAGGGCGTCGATGAACTGCGCATCACGCATGCCGCCCAGGGTGGCGGTAACGATCGCCTGGGTTTCGCCGCGGGTGAACAGCGCGGAGCCGTGGGTCTTCTTGAGCATGCCCACGGTGCACTCGATCGGGCGCACGGCGTTCAGCGCGCGGCCGTCGATACGCGGCTTGCCGGAGACCACCGCCTCGCGCACCACGTTCTTCTCGACCTTGCCGAACAGATCCTTCACTTCGCCGGCTTCCGGGGCGCCTTCCTCTTCGGTGGCGAATTCGGCCACACAGGCGTCACGCAGCTCGCCGACTTTCTGTTGGCGGGCCATCTTGTCGGTGATCGTGTAGGCGTCCGCCAGAGCGGCTTCATACTTGCCCTTGATGGCGTTCTTCAGCTCGGTGTTCTCTTCGGCCGGCTGCCATTCCCAGGCGGGCGTGCCCACTTCCGAGGCGAACTCGTTGATCGCCTGGATCAGGCCCTGCATTTCCTGATGACCGAACAGTACCGCGCCCAGCATCTGGTCTTCGCTGAGTTCCTGGGCTTCGGATTCCACCATCAGGACGGCGGCTTCGGTGCCGGCGACGACCAGATTAAGGGCGGACTCTTCCAGTTCGGAATAGGTCGGGTTAAGCAGATAGAGGCCGTCCTTGAAGCCCACCCGGGCGGCGCCAATGGGGCCGTTGAACGGGATGCCGGAGATCGCCAGGGCGGCGGAGGTGCCGATCATGGCGGCGATATCCGGGTCCTGGTTCTTGTCCGAGGACATTACCGTCGCCACGATCTGCACTTCGTTCATGAAGCCTTTGGGAAACAGCGGGCGGATCGGGCGGTCGATAAGACGGCAGGTCAGGGTTTCTTTCTCGCTGGGGCGGCCTTCACGCTTGAAGAAGCCGCCGGGAATGCGGCCGGTGGCGTAGGTCTTTTCCTGGTAGTTCACGGTCAGCGGGAAAAACGGCTTGTTGGGGTCGGCTTCTTTTTTGCCGACCACGGTGACCAGCACCTGGGTGTCACCGATGGTGACCATAACGGCGGCGGTCGCCTGGCGGGCGATCTGCCCGGTTTCCAGAATAACGGTGTCACCGCCGTATTGAATTTCTTTACGCACTATATTGAACATATCGCTTCTCTTCTCTCGTCTCGTCTCTTCGCTTTTATCATCGCGTGCCGGGGCATGATAACCCGGTGCCGTGCGGCACCGAAGCGTTTTTCAGGGCCCCGAAACAACAGAAGCCCGGCACCGGGCCGAGCTTCCGTTTCAATCACCGGTAACGCCGGAGACCTGCTTAGCGGCGCAGGCCCAGACGTTCGATCAACTGCAGATAGCGGTCACGGTTTTTGCCGGCCAGGTAATCCAGCAGCTTACGACGCTGGTTTACCATGCGGATCAGACCGCGACGGCTGTGGTGATCCTTATTGTGATCCTTGAAGTGACCCTGAAGCTGATTGATGTTCTCGGTGAGCAGGGCGACCTGCACTTCCGGGGAACCGGTATCACCTTCCTTCTGGCCGAAATCCTTCAGAATCTGTGCTTTTTGCTCGGTGGTCAAAGCCATTGTTTCGCTCCAATATGCGTTTAAGTCGCGGTCGGCCGTGCATATTTACAGCCGCCGCCCTCGTTGAAGGCTGCCCTTGGGGTCAGCCCGACACCAGACGACGCGGCGCGATGCGCCCGTCTTCCAGTACTTCACCGACGCCCATGAAGGCGCCGGTGGAAGCCTCATAAATACTTACCCAGCCGTCCAGGGGACGGTCGCTGGTCATTACCGGCTGCCCCTGGCGCAGGTAATAGGCCGCGTTCTCGGCCAGTTGCACGCGCGGCCAGTCTGCCACGCTGGTCGACAAAGGCAAGAGCCATTCGTCCAGGGCCTCGAAACCGCCCTCCGCCTTGATCTCACCCAGCTGCTCCAGGGTCATCATGCGTTCCGCCGGGTAAGGGCCGGCGGACAACCGGCGCAGGGCCGCCACATGGCCGCCGCAGCCCAGCGCCTCGCCCAGGTCCTCGACCAGCGAGCGCACATAGGTGCCTTTGGAGCAGGCCACCTCGAAAGTCACCCGGTCGCCCTCTTCCAGGCGCACATCCTTGATCTCGTGGATGGTCACCGGGCGGGGCTGGCGCTCCACGGTGATGCCTTCCCGGGCCAGCTTGTAGAGCGGCGTGCCCTGGTGCTTGATCGCCGAATACATGCTGGGGATCTGCTCGATATCGCCGAGAAAGCGCTCCAGCCCGGCGACCACCTGGCTTTCGGTGACCGCCACCGGGCGCGTCTCGCGCACCTCGCCGTCGGCGTCGCCGGTTTCCGTGGCCACGCCCAGTTGCGCGGTGACCCGGTAGCGCTTGTCCGCGTCCAGCAGGAACTGGCTGAACTTGGTCGCCTCGCCGAAGCAGATCGGCAGCATGCCGGTAGCCAGCGGATCCAGGCTGCCGGTGTGGCCGGCCTTGGCCGCGGCGAACATTTTCTTGGCCATTTGCAGGGCCCCGTTGCTGGTCACGCCCTGGGACTTGTCCAGCAACAGAATGCCATTCAGATCACGACCTCCACGGCGCCGTTTTCCCACTGTTCTTCGCTCCGTGATCAATCGTTCTTGGTGTCGTCGTCGTCCTGATCGGGACGCAATTCCCGATCCTCGGCGCGCGCCTCGTCGATCAGCTGCGACAGCTCCGAGGCACGCTCCGGCGTTTCATCATAGTGAAAGCGCAGTTTCGGCGTGGTGCGGGTGTTGAGCGTCTGCGCCAGCGCGCTGCGCAGGAAGCCGGCGGCGCCGGTGAGCACCTTCTCGGCCTCGTAACCGGCCTCGGCGCCCTCGCCCAGCAGGGTGAAGTAGACGTCGGAGTAGGACAGGTCCCGGGATACGGTCACGTCCTGCACCGTCACCAGGCCCACCCGCGGGTCCTTCAACTCGAACTGCAGCAGCCGCGACAGCTCACGCTGAATCTGATCGGCGATGCGGTCGGTGCGCTGAAAACCGCTGGGGCGACGATGACGGCTCATAACGTGGGCGCGCTACAGAGAGCGCGCCACCTCCTTCACTTCGAAGACTTCGATCTTGTCGCCGGCTTTGACGTCGTTGTAGCTCTTCACGGCGATACCACATTCCACGCCGTTGCGTACTTCCGGGACGTCGTCCTTGAAACGGCGCAGCGATTCCAGCTCGCCCTCGAAGACCACCACGTCGTCGCGCAGTACGCGGATCGGACGGTTCCGGTACAGGGTGCCTTCCACCACCATACAGCCGGCCACGGCGCCGAACTTGGAGGAGCGGAACACGTCGCGGACTTCCGCCACGCCGAGGATTTCCTCGCGCTTCTCCGGTGCCAGCAAGCCGCTCATGGCCTGCTTGACGTCGTCGATCAGCTCGTAGATGACGCTGTAGTAGCGCAGGTCGATGCCTTCCTGCTCACACAGACGCTTGGCCTTGGAATCGGCACGCACGTTAAAGCCGAGCAGCACCGCTTCACTGGTGATCGCCAGGTTGACGTCGGATTCGTTGATCGCGCCCACGCCGGAGGACACCAGGCTCACCTTCACCTCGTCGGTGGACAGGTCGTTCAGAGCCCCGACCAGCGCTTCCAGGGAGCCGCGCACGTCGGTCTTGAGCACGATGTTGACCTGGCTGGCTTCCTTGCTGCCCATGTTCTCGAACAGGTTTTCCAGCTTGGAGGCCTGCTGACGCTTGAGCTTGAGATCGCGGTCGCGGTCCTGACGGAATTCCGCCACTTCCCGGGCCTTCTTCTCGTCGGGCACCACCTGAATCTGCTCGCCGGCTTCCGGCGCGCCGTCCAGGCCCAGCACCTCGACCGGAATCGAGGGGCCGGCCTTCTTGACCTGCTGCCCGGTTTCATCCACCAGCGCGCGAACGCGGCCGTAGTGGGCACCGGCCAGCAGCATGTCGCCGACCTGCAGCTCACCGGACTGCACCAGCACCGAGGCCACGGTACCGCGGCCTTTCTCGATGCGGGATTCGATCACCACGCCGCTGGCGGGGCCGGTGGCGGGCGCACGCAGTTCCAGCAGCTCGGACTGCAGCAACACCGCGTCCAGCAGCTCATCGATGCCCTGCCCCGAATGGGCGGAGACATTCACGAACTGGTATTCGCCGCCCCACTCTTCGGGGATCACGTCCTTGCCGGCCAGTTCGGTCTTGACCCGGTCCAGGTCCGCGTTCTCCTTGTCGATCTTGTTGACCGCGATGATCAACGGGATACCCGCCGCCTTGGCGTGGTTGATCGCTTCCTCGGTCTGCGGCATCACGCCATCGTCGGCGGCCACCACGATGATGGCGATGTCCGTCGCCTGGGCACCACGTGCACGCATGGCGGTGAACGCCGCGTGGCCCGGGGTATCCAGGAAGGTGATCATGCCTTTCTCGTGCTGCACATGGTAAGCACCGATGTGCTGGGTAATGCCGCCGGCTTCACCGGCCGCCACCTTGGCTTTCCGGATGTAGTCCAGCAGGGAGGTTTTACCGTGGTCGACGTGACCCATGATGGTCACCACCGGCGCGCGCGGGCCTTCCTCGATGCCGGTGTAATCCACCAGATCGGCCAGATCGTCTTCAAGCGCCTCTTCCTCGCCTTTCACCAGTTTGGGCGTGTGGCCCATTTCCTCGGTGAGCAGTACCGCGGTTTCCTGATCGATGTACTGATTGACGGTGGCCATTTCACCCATCTTCATCATTGCTTTGATGAGTTCCTTGGCCTTGATGTTCATCCGCTGGGCCAGCTCAGCCACGGTGATGGTCTCGGGAATCTCGACGTCGTATACCATTTTCTCCGTGGGGCTCTTGAACCCGTGCTGTTTGTTCATGGAGCTGCGCATCTGGCCATGGGCCACGCCCCCGGCGCCCTTGGCCTTGCGGCGACGGCGGCGGGACTGACGCTCCTCGGTGCGATAACCGGCTTCAACGGCATCACGGACGATGGAGGACCCTTTGTCGTCCTCCTCTTCTGTTTTCTCCGGCTCGGGCTCACCGCCGCGCTTCTCCAGCTCCTCGGCGATGCGCTTGGCTTCCTCGGCGGTGCGGCGGGCGGCCTCTTCCTCGGCTTTCTTGCGGGTCTCGGCCTCCTGCTTGCGGCGCGCCTCTTCGGCTTCACGCTGCTTGCGCTCTTCCTCTTCGCGCTGGGCACGCTGCTCGGGAGTCTCTTCCTTCACCGCTTTCTTGGCGGAGGCCTTGGGCACGGAAGTGCGCTTGGTTTTCTCCTGGCTGGCTTTCTCTTCGCCGGCCTGGCGCTCCTGCTCCGCGCGGGCCTTCGCCTCCTGCTCGCGACGCAGTGCCTGTTCTTCCTCGACCTTGCGCTTGGCCTCTTCTTCCTCGGCCTTGCGCTTGGCGGCTTCCTCGGCTTCGATGCGCGCCTGCTCTTCGGCGGCCAGACGCTCGGCTTCCAGGCGCTCCTCTTCTTCCACCGCGGCACGTTTCACGTAGGTGCGCTTCTTACGCACTTCCACGTTCACCGTTTTCGCCTTGCCCGCCGCGCCGGTGGTCTTGATGGTGCTGGTGGAGCGCCGCTTCAGGGTGATCTTCTTGGGCTCCGAGTCCTGGGCACCATGAGACTTGCGCAGGTGCGCGAGCAGCTGCTGCTTCTGTTCGTCCGAGACGCCTTCACCGGCGTCCGTGTGCGGCAATCCGGCTTCCTTCATCTGCGTGAGCAGCGTATCCACCGGGATGCCAACCACGTCGGCCAGTTTCTTTACGGTCGTTTCTGCCATGTCAGCAACACTCTCCTGTCCGCTTCTTGGTGGCGCCCTGCTTCAAATTCCGGCGTAACTGCTTATTCGCCGGCTTCCTCGCCTTCGAACCAGGGGGCACGGGCGGTCATAATCAATTGGGCCGCGCGCTCTTCGTCCAGCCCCTCGATGTCGAGCAGGTCGTCCACCGCTTGTTCGGCAAGGTCTTCCATGGTGACGATGCCTCGGGAGGCCAATTCCACCGCCAGATCACGATCCATGCCTTCCATTGCCAGAAGGTCCTCGGCGGGTTCGGCCTGTTCAAATTTCTCTTCGGATACCAGCGCCCGGGTCAGCAGCGCGTCCTTGGCCCGCTGGCGCAGCGCCTCGACGATATCTTCGTCGAAGCCTTCGATGGCGAGCATTTCCTCGGCCGGCACGTAAGCCACTTCCTCGAGGGTGGAGAAGCCTTCATCCACCAGCACGCCGGCCACGTCCTCGTCCACGTCCAGGAACGCCATGAAGGTCTCAAGCGCTTTTTCCGCTTCTTCCTGCTGCTTGTTCTCGGCGTCATCGATGGTCATCACGTTCAGCTCCCAGCCGGTCAGCTCGGAGGCGAGACGGATATTCTGACCACTGCGGCCGATCGCCTGGGCCAGCGCGGATTCGTCTTCCACCGCGATGTCCATGGTGTGGCTTTCTTCGTCGACAACGATGGAGGCCACTTCCGCGGGCTGCATGGCGTTGATCACCAGCTGGGCCGGGTTGTCGTCCCACAGCACGATGTCGATGCGTTCACCGGCCAGCTCGTTGGACACCGCCTGCACACGCGCGCCGCGCATGCCCACGCAGGCGCCCACCGGATCGATACGCTGATCGTTGGTCTTCACCGCGATCTTGGCGCGCGAGCCGGGGTCACGGGCCGCGCCCTTGATTTCGATCAGCTCTTCGCCGATCTCCGGCACTTCAATCTTGAACAACTCCACGAGCATTTCCGGGCAGGCACGGCTGGCGAACAGCTGCGGGCCCCGGTTTTCCTCGTTGACGCCCAGCAGGTAAGCGCGCAGCCGGTCGTTCTGGCGAACGCTCTCGCGGGTGATCATGTGCTCCCGCGTGATCAGGGCTTCGGCGTTGGCGCCGAGATCCAGAATGATGGAATCACGGCTGGCTTTCTTGACCACGCCGCTGATCAGCTCGCCGATACGGTCGCGGTACTCTTCGACGATCTGACGGCGCTCCGCCTCGCGCACTTTCTGCACGATCACCTGTTTGGCCGTCTGCGCCGCGATACGCCCGAAGCTCTCCGACGGCACCTCTTCTTCATAGGTGTCGCCGATCTGCAGCGTTTCGTCGTGCTCGTGGGCTTCGTCCAGCGTCAACTGACGGCCGAATTCGTAAAGCTCTTCATCGGGCACCACATGCCAGACGCGGAAGGTGCGGGAATCGCCGCTGACGCGGTCGATCTCCACGCGGATTTCCACATCTTCTTCCTTGAAGCGCTTTTTCGTCGCCGCCGCCAGGGCCGATTCAATGGCCTCGAAGATCACGTCGCGGCTGACGCCTTTCTCGTTGGAAACTGTTTCCGCTACCAGCAGGATTTCTTTGTTCATGGCCAGGCCTTTACAAAATTCTCCAGGGCACGCTCAATCAAAGCGAGGCTGTAATCGGGCGCGATCCACCTGACTGTAAGGAACGCGCAGGCTTTCGCCGTCAAGCTCCATTACCAGCGTGTCGCCGTCCACGGCCACCAGGGTCGCCGTCATTTTACGCTTGCCCGCCACCGGGGCCAGCAGCGTGAGCTGCACGGTTTCGCCCTGGTAACGTTCAAAGTGGGAAAGCTCGAAGAGAGGGCGGTCCAGGCCCGGGGAGGACACTTCCAGGTTGTAATCACCGGGAATCGGATCTTCCACGTCCAGCACGCCACTGACCTCGTGGCTCACCAGGGCACAATCATCGACGTTGATACCGTCGTCGTGGTCGATAAAAAGACGCAATACCGCACCGCGGCCCTGGAGATACTGTACACCCCAGAGCGTATAACCCAGGTCTTCCACCACCGGAGCCAGCAGCTCCTTGAGTTGTTCCGCGCGTTTCGACATTGCCTCTCTTTTCCGGTGCCACAAACAAAAAATGGGCATAACGCCCATTCC
>CAZKWA010000094.1:0-12611 GCA_964556345.1 uncultured Alcanivorax sp.
CGCTGGAGGGGACGCCGTCACAGCCCACACCCCTACAGCCAGGTTTCCGCGTACTCCGCCAGCAGCGAACGCGGCACCCCGTTGAGCTGCACCGAGCCACCATAGACGAAGCCCTTGAAGCGCTCGGTCATGTAAGTAAGCCCGGAACTGGTGGGCGACAGATAGGGCGTATCGATCTGCGCCAGGTTCCCCAGACAGACCACCTTGGAGCCCTCCCCGGCCCGGGTAATGATCGCCTTCATCTGATGGGGCGTCAGATTCTGGCTTTCGTCGATCAGAATCAGAGACTTCTGGAAACTGCGGCCACGGATGTAATTAAGCGCCTTGAACTGAATGTTGGCGCGCTCCTTCACGTACAGAATGCTGCCGGAGGGGTTCTCGTCGTTGAGGTGCAGCGCCTCGATATTATCGTTGATGGCGCCCAGCCAGGGGTCCATCTTTTCTTCCTCGGTGCCGGGCAGGAAGCCGTGCTCCTCCGCCAGCGGCGGCGTGGAGCGGGTGGCGATGATCTTGTTGAAGCGCTTTTGCTCCACGGTCATTTCGATGGCCGCCGCCAACGCCAGGATGGTTTTCCCGGAGCCCGCCGCGCCGGTCAGCGTGACCAGGTGGATATCCGGATCGAGCAGCAGCTGCAGCGCCACCGCCTGCTGCACGTTCATCGGCCGCAGGCCCCAGGCCTGCTGCTCCATCAGCGTCTCGGCCTTGTGATGGCGCATGGTGACCACGCCGCCCTCGACACTGAGAATGCGTCCGACGAAGCCCTGTTCGTCGAGAATGTACTGGTTGGGGTAGACCTCCTCGCCGAGGATGTCCCCCACCACCAGACCGTGCGGCAGCCGGTGGATGGTTTCCGCGCCCACTTGCTCGGTGTCCACTTCGGTGACCTGGTCCCAGAAGGAACCGGCCACTTCGAAGTAGCCGCGCGTGAGCTGCTTGATGTCCGATACCAGCTGGTCGTTGTGGTAATCCTCCGCATCGATGCCACAGGCGCGCGCCTTGAGACGCATGTTGATGTCCTTGGTCACCAGCACATAGCGGGTGTCCGGGTCGGCCATCTTCATCGCCATCACGTCGTTGATGATGCGGTTGTCGTTGAGGTGATCGGGCAACGCGGAGCCGCCGGCGCCGCCGCGCGGCATCAGCACGGTGAGCGTGCCCTGGGTGTAGTTGCCGCGGCCGATGGGGATGCCCGCTTCCACCTCCGCCGGCGTCGCCTGGCCGAGCACCCGGTCAATCTGGCGAATGGCGGCGCGGCAGTCCGCGGCGGTGTGCGACTTGCCGGTTTTCAGGCGGTCCAGTTCCTCCAGTACGGTCATGGGAATCGCCACCCGGTGCTCTTCGAAATTGAGCAGCGAGTTGGGATCGTGGATCAGAACATTGGTGTCGAGAACGTAGGTCTTCGGTGTGGCGTCGGGCTGTCCAAAGCGCTGGTCGGATGAGTGGCTGTTGGCGGAAACGGAATGCAAGGTGGCCGCTCGCTCTTCCATGCGTATCCCCTATGTGCGTGGTTGGGGCGGCGGGATACGGACGCGAGAGTGACGCCTGCTCCTGCCGCCGTTTACAGTGCTACCGGCGGTTGCTGGTTAGCCTTCAGCTTCGGATCGCGATCACTCTCCCGCAAGGGCGGGATGTAAATTACCATAACCCAGCTTTTTACGGCTGACAACGAGAGAGTCACCAACGCAGTGGAGAGAGATCGAAGATGTCCCAGGAGCACCCCGAAGTCCGAATGCCGCCACCCCTTTTGCACCTGGGCGGGCTGTTGATCGGCCATGGCGTCGATCAGGCGCTGCGCTGGTCGTTGCCGGCGTTCCCCGGCCGTCAGGGCATCGCCGCGACCCTGGCGCTGGCCGCCATCGCGTTGCTGCTTACCGCCTTGCTGCAGCTGGCGCGCCACCGCACCACGGTGATGCCCCACCGGGCGGCCCGGGTGCTGATCACCAACGGCGTGTTCCGCTTCAGCCGCAATCCGATTTATCTGGCCTTCGCGCTGCTTCATCTGGCCTGCGCCCTGAGCCTGAGCAGCCCGGGCATGCTGCTGATGCTGGTGGCGGTGCTGTGGGTCATGCATAGCCACGTGATCGCCGCGGAAGAAGCTTTTCACGAACAGAAGTTCGGGGCGCGGTGGCAGGCGTATCGGCAGCGGGTGCGGCGCTGGCTTTGAAGGCGTCGGACGCGGCGGCGCGCCGCCCCCGTTTGAGAAATTCCGGCGGCAGCAGAGTGCCGTCGAGCAACGTCATCCGCGTGGAACCGAAGTGCCCCGGCACGAAGCCGCTCACCCGCACATCCCGGGGCAGCCACCCCAGGCGCCGATAGAACTCGGCCACCAATTCCGAACAGAACCAGCCGCGCCGGTCCGGCGGCCGGGTAAAACCGGTCAGCAAATCGCGGACGTTACACCACAGATAGTTCTTGTAGGGACGATGCAGCAGGCGCGCCACCAGCCGCCGGGCGAGACGTTGACGCGCCTCGCTGAGCGGCGCGCCGAGGCGGCGGCGCACCGCCACCTCGCCACTGTAATTGTTCAGCTTGCGGGCCAGCGGCACCAGGGTCACCCCCGCCACCGGCCGCCCCAGATGAAGGTCGGCGGAGTCGCCGCCGCCGGCGGCTTCCAGCACCAGCGGCTCGGGGTAGCCCGGCAAACGCACCACCAGACCGATGTGGCTCCAGGGACTGCGGGTGAACAGCCGAATCACCGAGCTGGTCAGGCCACGTCCGGAAAACAACAGCACATCGCCGGTTTCCAGGGACAACAGATTCAGATCTTGGGCATCGGTCACGGCAGCGATCCGCAGGCCAGGCTCGACGGCAAGCTTGGCCGCGCGGCGTGACAGTGCGCTGACAGTTTGATCACGCTTGCGTGACCCCGCCGCCGTCGCGGCACTGTCATAAAACCGTGACAGGCGGGGGTTAAGCTGAGCGTCCGTCAACGGCCGGACCTATGGAACAACACCTCTATCAGCTACAGCGCCATCTGCCCGAGCAACTGCATCTGGACAGCCTGATTCGCCTGGGCGAGCGGCACCTGCGCGTCACCGAGGTGCTGACGGTGCCCCAGGGCGACATGAGCCTGCCGGTGCGGGTAATCGAGATGGGCAGCCAGGCCGCCGGCGCCCCGGCGATCGGCTTTTTCGGCGGCGTGCACGGCGTCGAGCGCATCGGCACCCAGGTGATCCTGTCCTGGCTGCACAGCCTGATCCACCGTCTGCAGTGGGACGACCAGCTGCACCGCCGCCTGGAAAACATTCGCCTGGTGTTCATGCCGATGGTCAACCCGGGCGGCATCTGGCGACGCACCCGCAGCAACCCCAACGGCGTGGACCTGATGCGCAACGCGCCGGTGGACGCCGACGGCAAGGTGTCGTTTCTGGTCGGCGGGCAGCGCATCAGCCGGCGCCTGCCCTGGTTCCGGGGCCGCGCCGGCGACCCCATGGAAGCGGAGGCCCAAGCGCTGATTCAGGTGGTGGAAGAAAAACTGCTGCGCGCGCCAGTGTCCTTGAGTCTCGATTGCCACAGCGGTTTCGGCCGGCGTGATCGCATCTGGTGCTGCTACGCGCGCACCCATCAGCCGATCGCCCATCTCGCCGAGGTCTATCGCTTCAAGCAGGTGCTGGAAGTCACCTACCCCTACCACCATCCCTATCTGATCGAGCCCCAGTCCCTGAACTACACCACCCACGGGGATCTCTGGGATTACCTCTACGACCGGGCCCGTGAACAACACCCGGAGCGGATCTTTCTGCCCTTCACCCTGGAAATGGGGTCCTGGCTGTGGGTGCGCAAGAACCCCCGGCAGATGCTGGATTTCTTCGGCTTATTCAATCCGATCATCGGCCACCGCCATCATCGCGTGCTGCGACAGCATCTGCCGTTGCTGGAATTTCTCACCGCCCTCACCGCCAACGCCGGCAACTGGCTGCCCACCGGCGTCCGCCGGAACGCGCTCACCCACGACGCCATCGCCCACTGGTTCGGCGGAGCGGCCCGGTAGCGCCCTGGTGGTCCCATTCTTGCAGTCCTACACTGGCGACATTTCATCCTGAGGACCTGCCACCATGAAAAAAACGCTAATGCTGTTGCCCGCCGTACTGCTCGCGGGCTGCCAGATGTTCCAGTACCAGGAGCCCGGCGGCGAAAATACCGCCACCGTGATGTTCACCGGCGACACCGCCGCCCAGCCGGTGGTCTGCGTGCCCGGCCGCGGCTTCAAGGACACCAAGACCTCGCTGGCGGTGAAACCCTGGGACACCAACGCCTTCGATGAACTGTTCAGCGCCATGAAGAAAGCCGAGCAGGTACCCGTGACCGTGGCCGCCGACGGGCGGACCCGCATCGGCGTGGTCTACAACGAGCGCGACGCCAGCATGGGCCGCGACCATTGCCGCGTGGCGGTCCAGTTCAATGCCCGGCCCGGCGCCCGCTACCTGGCCCACTTCACCCGCAACGACGCCGGCCAGTGCGGCCTGGAAGTGCGCGGCGAGGAAGGCGTGCAGGCCGACGCCGTGCCCGTCGGCTGGGACTGCCCCTGATAAAAGCGCTGTTTTGGTGCAAAGCACTAAAACAGCGCACACCCGCCGGACCCTTTATCGGTTTTGCCCCGACCCTCTGTTCGATCCACCCCCTAAACCCCTGATAATTCAGGGGTTTTTATTTTTGGCACGCTCCCTGCTTTATACCGATACGAGCCTCCCAGGCCGGTGCGCCAGGAGCGCACAAACCACAGAACATTTGTTATTTGCAAAGAGGGTTGCACATGAAACACGTATCCGGGATCAAAAAGACCGTTCTGGCCGCCAGCGTGGCCGCCACCATGGCAGCAGGCCTGGCCGCTCCGTCCATCGCCGTGGCTGAAGTCAGCGGCACCGTTGGTGTTTCCAACATGTACTTCTGGCGTGGCCAGGACATCTCCAATGGCGGCGCGCAGGTATTCGGTAGCCTGGACTATGCGCACTCCACGGGTCTCTACGCCGGTGTTTGGGGCAGCTCCGAAACCGACACCACTGAATACGATCTGTACGCGGGCTACGCCGGCTCTCTGGGCGACTTCGGCTACGACATCGCCTATATCGACTACAACTACCCGAATGACACCGACTCCGATCTGCAGGAAGTGGTCCTGAGCCTCGGTTACGCCGGCTTCAGCGCCGCCGGTTACTTCGGCGTGGGCGACTACGGCCGCGGTGACGATGCCGAGGACAACGAAGACAACTACTTCACCCTGGGCTACAGCTACGACAAATACGGTATCACCGTGGGCACCTGGGACTTCGACGCCGAAGACAGCAACTACACCCACGTGGATCTGAGCTACGCGCTCACCGACGAGCTGGGTTTCACTGTCTCCAAGATCGTTGATTCAGAAGACGACAACATGGATGACAACGACGACACCCTGTTCGTGGTGACCTACGCCCTGTCCTTCTAAGGGCACCAGGCATACGGGGCGGGCGCTCTCCCCCCGCCCCTTACTTTCGCACCGTGGGGCCCTCCCTGGTCCTCGCTGGAAACGCAAGCAGGCCCCACGGTGTTTTTTAGCGAAGCCCTTCCTACTCGAAGTACGTCACCAGACCATCATGGTCGGACACCACCTCGGTGCCGTCACTGCCGTACAAGCGATCATAGCGCCCGGCATTGCCCCGGCTGACCGCCACGCCCCGCAGATCCTCCTTGAGTGCCTCCGACAACCAGACGTAATCCAGCGTCTGCGGCCGGCAACGGTGGCGGTAACTGTAGCGCTCCGCTCGTTTCACTCTGTCCCAGCTGTTGAACAGCCCGCTCGCCACCATCACCGTCAACGGCTCGCCGAAGGCGCCGCTGTCCGGCGCGCTATTGAAGTCACCGACCACCGCCAGGGCCTTGTCGCTCCGGGCCCGTGACCACTGCGCCAGCAGGGCCGCCTGGCGGCGCCGCTTCTCCGCCACCCAGGCTTTCTCGCCGAGTCCGTTGGCGCTGCGCAGGTGCACGATCACCAGGGTCAGTTCACGGGGCGCGGTCAGGGTGACGGCCAGCGGCGGGCGGCTGAACAGGGGCTGGCCACGGAAGCTCTGGTCGGCGAACAGGGCGCGGACACTGCCTACTTCGGCCGGGGCCCGGTGCAGCAGGGCCACGTCCATGCCGGCGGGGTCGTGGCCTTCCAGCAGCAGTGCCCGGTAGCGGGGCCCGCCCCGCGCCACCACGCGCTCGGCGAGTTGTTCCAGGATGGCGATATTCTCCACCTCCTGCACCGCCAGCAACACGGGCGCCTTGAGGGTATCGACGATATAGCCGGCCAGGGCGTCCAGGCGTGCCTGATAGACGGCGTCGTCCAGGGGGCGGTCGATGGGGCTGTTTTTTTCGGTGTCGCGCAGGCGCCAGAGATTGAAGGTGGCCAGGCTCCATTGCCCGTCGGCGGTGGTGGGCACCGCCCGGGGGGCGGCCAGGTCACGGCAGTCGGCGTGCGCCGGCCCGGCGAGCAGGCCACCGAGCAGCGCCAAGGCCACCACCGCCCGGCGAAGCGTCATCGGTCAGGGCGCGTTATGGCGCACCGGAAAATCGGTGCACAGATCGTCGTGGTTGGCGAACGTCAGGCATACCTCCACGCTTTCCCCGGCGCGCGGCACCTGGTTGAGCTTCATCAGCATCAGGTGTTTGCCGCCGGGGGCGAAGCGCACCCGGTCGCCGGGATCAATACGCACGCTGTCCAGGTGGACCATGCGCCGCTGGCCATCGTCGTCACTGCGGCTGTCATGAAGCATGGCGCCGCCGGCGAAGGCGACGTCGGCGCCTTCCAGTTTCACCACCCGGTCACCGCGATTGCGGATCTCGAAGTAGCCGGCCATGGTCGGCGAGACCGGCGGCACGGCGCGCAACCAGGCGTCGCTGATTTCCAGGTCGCCGGCGGCGGCCGACGTGGCCGCCACGGCGAACAGCGCCGCCACGGCGGCGCGCTTAAAGAAGGCTTTGAACATCATTGACCACCTCGTCGATATCGAAGTCCGCCGGGTACAGCTTGCGCACCCGGCCCTGCCGATCGAGCAGGTAAATGTAATCACTGTGGGTGAAATCGTAGGCCTCATCCTGGCCATCCGTCTTCAGGAATACCACCCCGTACTGCTCCGCCACCGCCTCGATCTGTTCCACGCTGCCGGTGAGGCCGATGACGTCGGCCTTGAACCAGGGCAGGTAGTCGCGCAGATGGGCCGGGGTGTCCCGTTCCGGGTCGAAGGTGATGAACACCGGCTGCACCGGCCCGGCGTCGCCCTGCTCTTGCAGGTTCCGGTAGACCTGGGCGACCCGCGCCAGCACCGCCGGGCAGATATCCGGGCAGTGGGTGTAGCCGAAAAACAGGATCACCACCCGATCTTCCAGGGACGACAGCCGGAACGGCTCACCATTGTGGTCGGTGAGCGTGAAATCGCCGCCAAGGCGGGTGTTCACCGGCAGTTCGCTGCCCGCGTCGGGGTCGCCGCAGCCGGCCAGCGTCAGGGCCAGCATCAGCAGCAGCGGCCTGATCGGAATCCTCGCTTTCATTGCCTCTCCCGCGCGCCGGGCGCGCAAAACCGGAAACCGCGCCGTGGCGCGAACGGCGCCGATCATAGCGTTTCCGCGGCGTCCGGCCCAGCCCGCCGCCCGCGGCAATTCGCCGCGCCGCCGGGCGGTGGTGTCCAGCGGCGCCTTGCGGCGGTATAATTCGCGCCCACTTGAATCCGCCCATTTTCAACGCATGGGGCCGCGCGCAACGCGCCCCAGAGGTCACGACCCATGGCACGCAAGCTCTTTATCCAGACCCACGGCTGCCAAATGAATGAGTACGACTCCACCCGCATGGTCGATCTGCTGGAGTCCACTCACAACCTGGAGCCCACGGACAATCCGGAAGACGCGGATGTGCTGCTGCTCAATACCTGCTCGATCCGCGAGAAAGCCCAGGAGAAAGTGTTCCATCAGCTGGGCCGCTGGAAGCACCTCAAGGACCGCAATCCGGAGCTGATCATCGGCGTCGGCGGCTGCGTGGCCAGCCAGGAAGGCGAGGCGATCCGCGACCGCGCCCCCTATGTGGACGTGGTGTTCGGCCCCCAGACCCTGCACCGCCTGCCCGGGCTGATCCAGCAGGCGGCCACCAGCCGTTCGCTGGCCATCGACGTGACCTTCCCGGAGATCGAGAAGTTCGACAACCTGCCCGAGCCCAGCGTGGACGGGCCCAGCGCCTTCGTCTCGATCATGGAAGGCTGCTCCAAGTACTGCACCTTCTGCGTGGTGCCCTACACCCGGGGCGAGGAAGTGAGCCGCCCGGTGCAGCCGGTGCTGGATGAAATCCGCCATCTGGCGGACATGGGCGTGCGCGAGATCAACCTGCTGGGCCAGAACGTCAACGCCTACCGGGGCCAGGGCGCCGGCGGCGAAACCCTGGATCTGGCCGATCTGATTCTGCTGATCCGGGATATCGACGGCATCGACCGCATCCGCTACACCACCAGCCATCCGGTGGAATTCTCCGACGCGCTGATCCAGGTCTACGAGGAAGTGCCGGAGCTGGTCAGCCACCTGCACCTGCCGGTGCAGTCCGGCTCCGACCGCATTCTGGCGATGATGAAGCGCAACCACACGGTGCTGGAGTACAAGTCCAAGCTGCGCAAGTTACGCCGTATCCGCCCGGATATTTCCTACAGCTCCGATTTCATTATCGGCTTCCCCGGCGAAACCGACGCGGACTTCGAAGCCACCATGAACCTGATCGGCGATATCGGCTTCGACACCTCGTTCAGCTTTATCTACAGCGCCCGCCCCGGCACCCCGGCGGCGGAGTTGCCCGACGATGTGCCCCTGGCGGTGAAAAAAGAGCGCCTGCGCCTTCTGCAGCAGCGCATCAGCCAGAACGCCCAGGACATCTCCCGCAAGATGGTGGGCTCCACCCAGCGCATCCTGGTGGACGGCTTCTCCAAGAAGGACCCGGGGCAGCTCAAGGGCCGCACCGAGAACAACCGGGTGGTCAATTTCGCCTGCGACGACATCGACCTGATCGGTGACTTCGTCGACGTGGAAATCGTCGAGGCGCTGCCCAACTCCCTGCGCGGGGGCTTGCCGGTCACGGCCTGAACGTCATATTTAAATTCGAAATCATTCTAGGCGACCTGTTTCATTAAACATTCGGTTATATAAACTAAGTCGTCCCATTGGCTTCGACGTATAAGGAATAGCGGACATGCGTGTTTGGCTCTCGTTGATTTTGCTGGCCGTGACCTCCGTGGCCACCGCCCAACAAACCATCCTGAACAGCTCCTACGATATCGCCCGGGAGCTGTTCCAGGCCTATAACCCGAAATTCCAGGCCTACTGGAAAGAGCAGACCGGTAAGGACATCAGCATCCAGCAGTCCCACGCCGGCTCGTCCAAGCAGGCCCGCGCCATCCTCCAGGGGCTGGAAGCGGACGTGGTCACCTTCAACCAGGTGACCGACGTCAACGTGCTGCACGACAAGGGCAACCTGATTCCCGAGGACTGGAACGAGCGGCTGCCCAACAACGCCAGCCCCTACTACTCCACCACCGCCTTCCTGGTGCGCAAGGGCAACCCCAAGGACATCCAGGGCTGGGGCGATCTGGCCAAGGACGGGGTGGACGTGGTGTTCCCCAACCCCAAGACCTCCGGCAACGGCCGCTATACCTATCTGGCCGCCTGGATGGCCGCGGATGAACAGTTCGACGGCGACGAAAAGAAAATCCGCGACTACATGACCCGTTTCCTGGGTAACGTGGCGGTGTTCGACTCCGGCGGCCGCAGCGCCACCGTGACCTTCGCCGAACGCGAAATCGGCGACGTGCTGATCAGCTTCGAATCGGAAGTGAACAACATCCGCAAGCAGTACGGCACCGGCGACTACGAAGTGGTGGTCCCCAAGACCTCGGTACTGGCGGAATTCCCGGTCAGCGTGGTCGATGAGGTGGTCGACGAGCGCGGCACCCGCGAGGTGGCCACCGCCTACCTGGAGCACCTGTACGACAAGGAAATCCAGCAGTTGCTGACCACCTTCAACTACCGGGTGCATCATCCGGAAGTGGTCAAAGCCACCGAAGACCAGTTCCCGCCGGTGAAGCTGCTCAAGGTGGAGGACTACTTCGGCTCCTGGCAGAACGCCCAGGACACCCACTTCGCCTCCGGCGGCGTGCTGGACGAACTGCAGGCGCAGGCGCGGAGACGCTAATTTGGCCATCCTGCGCACCCGGCACTCGGTACTGCCCGGCTTCACGCTCAGCTTCGCGCTGAGCGTGTTGTTTATTTCGCTGGTGATTCTGGTGCCGCTGTCCGGGCTGGTACTGCACGTCAGCGAGATGACCTGGGACCGCTACTGGTCGGTGATCACCAACCCGCGCAGCCTGGCCAGTTTCAAAGTGACCGTGCTGGCCGCCGCCGGCGCCAGCGCCATCAACGCGGTGGTGGGGTTATTGCTGGCCTGGGTGCTGGTGCGCTACCGCTTCCCCGGGCGCCGCGTCATGGACGCCCTGGTGGACCTGCCCTTCGCCCTGCCCACCGCCGTGGCCGGCCTGACGCTGTCGGCGCTGTTCGCCGCCAACGGCTGGCTTGGCCAGTGGTTCGAGGCCATCGGCATTCCGGTGGCCTACACCCCGCTGGGCATCATGATCGCCATGAGCTTCACCAGCCTGCCGTTCGTGGTGCGCGCGGTGCAGCCGGTGCTGGAGGACCTCACCCCGGACGTGGAAGAAGCCGCCGCCACCCTGGGCGCCTCGCCCATGGCGTCGTTCTTCCGGGTGGTGCTGGCGCAACTGATGCCGGCGCTGCTCACCGGCACCGCCCTGGCCTTTACCCGCAGCCTGGGCGAGTACGGCGCGGTGATCTTTATCGCCGGCAATATGCCGTTTGAAACCGAGATCATCTCGCTGCTGGTGAACATCCGCCTGGAAGAGTACGACTTCGCCGCCGCCAGCGCCCTGGCCTCGGTGATCCTGGCCGCCTCCCTGGTGCTGCTGTTCGGCATCCAGATGGTGCAGGGCCGTATGATCCGGCGCTGGCACGGCAGCTAAGAACACAGTTAACAGTTGATAGTGGACAGTTGACAGTTAACTGGGGCGGCTGGCTGGCGTTCCCGCGGCCTGCGGCCGGCAAGGCCTGCTCCGCGGGCACGGCGGCCACGTATGTCTCATGGGCCCACTCCGCGTAACTGTCAACTGTCCACTATCAACTCTCAACTGCTTTCTATAGCGCTACGGCGCGGCCGATAAACAGCACCGGCCCGGTGGGTCGGGGCTCCGGCGAGCCGCCCGGCGGCTCCAGGGTCAGCTCGAAGAGCTGGCCGCTTTCCACGCCGCCCACCTGCTCGGCGGGAATCACCAGGGTACGGCCCGGCTCCACCAGCCCCAGGGAACGGGGGCCTTCGGCGTTGTTTTCCAGGGTCCAGAACTGCACGCTGCGGTCGGCGCGGTAATCCGCCTGCTGCGTCAGCGGCGTCAGTTGCAGGTCGCCGTTGTCGGCCACGGTGATCCGCCAGCCCGGCCGGGCCGCTTCGCCGGGCGCCTGCAGCACCACGGTGTAAACCGGCGCCGGCGGGCGCAGCGGCCCCACCGCCAGCACCAGGGCCACCAGCAGGGCGGCACTGGTGAAGCGCCAGGTGGACGTGCTCTGCCACAGGCCGCGCCACCAGGGCACGGCGATGCCGGTCTCGCGGGCCAGCCGCCGCCACAGGCGCGGCGGCAAACGCGCGGGTTCCAGCAGCTCGGCGGCGCCTACCCAGTGTTCACGCCAGTAGGCCGCCTGTCGGGCGGCCTGCTCGTCCTCCGCCAGCCAGCGCTCGATCTCCACCGCCTGCTCGCCACGGTGCAGGCCGAGCACGTATTCGGCGATCAGCAGGCGCTGTGCTTCTCGATCGTCGGGAATCATAGCCGCAGACACTCCTGAAGCCCTTTGAGCCCGGTGCGAACCCGGCTTTTTATGGTGCCCAAAGGCACCGCTAATGTTTCGGCGATCTGTTCGTAGGTAAAACCGTGATAGAACGCCATCAATATCGGCCGGCGCCGGTCGCCCTGCAAACCGCGCAGGCACTCCTGCATGGCGCGCCGCTGGTCGGACTGCATCGAGCACTGCTCCGGATTCGGCCCCGGGTCCGGCCAGTCATCGCCGGGCAGCGCCTCGGCGTCGTGACGCCGTGTGCGACGATGCTGATTGATCAGCCGGTAGCGCAGCAGGGCGTATAACCAGGCCCGGGCGCTGCCTTTTTCGGGCCGGAACCGGGCGGCGTTCCGCCACACCTGCACGAACGTATCCTGCAGTGCCTCTTCCGCCATGCCGGGGTCACCGCTGAGCCGGCGCGCCAGCGCCAGCATCCGGGGCGCCTCCAAACGGTACAGCCGCTGAAAGGCCTTTGCCTCGCCTCGGGCGCAGGCCAGCAGCAACACCGTGGCTTGCTCCAATTCGTGATTCGACTCGTCCATGGGGGTTCCGGCGCGACGTGGATAAAACGTGATCGTCCGCCGCGCCACGAGAAGGCTGTGTCAATGTCAGGGAGATATCTTCACCCCACCCTCCATGAAGCCAGTTTTGTGGGAGCTTGCCTTGTGGGAGCGGGCTTGTGGGAGCGGGCCCCGCCCGCGAAAGGGAGCGAAGCTCCCGGCAGGATCCCA
>CAZKWA010000095.1:0-12431 GCA_964556345.1 uncultured Alcanivorax sp.
TCGGTCAAAGAGCGCGCCGACAACGGGACCGTGCTGCTGGAGGGAACACAGCGCATCCGACGAGCCAGCGTCTCTACTGGCGCACCGACCCGAAGGCTTCGCCCATGCGCACGGTGGTGCCCGCCGTCAGCTCGGAGCCGAACTCGGCGGCGCCTTCCGGGAACAGCACGATCACCGTGGAGCCGAGCAGAAAGCGGCCCAACTCGTCGCCCTTGTTGAGGGTGACCGGCGCCGGGTTGCGGTAATCCACGCGCGTCACGCTGCCGGGCTGCGGCGTGACCTGGCCGGCGAACACGGTCTCGATGCCGGCCACGATCATCGCCCCCACCAACACCATCGCCATCGGCCCCACCTCGGTATCGAACACGCACACCAGCCGTTCGTTGCGCGCGAACAGGCGCGGCACCCGTTCCGTGGTGACCTGATTCACCGAGAACAGGCGGCCGGGCACGTAGTGGGTTTCGCGCAGGGTGCCGGTGAAGGGCATGTGCACTCGGTGGTAATCCTTCGGCGACAGATAGACGGTGGCGAAGTGCCCGTTACTGAATTCCGCCGCCAGCGCGCCGTCGCCGCCCAGCAGTTCAAACGCTGAATAGTGGTGGCCCTTGGCCTGGAACAGGTCGCCGCCGCGCAGCTTGCCGAGCTGGCTGACGGTGCCGTCGGCGGGGCAGGCCAGGGTGCGGTCGCCCTCGGCGATGGGGCGCGCGCCGTCTTTCAGGGCGCGGGTGAAGAAGGCGTTGAAATTCTCGAAGCGGTCCGGGTCTTCAATCAGCGCTTCGCTCAGGTCCACCCCGAAGTGTTTGATGAAACGGTGGATGAAGGTGGTCTTGATCCAGGGGATCTCGCTGCGCGCCACCCAGCCGACCAGACGGGACAGGAGGTGCTGGGGCACGACGTGCTGCAGCGCGATGAACAGTTTTTCTTTTAGAGGGTGCAAGATGAAGCCTCGGGTGGTTATTCGGATTTTTCCGTCGGGGTGTCCGGGTGGTTGCCCCATTCGGCCCAGGAGCCCGGGTAGCCACGGATACGCTCGAAACCGAGGATCTTGCCCACCAGCCAGGTAAAGCTGGAGCGGTGGTGGGTCTGGCAATGGGTGATCACTTCCTTGTTGCCCTGGATGCCGCGCTCGGCCAGTTCCCGGCGCACTTCTTCAAGATCGCGCAGGCGCAGGTTGTTGTGCTTGTCCATGGCGTCGGTCCACTCGTAGTGGGTGGCGCCGGGAATGTGGCCGGCTTTCTGCGCGAAGGCGCGCACCCCGGCGAATTCCTCTTCCGAGCGCGCGTCCCAGATCACCACGTCCGGATCGGTGTGGTGCTTGAGCACGTAGTCCAGATCGACGCTGGTGGCGGGATCGTGTTCGCCCACCTGGTAGTCGCTGGGCTCCGGGCGGGTGCGTTCGCTGCTGGTGCTCAGCTCCGCCGCCAGCCAGCCGTGGATGCCGCCATTGAGGTAGGAATACTTTTTATGGCCGATCACATCCAGGGTCCACAGCAGGCGTCCGGCCCAGCCGCCGCCCTCGTCGTCGTAGGCCACCACCTGGGTGTCGGGGGTCAGGCCCAGTTCTGAGAACAGCGCGGACAGGGCGTCGTCGCTGGGCAGCAACCCGGGCGCCGGCTGGGTGCCGGCGAGCAGGCGTTTGAAGTCCAGGTGCACGGCGCCGGGCACGTGGGCCTGGTCGTAGACCTGATCCTTGCTCAGATCCACGATCAGCAGGTTGTCGTCGTTCAAATGGTCCGCCAGGTCGGCGGGTTCCAGCAGTAGCGGCAGTTGAGCGGTCATGGCTAATCGTCTTCGCTGCGGAATGGGGTGCTTAAAAACAGACCTGATTGTAATGGAGGGACCCCATGGCTGTCAGATGTGTTCCCCAAAGGTCTACCGGTAGCGCTCGCGGCCTTCCTCGTCCAGCGTGTCGGCGATCTGGAAGAAATTGTGCAGCCTTTCCTCGCTCACCTCGCCGTTTTCCGCCGCTTCGTGCAGGGCGCAGCCCGGCTCGTGGCGGTGGGTGCAGTTGCGGAAGCGGCAGTGCCCGGCCCGTTCGGACAGCTCCCGGTAGCCGTGCAGCAATTCCTCTTCGCTGATGTGCCAGAGGCCGAATTCGCGGATCCCCGGCGAATCGATCAGGCGGCCGCCGTCGGGCAGGCGGAACAGGCGCGCGGTGGTGGTGGTGTGCTGGCCCAGGCCGGAGACCCCGGACAGGTCGCCCACCGCCAGCGCGGCGCCGGGCAGCACCGCATTCACCAGCGACGACTTGCCGACGCCGGATTGTCCCACGAAGGCGCAGGTGTGGCCGGCCAGCGCCGCCTTGAGCGCGGCCAGACCGGCGCCGTCCTCGGCGGAGGCCTCGATCACCGGGTAGTCCAGCCGCCGGTAGATGTCCGTGATGTGGTCCAGGGCGTCGCGGCTCTCCGCGTCGATCAGGTCCGCCTTGTTCAGCACCAGGGTGGCGGGGATGCCGGAAAGCTCCGCCGCCACCAGGTAGCGGTCCAGCAGGGCGGTGGAAGGCACCGGCATGGGCGCGAACACCACCAGCAGGCGGTCCACGTTGGCGGCCACCGGCTTCAGGTTGCCGTAGTTGTCCGGCCGTTTGAGCACGCTTTGCCGGGGTTCGATGGCGGTGACCACGCCGTCCCCTTCGCCTTCCAGGCGGGGCGCCTGCCAGATCACGCGATCGCCCACCACCAGCTGCTCCAGGTTGGCCCGGAAGTGGCAGCGCGCCGCCTCGCCGGCCTCGTCTTCCACCAGCACCTGGCCGCCGAAGTGGGCCACCACCGTGCCCAACTGCTCGTCGCCCAGGGCGGTGGCCACCGGGTTCTCCTGGCCGGCCCGGTGCTGGGCGCGCTGGCGCCGTTCGGCCTGGATTTTCTCGATCCGCCACTTCTGGCGGCGGTTCAGTTTGCGTTTTGCCATAAATCACGTGGGCGGCCGTGCCGCCGATACAGGATGCAGGGCTGCAGGATACAGCAGCGGGCCCCGATCCGTTATCCTGCAGGCTGTATCGCATCGATCATCCGGGAGCCCCATGACGCAATCACGAGACAACCTGATCTGGATCGATCTGGAAATGACCGGGCTGGACCCGGCCAAGGATCGCATCATCGAGATCGCCACCATTGTCACCGACGCCCACCTGAACGTCCTCGCGGAAGGCCCGGTAATGGCGGTGCGTCAGAGCGACGCCCTGCTTAACGGCATGGACGAGTGGAACACCGAGCACCACAACAACTCCGGTCTGGTGGAGCGGGTGCGCAAAAGCGACCTGGACGACGCCGAGGCGGAGCGCCGCACCCTGGTGTTCCTGGAGCAGTACGTGGAAGCGGGTATGTCGCCCATGTGTGGCAACAGCATCTGTCAGGATCGCCGCTTTCTGGCCAACTACATGCCGCGCCTGGAAGCGTTTTTCCACTACCGCAATCTGGATGTGTCCACGCTCAAGGAGCTGGCGCGGCGCTGGAAGCCGGATATCCTGGCCGGCTTCCAGAAGGAGAATAAACACCTGGCCCTGGACGACATTCGCGAGTCCATCCAGGAGCTGGCCTACTACCGCGAGCATTTGATCCGCCTTTAGCGCCGGACTTTCTTGCCTTTCTACGAAGCTCGAATTGTGGGAGCTTGCCTTGCAAGCGAAAGGGTGGCTTTAGCCACCCGGCAGGATACCAGAGAGGTTGTTTGTGCTGCCGTTAGATAGGTCTCTGGGATGCTGCCGGGAGCTTCGCTCCCTTTCGCGGGCGAGGCCCGCTCGCACAACCGCTCCCACAGGATCTTATTTTTCGCGAAGGCGCCGCAGCGCCCAAGAGGCGTGCTCGCGGACCAAATCGCTGGGGTCATCGAGCGCGGCCTCCAGGGCCGCCAGCGCCTGGGGTGAGGCCGGCCCGTTGCCCAGCGCCACCGCCAGGTTGCGCCGCCAGCGTTCGAAGCCGGCGCGGCGGATCGGCGAGCCCTCGGTGCGGCGCAAAAACGTTTCTTCGTCCCACTGGAAAAGCGTCACCAGCTCGCTGTCCGCCAGCCCGTGGCGGGGCTGAAAGTCGGTTTCCTTGCTGTGCGAGGCGAAGCGGTTCCAGGGACACATCAGCTGGCAGTCGTCGCAGCCGAACACCCGGTTGCCGATGCCCCGGCGCAGATCCTCCGGGATCGACCCGGGGTGTTCGATGGTCAGGTAGGAAATGCAGCGCCGGGCGTCCAGCTGGTAGGGGGCGACAATGGCGTCCGTGGGGCACACCGTCATGCAGGCGGAGCACTTGCCGCAGTGGTCCTCGGCGGGCTCGTCCACCGGCAGCGGCAGGTCGGTGTAGATCTCGCCGAGGAAAAACCAGCTGCCCGCGTGGCGGTTGAGAATCAGGGTGTGCTTGCCCTGCCAGCCGAGCCCGGCTTTTTCGGCGAGCGGTTTTTCCATTACCGGGGCGCTGTCCACGAAGGCCCTGGCCAGGCGGGTGTCGGCCACTTCCTCGCGGATCAGCGCCGCCAGCCGCGCCAGCCGCTTGCGCACCAGCTTGTGATAATCGCGGCCCAGGGCGTAGCGCGACACATAGGCTTTGTCTTTTTGCTGCAGCACCTTGACCGGCTGGGTGTCCGGCGGCAGATAGTCCATGCGCAGCGACAACACACGCACGGTGTCCGGCTCCAGCTCCGCCGGGCGCGAGCGCTTATTGCCGTGCGCGGCCATCCAGCCCATCTCGCCGTGGCGGCCGGCGGCCAGCCAGTCGTGCAGCCGCTGTTCCGCCTGGCTGAGATCCAGGTCGGCGACGCCCATTTGCTGGAAGCCCAGCGCCCGGGCGTGCTCGGCGATGCGTGTTTTCAGGTCGCTGAAATCCATGGAAGCCAGGTGGGTGCTATAGTGTGGGGCATCTGTTTGGTGATCCGAAACGCAAGGATAACAGTGAATGCCGGTGAGATCGTTGCCCGAGGCGCTGTACAGCGCCGATCAGACCCGCGAACTGGACCGCCTGGCCGGCGAGGCCGGCCTGAGCGGCGAGGAACTGATGGAGCGCGCCGGACGCGCGGCCTTTGACGTGCTGCTCTCGCGCTGGCCGGACGTGTCGCGGCCGGCGGTGCTGTGCGGCGGCGGCAACAATGGCGGCGACGGCTATGTGGTGGCCCGGCTGGCCCGCGAAGCCGGCCTTCAGCCGGTGATTTATCACCTGCGCGATCCGGAACGGATGAAGGGCGATGCCCTGACCATGGCCCGGCGTGCCCGCGACGCCGGCGTGCCGATGCGGGCGTTGTCCGTGGACGACCTGCCGGCGGACGCGCCGCTGCTGGTGGACGGCCTGCTCGGCACCGGTGTCAGCGGCGCCCTGCGTGAGGACATGCGCGCTGTGATCGAGGGGCTCGACCGTCTCGGCAAGCCGGTGCTGGCCCTGGACGTGCCCTCCGGCCTCAATGCCGACACCGGCGCCCCGGCCGGGGCGGTGCTGAGCGCCGATTGCACCATCACCTTTATCGGCGTTAACCGGGGCCTGCTCACCGGCGCCGGACCGGTGCACACCGGCGAGCTGGTGTTCGACGACCTGGGCGTGGACCGGCCGGTGTATCAGCGGATCGACCACCCGGTGTGGCGGCCCACGCCGGCCCGGCTGCGGCAATGGCTGCCGCCCCGGCGGCGCGACGCCCACAAGGGCCATTTCGGTCATGTGCTGGTGGTGGGCGGCGATCACGGTTTCGCCGGGGCGCCGTTGATGACCGCCCAGGCGGCGGCGCGCTGCGGCGCCGGGCTGGTCAGCCTGGCCACCCGGCCGGAGCACGCCCCGGCGGTGCTCGCCCGCCAGCCGGAGATCATGGTGCGCGGCGTGGACGGCGCCGAGTCGTTACGGCCGTTGCTGGAAAAAGCCTCGGTGGTGGCGGTGGGCCCGGGCCTGGGCGCCGGTCCCTGGGGGCGGGTGCTGCTGGAAGCCGTGCTGGAAAGCGGCTTGCCCCTGGTAATCGACGCGGACGGCCTGAATCTGCTGGTTGAGCTGGACGCCGACGCCCGCGATAACTGGATTCTCACGCCGCACCCCGGCGAGGCGGGCCGGCTGCTCGGCAGCGACGGCGCCAGCGTCCAGGCGGACCGGTTCGCGGCGCTGGAAAGTCTCACCGCCCGCTACGGCGGCACCGTGCTGCTCAAGGGGCTGGGCACCCTGGTGCGCGGCGAGGGCGGCACGGCGCTGATCAGCGACGGCAACCCGGGCATGGCCAGCGGCGGCATGGGCGATGTGCTCACCGGGGTGATCGCCGCCCTGCATGCCCAGGGGCTGCCCGGCTACCAAGCGGCGGTGCTGGGCGCCATGGCCCATGCCCGCGCCGCTGACCGGGCCGCCGCCGCTGACGGAGAGCGCGGTTTGCTGGCCACCGATTTGCTGGCCGCGCTGCGGCCGGTGCTTAACGGAGACGACGAGCGTTAGATGAGCGAACAGCATTTTCTCGCCGACGAGCAGGCCACGCTGGACCTGGGCGCCGAGCTGGCGTCGCGCCTGGGCGCCGGCGACTGCGTGTATCTGCGCGGCGACCTGGGCGCCGGCAAGACCACGCTGGTGCGCGGCCTGTTGCGCGCGCTCGGCCACGCCGGCTCGGTGAAGAGCCCGACGTACACGCTGGTGGAACCCTATGAGGTGGCCGGCGTCCATATCTATCATTTTGATCTATACCGGCTCGGCGAACCCGAGGAACTGGAGATGATCGGCATCCGCGACTATTTTGACGGTCAGGCACTGTGCGTGCTGGAGTGGCCGGAGCGCGGAAGCGGGGTGATCCCGCCGCCGGACCTCACCGTGACCCTGACCGTCGAGAAACAGGGACGATATGCGAAGCTGGAATGGGCCCATGGCTGAAAACCTTGTCCGTAAACGGATTCTCCGCAAAGGGCTGGCCGCTGGCCTGATGATCGCCGGGCTGCTGGCGATGGCGAGTGCCCAGGCGGCGATCACCGTGGACTCGGTGCGCCTGCACCGGGCCCCGGACCACACCCGGATCGTTTTTGATCTGCCCGAGCCGGTGGAGCACACCCTGGACAAGCTGGCCAACCCGGACCGGGTGGTGGTGGACCTGATGGACGCGGACCTGGCGTTCGACGTCAGCACCCTGGATTACAAGGACAGCCCGATCGAAAACATCCGCGTCGGCAAGCACGACAACAAGACCCGGGTGGTGTTCGATCTCAGCGCGGCGGTGCGCCCGCGCACCAACCTCCTCAAACCGGTGGACCCGCACAGCTGGCGCCTGGTGGTGGACCTGTTCGACAGCGACCCCCAGCCGGTAAAAACCATCGACAAACCCGAGGTGGACAGCGGCGAGCCGCGCAAGATGATCGTCGCCATCGACCCGGGGCACGGCGGCGAGGACCCGGGCGCCCTGGGCCCCGGCAACCTGCGCGAAAAAGAGGTGGTGCTGCAGATCGCCCGCAAGGTGAAGGCGCGCATTGACCAGGAACCGGGCATGAAAGCGGTGATGGTCCGTGACGGTGATTACTATGTGCCGCTGGCGGAACGCCGCCGGGTGGCGCGCCAGGACAACCACGCCGACGTCTTCATATCGATTCACGCGGACGCCTTCACCGACGCCCGCGCCCACGGCGCCAGTGTGTTCGCCCTGTCCAACCGGGGCGCCACCAGTGCGCGGGCCGCCTATGTGGCGAAAATGGCCAACGAATCGGACAAAGTCGCCGGGGTCTACGAGGAAGAAAAAGACGATTCCAACCTGCTCAACGTGCTGGCCGACATGCGCATGAGCGGCTCCATGGCCCACAGCCTCTATCTGGGCCGCCAGATTCTCGAGGAAATGGGGCAGGTCACCAAGCTGCACGGCGGCCGCAAGACCGTCGAGCAGGCCGCCTTCGTGGTGCTCAAGGAGCCGGAGATGGTCTCGGTGCTGGTGGAGACCGGCTTTATCTCCAACCGGGAAGAGGCCCGCAAGCTGAGCACCTCGGCGCACCAGGAAAAGCTGGCGCGCTCCATCGTCAACGGGGTGAAGCAGTATTTCCGCACCCATCCGGCGCCGGGCAGCTGGTTCGCCGCCCAGCGGCGCGAGAACGGTGAGCAGCATCGTATCCAGCCCGGTGATACCCTGTCCGGCATCGCCCGTCAGTACCAGGTGTCCGAGCAGGCCCTGCGCGCCGCCAACGACATCAGCGACGATCGCATCATGGTGGGCCAGACGTTGACGATCCCCCGGTCCTGACGGCACAACCCGGTTTTTTGTAAAGAGAGTTCCCTGTGGCAAAGATTCATCGGCTGGATTCCCGGCTCGCCAACCAGATCGCCGCCGGCGAGGTGGTGGAGCGCCCCGCCTCGGTTCTCAAGGAACTGCTGGAAAACGCGCTCGACGCCGGCGCCCGCCAGATCAGCGTGGACGTGGAGCAGGGTGGCACCAAGCTGATCCGGGTCCGTGACGACGGCAGCGGCATCGATCAGGACGACCTGCCGCTGGCGATGTCCCGCCACGCCACCAGCAAGATTCGCGGCCTGGAAGACCTGGAGGCGATCGGCACCCTGGGGTTCCGGGGCGAAGCGCTGGCGGCGATCAGCTCGGTGTCCCGGCTCACCCTGGCCAGCAACAGCGGCGACCAGGCGGAAGGCTGGCAGGTCACCGTGGAGGGCCGGGACATGGCGCCCTCGGTGGCGCCCACCGCGCACCCGCGCGGCAGCACCGTCACCATGCGCGATCTGTTTTTCAATACGCCCGCCCGGCGCCGCTTTCTGCGCACCGAAAAAACCGAATTCAACCACCTGGAAGAGGTGTTCCGGCGGGTGGCGCTGAGCGAGTTCCAGACCGGCTTTCGCCTCAGCCACAACCAGAAGGTGATCCACCAGCTGCCGCCGGGGGACGACGAGACCCTGCGCGCCGCCCGGGTGGCGCGGCTGTGCGGGCGCGCCTTCATGGATCAGGCGCTGACCGTGGACATCGAACACGCCGGCCTGCGGCTGCACGGCTGGATGGGCCTGCCCACCTTTTCCCGTTCCCAGGCGGACCTGCAGTATTTCTACGTCAACGGGCGGGTGATCCGCGACAAGGTGGTCAGCCACGCGGTGCGCCAGGCCTACGCCGATGTGCTCTACCACGGCCGCCATCCGGCCTATGTGCTGTTCTTCGAGGTGGACCCGGCGCTGGTGGATGTGAACGTGCACCCCACCAAGCACGAAGTGCGTTTCCGCGAGCAGCGCATGGTGCATGATTTCCTGTTCCGCAGCCTGCACCGGGCGATCGCCGAGGTACGCCCCGGGGAAGGCCAGTACAGCGGTGAACCGGCGGCGCCGGCGATGGCCGAGGCCGCGCCCAGCCAGGGCCACATGGCGCTCGGCAACCCGGCCACCGGCGCCCCCGGCGTCTCGGAGGGCCCGCGCCGGTCCTTCGGCGGTGGATTCGGTGGCGGTTACGGCGGCGGCTCGATCGCCGACGGCGCCCGCCAGGCCGGCGCCTATGGCCAGATGGTGTCGTCCGTTCCGGCGCCGTCCGGCGACCCGGAGGCGTCCCATACGCCGCCGCTGGGCTACGCCGTGGCACAGCTGCACGGCATTTTCATCGTCGCCGAGAACGAACACGGCATGGTGCTGGTGGACATGCACGCCGCCCATGAACGGATCACCTACGAGCGTCTGAAACGGGACTGGGCCGAGGAGAAAGTGCGCAGCCAGCCGCTGCTGGTGCCGATGTCCATGGCGGTGTCGTCCCGCGAGGCGGATTTCGCCGAGCAGCAGCCGCAGGTGTTCCAGCGTCTGGGGTTCCTGGTCGAGCGCGCTGGCCCGGAGACCCTGGTGGTGCGCGAAGTGCCGGCGCTGTTGCGCAACGCCGACAGCGAGACCCTGGTGCGCGACGTGCTCAGCGATCTGCTGGCCCACGGCAGCAGCGAGCGCATCGAGCAGCAGCTGGACGCGCTGCTGTCCTCCATGGCCTGCCACGGCAGCGTGCGCGCCAACCGGCGCCTGACGGTGCCGGAAATGAACGCCCTGCTGCGCGACATGGAAGCCACCGAGCGCTCCGGCCAGTGCAACCACGGCCGCCCCACCTGGACCCAGATGAGCATCAAGGAACTGGACCGGCTCTTCATGCGGGGGCAATAGGCATGTCCGACGGCCCCCGTCCGGCCTCCGACCCGATCCTCCTGCTCATGGGCCCCACCGGGGCCGGCAAGACCGATCTCGCCATCCAGGCCGCCGAAACCCTGCCGGTGGAGCTGATCAACGTGGACTCCGCGCTGGTGTACCGGGGCCTGGACATTGGCGCGGCGCGGCCCTCGGCGGCCGAGCTGGCGCGGGCACCGCACCGTTTGATGGGCTTCCGCGACCCCGCCCGGCCCTATTCGGCGGCGGATTTCCGCGCCGACGCGCTGGCCGAAATCGAGGCGGTCCGCGCCGCCGGGCGGCTGCCCCTGCTGGTGGGCGGCACCATGCTGTACTTCAAGGCCTTGGTGGAGGGGCTGGCGCCCCTGCCCGAGGCCGACCCGGACGTGCGCGCCGACATCGCCGGCCTGGCGGCCCGGGAAGGCTGGCCGGCGGTGCACCGGGAACTGGCCCGGGTGGACCCGGCCAGCGCCGCCCGCCTGAAACCCACGGATCGCCAGCGGCTGCAGCGGGCGCTGGAGGTGTTCCGGCTCACCGGCCGTCCGCTGAGCGCCTTCCACGGCGAGCACGATACCGCGGCCACCCCCCTGGGGGGCGGCTTCTACCGCTTCCCCGGCCTGTCCCGACCGGTGCTCAGCCTGGCCCTGGTGCCGCCGCGCCCGGAGCTGCACCGGCGCATCGAGCAGCGTTTCATGGCCATGCTCGAGGCCGGGCTGGTGGAGGAGGTGGCGGCGTTGCGCCGGCGCGGCGACCTGCACGCGGACCTGCCGGCCCTCAAAGCGGTGGGATATCGCCAGGTCTGGCGCTATCTGGAAGGGGATTGGGATTACCCTACGATGGTGGAAAAGGGTATTATTGCCACGCGGCAGCTGGCCAAACGGCAGCTCACATGGTTACGCAAATGGCCCGGAGTGGAAACCTGCGACAGCACCCGTGACGAGGGTCGCATAGCCTGTATAGAGCGGCTTGCAGGGGTTTGTAAAACCGTGTTTAGTTGACTCGCGGACTGTTTTTTTAAGGCTTGTTTTATTGGGACCAAGCCCCATAAAAGGACAAACGAGTTAACAGGGCTTTCGGAAGGTCGGGTCGGAAACTTTTTCTCGGGAAGGCTGCCAGAGAAGTCCTATGGCCCCAGGACCGACCGGCATGGATGGCCGGCGGCACGTGGTCCGGACGTTAGCGCTGATAATTGCCCGCATTGTTTGGGCACTCACTTTTTATGACTCTTAAGGAGACTTGCCATGTCAAAAGGGCACTCGCTACAAGACCCTTTTCTCAACGCCCTGAGAAAGGAACGTATCCCCGTTTCGATCTTCCTGGTGAACGGAATAAAGCTTCAGGGACAGATAGAGTCCTTTGACCAGTATGTGGTCCTGTTGAAGAACGCCGTCAGTCAGATGGTATACAAACACGCTATTTCCACCGTGGTTCCGGCTCGTAATCCGCGTGCCGCGGGCACCGGCGGCAATCCGGCCATGCAGGCCGGCACGGCGGTTCCGCAAAACGGCGGCCCCGGCGAGGACTTCGGCAATCAGTAAGCCGGTTCCCGTGTTCCGCCCCCGCCAAAGCCACGCCGCCCGGCGTGGCTTTGCTTTATATTGAGGTCTATGGATCTATTCGATCGTACAGAACAGGTTCGCACCGGTGCCGGCGAGAAAGCGGTGCTGGTGCATATCGAGCTGCCCGACGCCCTGGGCCGCGAGGATCTGGATGAATTCCACCACCTGGTAACGTCCTCCGGGGTGGAGCCGGTGGTGGAGTTGCTGGGCAAGCGGGACCGGCCCGACCCGGCACTGTTCATTGGTTCCGGCAAGGCCGAGGAGCTGGCGGAGCTGGTGCGCGAATACCAGGCCGACGTGGTGCTGTTCAATCACGGCCTGAGCGCCGGCCAGGAGCGCAACCTGGAGCGGGCGGTGAAATGCCGCGTGCTCGACCGTACCGGGCTGATCCTGGATATTTTCGCCCAGCGGGCGCGCACCCACGAAGGCCGTTTGCAGGTGGAGCTGGCGCAATTGCAGCACCTCTCCACGCGGCTGGTGCGCGGCTGGACCCACCTGGAGCGCCAGAAGGGCGGTATCGGCCTGCGCGGCCCCGGTGAAACCCAGCTGGAAACCGACCGCCGCCTGCTGCGCGAACGGATTCGCTCAATCCAGAGCCGGCTGGACAAGGTGCGCAAGCAGCGCGCCCAGGGGCGACGCGCCCGGGACCGCTCGGAAACGCCGCTGATTTCCCTGGTCGGCTACACCAACGCCGGCAAGTCGACGCTGTTCAACGCGCTGACCACCGGGGACGTCTATGTGGCGGATCAGCTGTTCGCGACCCTGGACCCGACCCTGCGCAAGGTGCGGGTGCCCGGCGTGGGGCCGGCGATCCTGGCGGACACGGTGGGCTTTATCCGCCACC
>CAZKWA010000096.1:0-979 GCA_964556345.1 uncultured Alcanivorax sp.
GCTCATTGGGCTTTTCGCCGCGCAGCATGTGCAGGAAGTGGGCGCCGATGGAATCGTCGTCGGTTTCCGTGTCCACCCGCACGCCGTCGTGGCTGTAGCGGTACCAGTAGCAGATGATGCTCGGGAAAGCGGCCAGCATCCGGTCGGCCTGATCGGCCTGCTGCTCGAAGCTGGTTTCGGTTTCCAGATTGCCGAGCATGGAACAGCCGGTGCGCATCACGTCCATGGGATGGGCGTCCTTGGGCACCCGCTCGAGCACTTCCTTGAGCGCCTGGGGCAGACCGCGCAGCCCTTTCAGTTTGGTTTTGTAGGCGTCCAGCTCGCTCTGGTTGGGCAGTTCGCCCTTGAGGATCAGGTACGCCACCTCTTCGAACTGGCAGTTCTCCGCCAGATCCTTCACGTCATAGCCGCGATAGGTCAGGCCGGAGCCGGATTTGCCCACCGTGGAGAGCGCGGTTTTGCCCGCCACCTGACCACGCAGGCCGGCGCCGCCAACTTTCTTCTCTGCCATCGTCGTTTTCCTCTGCTCAAGATGTTTAACGCCGCGGACCCGGTGCCGGTGGTCATTGCCTGCCGCCGGCGGCCCGCCGCCGGTGTGTTATTCGCCGCGTTGCTGGGCGAACAGTTCGTCAAGCTTGCGTTCGTAGTCGTGGTAGCCCAGGAAATCGTACAGTTCCATGCGGGTCTGCATGGTGTCCACCACGTTTTTCTGGGTACCTTCTTCGCGAATCGCGCGGTACACGTTAAGCGCCGCCTGGTTCATGGCGCGGAAAGCGGACAGCGGGTACAGGATCATGCTGGCACCGGCGTCGCTGAGCTCCTCGCGGGTGAACAGCGGCGTGGCGCCGAATTCGGTGATGTTGGCCAGCAGCGGCGCGCCGCCCAGCCCTTCGGCAAACGCCTGCAGTCCCGGGGCCACGGCGGCCCGCGGCGGTCGAAGACGTTCGGCGGAACTGGTACTGCGGTCGGCGAGAGTATC
>CAZKWA010000096.1:989-12255 GCA_964556345.1 uncultured Alcanivorax sp.
ACGCCTTGTAATCTTCCAGGGTGTGCACCGCCTCGGCGAAGATGCCGTCGGCGCCGGCTTCCAGGCAGGCCCGGGCACGGTCCACGGCGGCGTCCAGGCCCTCCTTCTGAAAGGCATCGGTGCGCGCGATGATGAAAAAGTCGTCGTCGGTGCGGGCGTCGGCGGCGGCCTTGATGCGGTCCACCATCTCCGCCTTGGAGACGATTTCCTTATTGGGGCGGTGGCCGCAGCGCTTCTGCGCCACCTGGTCTTCCAGGTGCACGGCGCCGGCGCCGGCGCGGATCATTTCCTTGACCGTGCGGGCGATATTGAAGGCGCCGCCCCAGCCGGTATCGATGTCCACCAGCAACGGCACCTCGGTGGCGGCGCTGATGCGGCGCACGTCCTCGAGCACGTCGTTCATGGTGGTCATGCCCAGGTCCGGCAGGCCGTAGGAGGCGTTGGCCACGCCACCGCCCGACAGGTAGATGGCGCGATAGCCCACCTGCTCCGCCATCATGGCCGTATAGGCGTTGATGGTCCCCATGATCTGCAGGGGCTGTTCCTCGGCCAGGGCACGCCGGAAACGGGCGCCGGCGCTGTTCGACTGGGTCATTGTGGACTCCTTTGCTGGGCCTGCTGTTCGATGTTTTCCCGTGCCCGGCTGATGTGCCGGCGCATCAGCAGCTCGGCCATTTCGGCGTCGCGCGCCTCGATGGCTTCGACAATGCGGC
Source organism: uncultured Alcanivorax sp. (assembly GCA_964556345.1). Lineage (GTDB taxonomy): Bacteria > Pseudomonadota > Gammaproteobacteria > Pseudomonadales > Alcanivoracaceae > Alloalcanivorax. Next base: position 1,703 of record CAZKWA010000096.1, read on the forward strand.
GATGCTCGTGCAGGGCTTTTTGCGGCCGGTTGGCCACGGTGCTGAATTGATAGCGGTACATGCGCACCAGATGGTAAAGCTCGCCGATCAACATGCGGATCAGGGTGCGGTTGTGGCTGCCCTGGATAATCCGGTAATGGAAATCCAGGTCGCCTTCGCGCTGGAAGTAGGCGGTGTCGTGGCGCAGGTCCTGCTGCTGCTCGTGCTGGCCGAGCAGCTCGGTGAGGCCGGCCACCTCGTCGGCGGTCATCAGCCGGGCGGCGAGCCCGGCGGCCAGCCCTTCCAGGGCCTCGCGGACATGGTAGATCTCGATCAGATCGTCGAAGCTGAGTGACGCCACGCGGGTGCCGACGTGCACTTCCCGCTCCAGCAGCTTGCGCGACTCCAAACGGCGGATCGCTTCGCGCAACGGGCCCCGGCTGACCCCGTAGCGGCCCGCCAGATCGGTTTCGCTGACCTTGCTGCCCGGGGCGATCACGCCGCGCACGATGTCATCCTGGAGCCGGCTGAACACACGGTCCGCCAGGGTGCGCGAGCTGTCTGCCAAGACTTCGTTCATGGGGCCACTCATCCCGGTCGGCACGGCCACCCACGGGCGGCGGCCATTGTCGACAATTGTTCCAAGTGGCGGGCACTCTACCCGCACCGGGTCGAGCTTTCAATGATTATTGTCGACAATGAAGGCGGACTCGCCGGGCGGCGTCACGGGCGCTACACTACGCGCTCCCCGCGGCCGGGCAACCGCCCCGCCGCCGCCATGGTGCAGAGAAATCAGGGTCGAAAGCGTGCAGCCTGTCCATGTTGTTGTGACTCGTAACGGGGTTCTCGAAGCCCTGGGCCCGCCGGTGCGGACCCTGCGCGCCGACAACGCGGCGGCCCTACGGGCCCTGCCGGCACGGCTGGACGCGGCCTTCGCCGAGGGGTGCCGTTTCGCCTGCGGCCTGCTGCCCTACGAGGCCGGCGCCATGCTGATGGGGCTGCCCGCCGAAGCCACCGTGACCGTGCACCTGTTCGACCATCTTCCCGGGCCCCTGCCCGACACCGACGCCCCCTTTCAGCTGCGCCGCGAATTCGAAGCCCAGCAGAGCGCCCGGCAATACCACCAGGCACTGGCCCGTATTCAGCAGTACCTGCGCGCCGGCGACTGCTATCAGGTCAACTACGCCCAGCGTTTTCAAAGCCGCTGGGACGGCGATGCCCTGGGCGGTTTCCAGAAGCTGGTGGCGGCGCACCCGGCGCCCCACGCCTGCTTCTTCCGGGACGGGGACGACGCGGTCTTCGGGGTGTCCCCGGAGCGCTTTTTGAGCATCCAGGGCCGACGGGTGGTCACCGAGCCGATCAAGGGCTCGCGGCCCCGGGGCGCCACCCCGGTGGAAGACCGGGCCCTGGGCCGCGCCCTGCTCCGCCACCCCAAGGACCGCGCCGAAAACCTGATGATCGTGGACCTGCTGCGCAACGATCTGGGCCAGTTTTGCGAGGCCGGCTCGATCCAGGCGGACCCGCTGTTCGAGCTGCGCCGCTTCAGCAACGTCCAGCACCTGGTCTCCACCGTCAGCGGCCGGCTGCGCGACGGCATCAGGCCCCTCGCCGCCCTGATCAGCGCCTTCCCCGGCGGCAGCATCACCGGCGCGCCCAAGAAACGCGCCATGCAGATCATCCAGGAACTGGAACCCGCCCCACGCGGCGCCTACTGCGGCAGCCTGTTCTGGCAGGACGACCAGGGCCACTTCGACAGCAACATCCTGATCCGCACCCTGCAAACCGACGGCGACCGCCTCTACTGCCACGGCGGCGGCGGCATCGTGTTCGATTCCGATCCGGACGAAGAATACGCGGAGAGCTGGTTTAAAGTCCGGAAGCTGATGGAAGCAGTTAACAGTTGATAGTGGACAGTTGACAGCTAAAACAGAACGAATCCGAAAGGCTTGCGTATTAGCAGACGGGATTTGCAGCAGCGCAATGAGCGCGGGCACGGCCTTTCAAGTAAGCTCCAGCTTTCCCCGCGCAGCTGTCAACTATCCACTATCAACTGTCAACTAACTCAACGAAGTCTTTAGCTAAGCGGGATCTCCCTTTCGCTCGCTTTAATGATCTCCCTCTTGAGGTCTTCGTAACTCTGTACTGAGGGAAATTGGGGGAATTCGGCGATGACGTTGTCGGGGGCGTGGAACAGAATGCCCTGGTCCGCTTCGCTGAGCATGGTGGTGTCGTTATAGGAGTCGCCGGCGGCGATGATGCGGTAGTTGAGGGTGTGCAGCGCCTTGACGGACGCCCGCTTGGGGTCCTTCTGGCGCAGGATGTAATCGGTGATGCGGCCGTTGTCGTCCACCGCCAGGCGGTGGCACAGCAGGGTCGGCGAACCCAGTTTGCGCATCAGCGGGCGGGCGAATTCGTAGAAGGTGTCCGAGAGGATGATCAGCTGGAAATGCTCGCGGGCCCATTCGACGAAGTCCACGGCGCCGTCCAGCGGGTCCAGGGTGTCGATCACTTTCTGGATGTCCGGCAGGCCGTAGCCGTGCTGGTCGAGGATGCCGAGCCGCATTTTCATCAGCTCGTCGTAATCGGGAATGTCCCGGGTGGTGGCGCGCAACTCGTCGATACCGGTGCGCTCGGCGAAGTTGATCCAGATTTCCGGAATCAGCACCCCTTCCAGATCGAGACAAAGCAATTCCACGATGATCCCCTAGGTCGTTGAAGGCGGGCACAATGTAGCCGCGCGCCCGGCGCTTTGCAACGCCAGGAGGCCGTTGAAAACCGCCTTAGCGGACCGGCAGGTCCAGATCGGCGAACAGCTCGTCGCGTTCTTCGCGGGTACTGGCGCGCACCGCCGCGTCCACCCGCTCGCGAGTGAGATGGGGGGCGAAGGTCTGCAGGAACTCATACATGAAGCCGCGCAGGAAGGTACCCTTGCGAAAGCCGATGCGCGTGGTGCTGGGGTCGAACAGGTGGCCGGCGTCCAGGTTGACCAGGCCTTTGTCCTGGACCGGGTCCACCGCCATGTGCGCCACGATGCCCACGCCCATGCCCAGGCGCACATAGGTTTTGATCACGTCCGCGTCGGCGGCGGTGAACACCACCCGGGGCTCCAGGCCCTTGCGGGCAAAGGCGTCGTCGAGCTTGCTGCGGCCGGTGAAGCCGAACACATAGGTGACCAGCGGGTACTCGGCCAGCGCCTCCAGGGTGAGCGGCTTGACCTGGGTGAGCGGGTGCCCCTCGGGCACCACCACGGTGCGGTTCCAGCGGTAGCAGGGCATCATCACCAGGTCGGAGAACAGGTCCAGCGCCTCGGTGGCGATGGCGAAATCGACACTGCCGTCGGCGGCCATCTCGGCGATCTGCATGGGGGTGCCCTGGTTCATGTGCAGGGACACATCGGGGAAGCGTTTGGTGAACTGCTGGATCACCGGCGGCAGCGCATAGCGGGCCTGGGTATGGGTGGTGGCGATGCTCAGGTCGCCCTTGGTTTCGTCACGGAATTCCTGGGCCACCCGTTTGATCGATTCGGTCTGCTGCAGAATGTCCCCGGCGATGCGCAGGATCGCCTCGCCGGCGGGGGTCACATGGGTAAGGTGCTTGCCGCTGCGGGCGAACACTTCCACCCCCAGTTCGTCCTCCAGCATACGGATCTGCTTGCTGATGCCCGGCTGCGACGTATACAGCGCCTGCGCGGTGGCCGACACATTCAGGTCATGGCGCGCCACTTCCCAGATGTAGCGTAGTTGCTGCAGCTTCATCAATCGCTCCTTGCCGGCGGCACCCGCCTTCTACGCGGAGTTATAAGAATAGCCGAAATTATGCCTTCCAAGCATAGAGGCAAGCAAAGACGCTGGCAACGGCCCGGCACGGGCGGGGGGTCAGGCGTCGTCCGGGCGCGGGTTGGAGATGCCGTGGGGCACATGGCCGGCGGCGACATGCTCGCGGGCGGACTCGCAATGGCCCTGCTGATCGTCGAAGAAAACGTCGGCGCCGAACGCTTTCAGGAAGGGGCCCTTGGGCAGCCCGCCGAGGAACAGGCTTTCGTCCAGGCGGATGCCCCAGCCGCGCAGGGTGCGCACCACCCTTTCGTGGGCCGGCGCCGAACGGGCGGTGACCAGAGCGGTGCGGATCGGACACCGTTCGGGGGAGAATTCCCGCTGAATCTGGTGCAGGGCTTCCAGAAACGCCTTGAAGGGACCGTCGCTGAGCGGCTGGCGGGCGGCCTGCTTCTCGCTGGCGGTGAAGGCTTCCAGGCCGCTGCTCTGAAAAACCTGCTCCGACTCATCGGAAAACAGTACCGCGTCGCCGTCGAAGGCGATGCGCAGCAGATCGTCGTTATGCTGCAGCCCGGCGCCGGAAAGAATAGTGGCGGCGGCATAGCCGGCGTCCAGCACCTGGCGGACGTCCTCGGGGTCGGTGGACAGGAACAGATGGGCGCCGAACGCGGACACATAGCGGTGCGGGCTTTCGCCGCCGGCGAACGCCGCGCGGGTGATCGGCAACCGGTAATGCTCAATGGAATTGAACACGCGCAGGCCGGTGTCGGAGCTGTTGCGCGACAGCAGGATCACCTCCACCCGGCCCTCGCCTTCTTCCAGCTTGTTGATCGCCAGCAGCTTGGTGACCAGCGGGAAGGCGTCGCCCGGCGGCAACACGTCGTCCTCATGGGCGATCTGATAATCCTGATAAGCGTCCAGGCCTTCACGTTCGAAAACCTGATGGCTGTCGCTCAGGTCGAACAGGGCCCGGGAGCTGATCGCGACCACCAATTTTCCGTCAAAAGACGCCGGCATAGCCCACCTTTTCTTCCACCGTGATTCACCTGGGCGCAGTATCACCGTTGACCCGTGAAACCACAACACGACCGCCGGGTTACAGGAATTGACCAGAAAGCCCGCAAAGCCAACCGCCATGGCGGTTGTCCAGCTCAAAAATGTGACATACAGTTTCCGGGAGACTCCAGCCAACCCTTGCGTACTATAAATACAGAGCATGCAAGGGGTTGGCTGGAGTCTTCCGACGTCCGCGCCGCGGACACAATCAGCACGGGGAAAGGGAGTCATCCATGGCCGCAAATAAGGTAAGAGACCGTCTCGACGAACTGCAGGCGCAGATTCGCAAGCTCGCCGAGCGCTTCGACAATGAACGTGACAAGCAGATCGCCCAGTTGGAATCGCAGCTCGAGAAGGCCCGCCAAAGGGTCAGCGAAGAAATGAAGCGCCGCCGCGACCGCCTTAACCGGCTGGAAAAGCTGCAGAACGAGTATCGGGACAAGGCCAACGCCACCGTACAACGCCAGATCGACCGCGCCCGCAAGGCCGTGGACGACGCCCGCAAACGGGTGGATGATTCCGAAGCCCGCAAGCGCTTCCTGGAAACCGAGGTGAAGGTTCTCAAGGCCACCGCCAAGCAGGCCAACAGCCTGGCCAGGGTGATCAACCAGTACCAGAAGGATCTGGAGAAGCGCGCCCGCGACATCGAAAAACGGGTCGCCCCCGCCGCCCGCAAAACACCGGCGAAGAAGTCCGCCGCTAAAAAAGCACCCGCCAAAAAAGCGGCGAGCAAGAAAACCCCGGCCAAGAAGAGCGCCGCCAAAAAGAGCGCGGTGAAGAAAACCCCGGCCAAGAAGAAAGCGGCCCGCAAGGCCCCCGCCAAGAAAGCCGCCTCCTCCGGCGGTTCCGGCGGCGCCACGCCGGCCAGCTGAACGCAAAGCGGCCCGGGTGTCCTTACCCGGGCCGCTTCGGTTCAGGCCGGCTGAAAGGCGTTACGGCTGCAGCAGCAGCGACTCGAAATAGGCGACCACCGGCTTCTGGTGGGATTTCTCCATGGCGGGAATGCCCTTCTCCACCGATGACGCGGATGCCTTTTTGATGGTCGCGCGGGCGCCGGCCACCAGCCCCCGGTTGATCCGACCCAGTTCCAGGTTACCCACCGTCTTGTCGAGATAGTTCTCGATCGCCCCGCTGCTGATACCGTCCATCACCTCCACCAGGCGCGGCATCTCGCCGTTGCCGTCGGCGAATTCCTGAAAGACCAGCGAGGCCCGTTCCGCCAGCGACGGCGACAACGGATAGCCGATGTAGACCTGGCCGTCTTTCTCCAGACGCAGATTGCGGAAATGCTCGGCCAGGGCACGCTGCTCCTCGACACTGGTCTTGCGCATCAGTCGACCGGCCAGGCCGTGGGCGGCTTTGTTGATCACCTTCATGGCGCTGAGGATCACGTTCACCGCCGTGCCCTTGGCGTTCACCGCGTCGATGGGGCCGGTGAAATAGGTGTGCAGCACCTCATTGAGGAAGGGATCCATGATCGCTTCCAGTTCCTGCACGTGATCGCTGTCCGGTTCGTCGCGGGTGACTTCCAGGAAGGCGTCGATCCGGTCGCGCAACTCGTCGGTGGCCGGAAAGGCCACGTAAAGGGTGGGTTGGCTCATAGTTATCGGCTCGGCTTACTGCAATTCGGAAGCCGCGGATGATAATTGAAGCGCGCGCCGGAAACGTCCGCTTTCGCGACTGGGGGCCTTGTCTGTGAGGTCAGTCCGGTTGGCGCGGTCGGGTCAGCGGGCCAGGCGTGCCCGCCAGGTGTCCAGCACCGCCGCCAGGCGTTCGGCGGCGGCCCGCACCGCGGCGCCCTGCTCGTCCTCCAGCCGCAGCCGCGCCACGTCCTGACGGTTGCGTTCCACCGGCGCCAGCGCGCGGCGCTGCTCGCCACGGGTGAAGTCACCGCATTCCTCCGCCAGGCGGTGAATCGCCGCCAGATCCACCTTGGGTTCGATGTCCTGGGGCAGGCAGTCGAGCAGCACACTGATGCGAATGCTGGCCTCGGCGCTGTCCACCTGTTCCTGCAGCAGCGCCCGGCAAAGAATGGTGAGGTTGTCGACCACATCGCGATGGCGGGCGGCCTGCCGGCGGCGCTCGTCGCGCCGGCGCATGCCGCGCCAGATCAGCAGGCCCAGGGCCGCGCCGATGGCGAGACCGATCACGGCGGCGAGTATCAATTTCCAGGCCATGGCAGTGCATCCTTAAAGCGATTGATTTGCGACCTTCATGCCACCATTGTACGGCACTGAACCTCAGCAACCCATGAACACCACCGTGATCCGACCGGGAGCCCCCTTGGACCTGACCTCTCAGAGCGACTGGCAAGCCCTGCTCGAATGGGCGCAACCCCTGTTTCCGGCGCTGACCCTGGCCGGCGTGATCATGGCGCTGGCCTCCATGCTGGCGATCCCCTGGCTGCTGGTGCGCATGCCCGCGGATTACTTCAATACGCCCGGCCGGCCGCTGCATTATCGCGGCCCGCTGGCCTGGGTGATCTGGGTACTGCGCAATCTGCTGGCGCTGGTGCTGTTGGCGGCGGGCATTCTGATGCTGATCCTGCCGGGGCAAGGCATCCTCACCATTCTGATTGCTCTTATCGTCAGCACCTTCCCGGGGAAATACCGCATGGAACGCGCTATCATGCGCCGCCCACGGGTGTTGCGGGCGGCGAACTGGATTCGCCGCCGCTACGGCAAACCCGACCTCAACCATCCCCGAGACTCCGAGAGGCCCTGAATGCCGATTGACAGCCCCGCCATCCGCTGGCTCGACGATCATCTGTTGTTGCTCGACCAGCGCCGGCTGCCGGCGCGCACCGACTGGCTGGCCGTCCACGACGCCGCCGGGGCCGCCGCCGCGATCCGCGATATGGCGGTGCGCGGCGCCCCGGCGATCGGCATCACCGCCGCCTACGGGCTGGCGCTGGAAGCCCTGCGGCTGGGCCGTCACGCGTCACCGGACACCCTGCGGCCGGCGCTGGAAACGCTGGCCGCCAGCCGCCCCACCGCGGTCAACCTGGTCTGGGCGCTGGAGCGGCTGCAGCAGCGCGCCGCCGGCCTGGACGGTGACGCCCTGGCGCGCCGGCTGGCCCGCGAGGCGGAAAGCCTTCATCAGGAAGACCAGGCCGCCAATCTGCGCCTGGGCGAGCTGGGCGCCGCCCTGCTGCCCCACAACGCCACCCTCTATACCCACTGCAACACCGGCGCGCTCGCCACCGGCGGCCACGGCACGGCGCTGGGCATTGTCCGCTCCGCCTGGCGCGCCGGGCATCTGCGGGAAGTGATCGCCGGTGAAACCCGGCCCTGGTTGCAGGGCGCGCGCCTGACCACCTGGGAGCTGATGCAGGAAAACATTCCCGTCACCCTGGTGGCGGACAGCGCCGCCGGCATGCTGATGGCGGCGGGCCGCATCGACGCGGTGGTGGTGGGCGCGGACCGCATCGCCGCCAACGGCGACACCGCCAACAAGATCGGCACCTACGGCCTGGCGGTGCTGGCCCGTCACCATGATCTGCCGTTCATCGTCGCGGCGCCGGATTCCACCCTCGACCCGGCGATGCCCGACGGCGGCGGCATCATCATCGAGGAGCGCCCCGCCGACGAAGTGCGCAAACTGGGCGGCCACCCGGTCGCCCCGGAGCATTGCCCGGTCTATAACCCGGCGTTTGACGTGACGCCGGCGGCGCTGATCACCGCCATCGTCACGGAAAGCGGCGTGATCCAGGCGCCGTCCACGGCCACCGTCGCCGAGCACTTGTCCCGTTCCACCCGGAGGTCCTGATGAGTAAGCGGCCCTACTCCACCGCCGGTTACCGCGAAGCGGCCCGCGTGCTCGCCGCCACCGGCCGCCGCCTGTACGCGCGCGGCTGGTCGCCGGCCACCAGCAGCAACTACTCGCTGCGCCTGAACAGCGATTACGCGGCCATCACCCGGTCCGGGCGCGACAAGGGCCTGTTGGAAGAGACCGACATCATGGTGGTGGACATGGAAGGCGCCGCCGTCGGCGACGGCAAACCCTCCGCCGAGACCCTGCTGCACACCCAGCTGTATCGCCGGTCGCCGGACACCGGCGCGGTGCTGCACACCCACAGCCACGCCGCCACCGTGCTCACCATGCACTGGCCCGGCGAGCCCGTCACCCTGGCGGGCTATGAACTGCTCAAGGCGCTGGACGGGGTGCAAACCCATGACACGCGGCTTACCATTCCGGTGTTCGAAAACAGCCAGGACATCGCCGCCCTGGCGGCCGAAGTGGATCGCGCCATGGACGCCGGCGACGCCGGCCACGCCTATCTGATTCGCGGCCACGGCCTGTACACCTGGGCGGCGGATATGAGCGCCTGTTACCGCCAGCTGGAAGCGCTGGAGACCCTGTTGGCCGTGGAACTGGACCGTCGCCGCCTGGGCTGACGGCCCCCTGAGGAGGAGCCCCCATGAGTAACCTGAAAATCTTTCGCGAAGGCCACCCGGAACAACCGGAACAGATCATCAACGACAAGCTCGCCATGGCCGAGGAACTGGCCAAGGTCGGCATTCGTTATGAGCAATGGCAGGCCGCCGGCGCGCTCACCGAGCAGCCCAGCCAGGAGGAAGTGCTGGATGTCTATCGCCGGGAGATCGACCGGCTGATCGCCGAGGAAGGCTACCAGGCGGTGGACGTGGTGAGCATGACGCCGGACCACCCGCAGAAGCAGGCGGCCCGCGAGAAGTTTCTGGAAGAACATCGTCACAGCGAAGACGAGGTGCGCTTCTTCGTCGACGGCCAGGGCCTGTTCAGCCTGCACCTGGGCGAGCGTATCTACGAAGTGCTCTGCACCAAGGGCGATTTGATTTCCGTGCCGGCCAACACCCCGCACTGGTTCGACATGGGGCCGAACCCCCGCTTCACCGCCATCCGCCTGTTCAACAACCCGGAAGGCTGGGTCGCCAATTTCACCGGCAGCGACATCGCCCAGCGCTTCAACCGTCTGGAGAATTGATGATCCGCGCCATCCTCACCGACATCGAAGGCACCACCAGCAGCATCCGCTTCGTCAAGGAGGTGCTGTTCCCCTACGCGGCCGAGCAGATGGGGGCCTTCCTTGAACGCCACTGGGACGACCCGGCGGTGGCGGAGCAATTGGCGGCGGCCCGGCGCGACAGCGGCGAGGCCCTGGACACACCGGAGCAGGCCGCCACGCTGATGCGTCGCTGGATCGACGAGGACAGAAAAGCCACGCCCTTGAAAGCCCTGCAGGGCATGATCTGGGAAAGCGGCTACCGCAACGGCGATTACCAGGCGCATCTTTATCCGGACGCCACCCGGCGGCTGCGCGACTGGCACGACCAGGGCTTTCCGCTCTACGTCTATTCCTCCGGCTCGGTGGCGGCGCAAAAACTGTTCTTCGGCTACTCGGAGGCCGGCGATCTGACGCCGCTGTTCCAGGGCTACTTCGACACCACCAGTGGTGGCAAGAAAGACGCGGCCAGCTACCGCCGTATCAGCGACGCCATCGGCTTGCCGCCCAGCGAGATTCTGTTTCTTTCCGACGTGGAGGAAGAGCTGGACGCCGCCCGCGAAGCCGGCCTGCGCACCGTGCTGCTGGACCGGGACAACGCCGTCGCGAGCAGCAACCACCCCAAAGTAGCCGACTTCAACGCCATCGATCCCGCTTCCTTCTGAGTTACCTCGTTCGGTTCTCTCCAGCGGGGACGCGGGTCTGTGTTAGGCCCTTCCGGGAACGCCGTGAATACGTCCCTGTAGGCTCCCTGTCGGACG
>CAZKWA010000097.1:0-12140 GCA_964556345.1 uncultured Alcanivorax sp.
ACCGTTGAATGAACGATTTGAACGCCCTGCTTGAGCCGGTCACCCGCATCGCCGTGGACGCCGGCGCCGCCATCCTGGAGATCTACAACCGCGGCGACGTGGCGGTGGACCACAAGGACGACCACAGCCCGATCACCGAAGCCGACCGGGCCGCCCATGACCTGATCGAGGCGCGCCTGCGGGTGCTGACGCCGGACATCCCCGTGTTCTCCGAGGAGTCCGGCGGCATCGACTACGAAGACCGCAAGGACTGGGCCCGCTTCTGGCTGGTGGACCCGCTGGACGGCACCAAGGAATTCATCAAGCGCAACGGCGAGTTCACCGTCAACATCGCCCTGGTGGAAGGCGGCGTGCCGGTGCTGGGTGTGGTGCACGTGCCGGTGACGGGCGTCACCTATTCAGGCGGCCAGGGCCTGGGGGCGTTCAAGGAAGAGGGTGGTGACCGCGGTGCCATCCGCTGCCGGGCCCGGCACGCGCCGATCGTGATGGTCGCCAGCCGCCGTCATGGCGCCGAGCAGGTGGCGGCGCTGGAGCGGCTGATCGAGAGCCGGCTGGGCGCGGTGGAAAAAACCTCCATGGGCTCGTCCCTGAAACTCTGCCTGGTGGCCGAAGGCGAGGCGGACATCTACCCGCGTCTGGCGCCCACCAGTGAGTGGGACACCGCCGCCGCCCACGCGGTGGTCAACGCCGCCGGCGGCGTCGTAGTGAACACTCACTTCGAGCCGTTGACCTATAACAAGCAGGATGTGCTTAACCCGCACTTTCTGGTGCTGGGCCAGTCGGCGGAAGACTGGCGCTTTATCGAACCCGCGCTCGCCTGATCAGGCTCACCCCAGCCAGGGCGGCATCACATCCAGCAGTGCCAACTGCAGGCGCTGGCTGAGCAGGTGCGCCCCGGCGGTGATCATGCACAGATGCACCAGCGGCATCATCACCCCCAGTGCCAGCACATTAACCAGCAGCCGCTGCCTAATCCGCCCGGTCCACAGGACCGCCGCCACCATCACCAGGGCTCCCAGAGGAATGGCCAGCAATTCCAGCAAGCCGTGATCGGGCAGGGTGAACGCCAGGGGCAGGTCTTGCAGCAGGGTCGGCATGCGTCGTCACTCGGTGCCGGCGGATTGTTTCCGCCTGTTGGTATCTGTTACCGAGTGTTATCGACCGCTGATAGGAATTCCTTTAATTCCGTCACAAACTAATGCCAAAGTGCCATCATTCGAATAATAGTTATGACCCGGTACGATCGTCCAGATACGCTTGCAGCGCGTCCGGGTCCGGCACCGTGATGCGGCCGTAGCTGAAACGGATCAGGCCGCGCTGCTCCAGGCCTTTCAGCACGCCGTGCACGCCCTGGCGGGTCATGCCCATCATGTTGGCGATGTGTTCGCGGGTCAGTTTGAAGGTCACCGGGCCGGGCCCGCGCTGCGGATCATGCATATGCGCCAGGAACAGCAGCCGCCGTCCCACCCGGCCGGGCATGTCGCGCAGGGCGTTGTCCTCGATGATGGAAATCGCCGACCACAGACGCCGGCTGAGCATGTCCAGGGTGCGCGGGTACGCCTCCGGGTAACGGGCCAGCAAGGCCCGGTAGTCCTGCCCGGGCACTTCCACCAGCTCGCCGTCGGTGTGGGCGGTGGCGCCGAACACCCGGGGCATGCCCGGGGAGAAGACGGTGTCGCCGAACCAGGCGCCGGGCTCGAACAGGGTGAGCATGATCTCCCGGCCCTCGGCGCTGGTGGAGCCGATACGCACATTACCCGCCCCCACCACCGACAGCGCCGACTGCACTTCGCCGCGCTGGTACAGCACTTCGTTGGCGCGGAACGGGCGCACCCGGGCCAGCGGCGCCACCTCGCGCAGGGCTTTCTCCGGCAGGCCGGAGAGCAGCGAGCAGCTTTTCAATACCTCGAGAACGTGATCATCCATCGCCGGGCTACCTGTTACCGCCGTGCCGCGCGCCAACTGTCAAACGGTTGACATTCTCCCGCCGGCGCGCGGCCTAGACTGCCTATCATACATCCAATAAATGCCAGGGCCTCGCGGCCCCAGCCGAGGAGAACAGTATGGACGGTCATCACGACGAACCCCGCGCCGCGTTCAAGCATATGGAAGAGGGCACCGCCGAGGACTGGAAGATCATCGGCCAGGCCTTCGGCGGCTTCGCCAAGGAGCTGCCCGACCGCATCATCACCCACCTGAAGCTGCTGGAAGGCGATTGCGGCGGCTTTCCGGTGGATCGTCTGACCCACTGCCTGCAGACCGCCACCCTGGCGCACCGCGACGGCCGCGACGAGGAGTACGTGGTGTGCGCCCTGTTGCACGATATCGGCGACACCTTGGGCCCCTATAACCACGCCGACGTGGGCGCCGCCCTGGTGGAGCCGTTCGTCAGCGAGGAAAACCACTGGATGGTCAAACACCACGCCATCTTCCAGGGCTACTACTTCTTCGAGCACCTGGGCCTGGACCCGGACCTGCGCGAGCAGTACCGCGATCACCCCTGCTTCGACCGCACCGTGGAGTTCTGCGCCAAGTACGACGCCGCCGCCTTCGATCCGGAGCAGGAGACCCTGCCGCTGTCGTTCTTCGAGCCCATGCTGCGCCGGGTGATGGCCAAGCCCAAGCGCTCGCTCTACAAGAACAAGCTCGACGCGGATCAGCAGGAACAGCGCCAGACCGCCTGATCCCTTCCCCCTGACAAGCCCCGGCCCACCAGCCGGGGTCTTGTCACATTCTCTTTATCGAAATGCAATTTCGCCGAAACCGTTCGTTCATCCCGCCGCGATAGCGTGAAGGCTGCGTTCAGTCCTCATTACTCGGGAGTTCAACCATGACGATTTTGCATCGGCCCCGGTGGTACGCCGCCGGGCTCAGCCTTTTGTTGTGTCTATTCCTCGCCGCCTGCGGTGGCGACAGCGATTCCGACTCGGCGGCCGTGACGCCGCCGGACAACGGCGGCGGTGGCGGCAGCGCCAACACCTTTACCGTGGCGGTGATTCCGGATACGCAGAAATACTCGCGCTATTCACCGGAACGTTTCACCGCCCAGACCCAATGGATTGCCGATCATTATCAGGAAGAGAAAATCAAATTCACCCTGCACCTGGGTGACGTGGTCGACCTGCCTCGCCAGAACGGCGAGTGGGTCGCCGCCCGCGAAGCCATGCAGATTCTCGAAGCCAACGCGGAAACCCCGTACAGCGTGCTGGCCGGTAACCACGACGTGCTCAACAGCGGCCAGTGGGACAACCAGCGTGACCTGGCGGCGGAGCCCTTCCTGCAGCATTTCCCGGCGTCCCTGCAGGCCGCCAACTTCACCACCTTCCAGGGCACCGACAGCACCGGCTTCAACAGCTACCACATCTTCGAAGCCGGCGGTCGGGAGTTTCTGGTGCTGGCGCTGGACTGGCGCGCCTCCGACCAGACCCTGGCCTGGGCCCAGTCGGTGCTCGACGAACATCCGGATCTGCCGGCCATCCTCACCACCCACCAGTTGCTGAATATCGCCGGCGACGACGAAACCGCCATCTTCACCGAGCACGGCGCGCACCTGTGGGAAAACCTGATCCGCGACAACGACCAGATCTTCCTGACCTTCAACGGTCACCACCACGGCGAGGCCATGATGGTGGGCAAGAACAATTACGGCCGCGACGTGGTGATGGTGGTGGTCGACTACCAGTCCGGCTTCTGGGGCGGCAACGGCATGATGCAGCTGGTCACCTTCGACCAGGACAACCAGGAACTGGATTTTCGCTCCTATTCGCCCTGGGTGGCCGCGATCCCCGAAGACCAGCGGCAAAACCAGGACGAGCTGTCCCGCTGGGAATTCAGCGTGCCGATGGCGTTCGAGCGCCGCTTCGCCGACTTCAACCAGGGCGACGTCAGCGACGCCCCCGGCAACATCGAGGGCACCCAGGCCTACTGGATTCTCGACGACGATCACCGCATCACCAACGCCGACGGCGAGGTCCAGTTCCTGGACGCGTCCGGCAACGGCAGCACCCTGAGCCTGGTGGCCCTTAACGATCCCGAGGGCGATCGCGGTGACTTCTTCCAGATCAGCGATCAGGCGCCGCCGTTCGGCTACGCCACCGGCGCCGCCCGCTTCATGGGCAATAACGATATCGGCGGCTATTACCTGAGCACCGACGGCCCCGGCCTCACCTTCGACAACAGCGCCGCCGGCAAACCCGGCTACCTGCCGCAGTACACCATCGAGGCCATCGTGCGCCTGCCGGCGGATTGGATCCCGGCGGAGAACCAGTGGTCCGGTATCCTCAACCACCAGCCGGGCATCAGCCAGGTGTGCGCCTACCACGAGCTCTCCTGCGGTGGCAGCGATGCCTCCCTGGGTCTGAACGTATCCTCGCTCAAGGAATTCCAGTGGGTCAGCACCTCGCAGAACGGCAAGGGTCAGGATAACTGGTCCTGGGAAGTGAGCAGCGACTACTGGTACCACATCGCCCTGGTCAACGACGGCGAGCGAGTGCAGATGTACGTGGATGGCGCGCTGGTGATGCGCACCGGCGTGGACGAGCAGCAGGGCCTGCTGGTGGAGCCCGGTCAGCCCTGGGCGATCGGCGTTAACAGCTGGCAGGGTAATCCGGGCAATTTGTTCGCCGGCGACATCGCCGAGATCCGTATCAATAACCGGGTGCTGGAGCGCTCCGAGTGGCTGTATAACCAATAACACCCTGGCAGCAACGGTCACCTCTTCAAGCGCCCTCCGGGGCGCTTTTTTTATGCTTCTGTATTGAACAGCGACCCGATGGTTTCGACATCTCTTCGGCGTCCCGGCGCACGGCGCTTGGTGTCTTCCCTGTCCAGAGTCGATAGGCTTTGGCCAAACTGGCCTGATCACTGTAGCCGAGCTTCTTCGCGATCCGCTTCATCGGAAGGCGGGTTCCCGTTAGATAGCGTGTCGCATGAGCCTGTCTGATCTCATTGCGAATTTCATGGAAGGTGGCACCAGACAGCCTGAGATGATGTCGCAGCGTACGGGGACTCATTCCGAGTTGTTCAGCGACTCTTTCCGGGGTGCAATTGCGGCCGACATCGTCGTTGATGATTCGGCGAACCATGGAGGCCAGGGAATGAGTATGATCGCAATTCATTCGCTCCTGGATGCATGCCTCCGTCAGGCATGGGGGGATCCCACCGTCGCGCCCGGTGACGGACTTATCGGGCAGGGTCATGAAGACCTGGGATCGTGATGAGCCAAAAAAAACGGAAGCGTTTTTGATTCGCGATGCCCATATACTGCTACTAAGGCGGGTGCCAAAGTCAAAATATAATGACATGTTCTTGCATATGTCCGCTGTCAGGCGATGAATACAGCCCGCATATACTTTGAAGATGAAAGGACGGAGGTGTTCAAGATCCCACTTATCCATAAATCGTAGTGTGAGCTGGCCGGATTCATGGCAGAACGTCATATCAACCAGGGGAAGGCGGATGCGCAGGTACTCGATAATCATACCCATCAGTCGTTCTGGATCGTGTCGGTGCAGGGCGAAGACGCCGGCCAGGCCGTGATCGACGGGATCCAGGCTTTGCCCGAGTTGAAACGGTGCGAGTTCGTCATCGAGCATTATTCTCGCGCGATTGAACAGGGACAGGGCTTGTGTCATGGCAAGCTGATGGTCCGGATGATTCAAGTGCCGTGCGTCCACGCCGGTACCTTCCAGAAGGGCTGATTGGCCGATGCCACGAGTCGCCAGGAAACGAGCCAGGCATCGCGCGTATCGCGATGGAATAATGGGAATTTCATAGCAAGGAGTTCCGGTGTTATACATTCTTGTTCTCCTGGAACGGCTTGGAAACAATAGTATTGAGCCGGAAACAAGGTCGATTGGATGGAATGACTGTCCTTTGCTTGGAGTATAAGAATGGAAGAGCAGTCTCGACTCTTTCCTAAAGGGATGAAGGTCTACTACGGGCGTCGTCGTTTTCTGATGATCGCCGAAAGCTATCGAATTGACCGTGGCGATAACCCTTACAGGCGACTATCCGCGACGCTGTTATTGGCTTTTGGGGAGCCCTTTGAGTTGGATGCGGGAAGCGGACCGGCGATCACCACGCGCGCGGCGCTGGTCGCGCCCGATGTACCACGTAGACGCACCCAGGCGCTGAATAGTGAGCTCTTTATTTTCGATATGCCGATGGGATCCGCGGAGTTCACTGCTTTAAAGCCGATATTCGGCAATGGCACTGAGGTGCTGTCTCTGGAGATCACCGATTTTGCGCCTCTACGGCCCCTGATGGGCAGGGCCGCGCATGAAATCATAGCCGCCGAGGAGGTGGAGAAACTGTTTGGTTCGGTGGTTCATACGGTGTGTGGTGAATTTCCCGAAGCAACGGTGCGGGATCATCGCATTCAGAAGATACTGGAAAGGATCGACCAGCTGACGTTGAATCAAGTAAATATAAATGAACTGGCGTCGTGGGTGAATCTGTCACCTTCCAGATTGAGAGGGCTTTTCAAGGGGGAAATGGGCTGCAGCCTGGGCTACTACGCCCGCTGGGTTGCCTTGTGGCGTGCGGTGGAGTTGTGGAAACAGGGCAAGGCAATGACCGATATGGCTCACGAGGCGGGGTTCTATGATCTCGCGCATCTGGACCGGGTTTATCGGGAAGTGCTTGGCATGAACCCAACCGCGTTGGTTGAGTCGGAGCTGGTGATGCCGATGCGGTGCTGGTCTTGATTGTCGGTTACCCGGCAGGGTGGTGTGGGGCGGCCGGGTATAAGGGTGATGCGGCCCTACGAAGAAAATATATTCGTAGGACCGCCTGATCGTTGATGTCAGAACAGACCGTGCAGTTGGCTCAGGGCGCGGGCCAGGGTGTCTGATTGGAGAAATGTCGCACGGTGTTTTTCTCGCCCTCATCGTAGCTGCTGATCGCCGCTTCGCGAGCGGCCTCCACGCTGTCCAATGTCAAAGCCTCGCTGGACATCTCTATCCGGGCCTGTTCGAGATCGGCGTCAAGAATAATGACGGTGTTGGCGCCAGAGCCGGTCCATGGCATCCATCGGGGAGGGCAATCGGCGTTGCAGGCGGCGCTGGGGTTGCCTTCGCGAATGAAGTGCGACATGTAGGTCATCATGTCGGTTTGCAGGGCCCGCCGGCCGGCTTCGTTGTCTTCCGTGAAGGGGTAACCGAACAAACCGGCTTCCTGACCGTGGAAGAAGGGGATGTCCGCCGCATGACCCGCGCCATAAATTAAATCGAATGGCTCGGGGCCGGAACCCGGACCGCCCCAGCGGAAATCATAGGCGTAAACGCCTTCCTGGTGTTGTGCCAGCGCGGCCGCCAATTCATCCACGTACTTGGCGCGCCAGGCACGGCCGCCATGATAGCCGGCCAGTTCATAGAGGGTCTGATCCCGCTCGGTGGGGAGCACGTCGGTCAGAGTGAAGCGGGTGCCGTCCTCCTTGGTTTCCCCCTCCATCACGTCTCTTAGGTTCAACCAGGTGTAATCGCCGGAGGGCTGGCCATAGAGCGTTTTCACCAGAGCGCCGTAAAGCGGCATGAAGGATTTCTGCTCATATTCGTTGGCGCCAATAATGATCGGCACGGTGTAGTAGTCGCCGGCGCGGATGGCGGGCATCCAGCCCCCATCGGGCAACAGGGTGCCATCCTCAATGGCGCCATAAGCCGTCAGCCTGGAAAACGTTTGAATAGCGGCATAGTAGTCATGGGCCGGTGTCTGAAAAAGATACTCGGCCAGGGTGCCTTCGTCGATCATACGCTGGCGCAGCGCCGCGGCTTCGGCCGCGTCGGCCGCCTCGCCACGGTAGCGCAGCAAATAGTCAATCTGATCGTTGGCAAAGGTCGTGGCCTCCGTCGGAGTGAGTGTCTCCATGGAGGGGCTTTGCGCCACGGCATTATGGAACAATCCCCGTGCTTGTGGCGAAACCAGCAGGGTCATGACGTTATGCCCGCCGGCGGATTCCCCCGCTATGGTGATCTTGTCGGAATCTCCGCCGAAAGCACTGATGTTGTCGCGTACCCACTTCAGAGCCTGCATCTGGTCCAGATTGCCGAAGTTGCCCGAGTCCGACAGGGTATCGGCACCACCGGTTTGAATCTCCGGTTGATAAAACCAGCCCAGTGGCCCCAGCCGATACTGGATGACCACTACCACGGCGTCCGCGTGCAGAGCCAGGTTGCCGCCGTCGTACTGCATGGCGGTGCCGAAATTATTGGAGCCGCCGTGGATCCAGACATAGACCGGTAACTTTTCCCGTTCCCAGCCGGTGCGGGCGGGGCGATAGATGTCCAGATACAGACAATCTTCGTCGCCAATGATGTTTTGAGTGCGTACCCAGTGGCGGGTGGTTTCGGCCTGTACGCAACGCGATGCGGGCTCGGTGGCGTCGCGAACACCTTTCCAGCTCACTGGTGCTTGCGGGGCTCGCCAGCGTAAATCGCCCACCGGTGGACGAGCATAGGGTATGCCCCGCCATTCCAGGAGCCTGCCGTCAATGGTGGTGTTTGTCGGTGCTCGCGCCCGGCCGGATAAATCTCCCTGAACAGTGGCGGCTACCACGGATAGTCCGGGTGTGGGCGGGTCATTGCTGCCGTCACCGCCACAGCCGGCGACAAGCAGACTGACACAGACCAACAGGCCTGGAAGACACTTGAAAATAAGCATGGTGCTCTCCTCGCATTGTTGTTATCGCTTATATGTGCTTATACGGTGGCTCGCCGAAACCTGATGGAACCGGGGCCATATACTCAGAAGGGGTTCTTTAATGATGCTATGAGGAGCGATGTCGGACCGCTTGGATGAGATGACTGTCTTTTATGAGAGAAGAAGCGGCAGCAGGGCGTTAGCGGCGCCGGGGTTGTCGAACAGGCCGTGCGGGTAGGTGCCGCGACCCGGTCGCGGCCATGCAGCGTCAGGGGACGTGTCAGCACCGGCCCTTCGCTGACACCATTGTGGATTTCGTAGCCGTGGACCGGCACGCCGCGCCGGCCCCGCCCTCATGGCCCGCGGCTAGACACCCAGGCGGCGGGCCATGGTCTCCATGACCCGGAACCAGGCGTTGGCGCCTTCCTCGCCCACTTCATCGAACGCGTGGGTGAGGAGTTCGCGCTGGATGCCGGTGAGCCGTGTTTCCAGGGCCTGGCCCTGTTCGGTCAGGGTCAGGCGCTTGACGCGTTTGTCCGAAGGGTCGCGGTCCACCGTCACCAGGCCTTTTTCCACCAGCGCTTTCAGCGGCTTGTGAATGGCCTGTTTGGTCAGGCGCATGGTCTCCACCAGCTCGTTGACGCTGAGCCCGGCGTTGCGACCGATAAAGAACAGCAATCGGTGGTGAATACGGGACAGCCCCTGGCTTTTCAATATGCTGTCGGGTTCGGCCACCAGCCCCCGGAAGGCGAAATGCACGGTTTCCAGGCACTTGTTCAGCCGGTCCAGTGAAACGTCTTCAACCATATTGACTCACCACCACTCTCGGATTTATATAAAAGGTCACTTAAATTGACCTTATAGGAAGCGTCATGCAAGCGTTTCCCCTCGACCCCCACGCTTTCGCCCATCACTGGCTGGACGCCTGGAACCGGCACCACCTGGACGACATCCTGTCCCATTATCATCACGATGTGGTCTTCCACTCCCCGATGATCGCCCGCTTCACCACTGCGAGTGGCGGCGTGCTGTCCGGGACCGAGGCGCTGCGCGCGTATTGGTCACGGGCCTTGAAGGCGCTTCCTGACCTGCATTTTGAACTGATCGAGGTACTCTCCGGTCAGCAAAGTGTAACCCTGTATTACCGGGGCCATCAGAGCAACGTCGCGGAGACGTTCCATTTCGACTCTGAAGGTCTGGTGCGCGAATCCCATGCCTGTTACGGCGAGCCCTTCATTGTCGGCGGAGCCTGACATGCCCTGATCGCCGATCGCGTGAAGGCGTGTTTGCCCTAAGACTGCCGTGGCTTGCCGCCGGGGTCCAGTTTTTGCCGCCCCCATAACGAAGAACGCCCGGCGTGCGGTGGCACGCCGGGCGTTCTGATTGGGCGGGCTGAAAGGGCTCAGTCGCGCAGCGCTTCCACCTGGTAGACCGCGGTGGTGCCGCTCACCTCATAGCCCACCACCAGCAGGGCCTCGCCGTTGGGGGAGTCGGACGCCGGGATGAACACCAGGCCTTCCGGGCCCAGGTCGCCGGCGCTGGCCAGCACCGATTCGGTGTCCTCGGTGTCCCAGTCCTCGCGGCTGTTCAGATAGTCCTGCATCACCGGTGCGCTGGGGTCGCTGATGTCATAGACGAGAATGCCGCCCATGCGCTCCAGCCCCAGGAACAGGAAGGTCTTGCCGTCCAGGGTGCCCAGGGTCAGGCCCTCGGGCTCGGGCCCCTTGGCGTCGCTGCGGCTGTCGAAGTCGCTGCCCTCGTCGTGGCCGCTGTTGAAGTAATCCGCGCAGGGAAGGTTGCGCTGGGCGCCGGCGAAGCACTGGTCGCTGGCCAGGAACTGCTCAATGGCGTCGCCGGAATCCCACACCAGTTCGCCCTGGGCGTCCCAGATTGAGAAGGAGCGGCCGCCGTAGGCGTACAGCTTGTCGTACATGATGCGGTCACCGGCGGCGTCTTCCACGCCATCGGCGGTGAACATCACCGGGTCGCCGTTGTCGTCGGTGCGATAGCCCTCGGTCCAGGTGATGTTGAGGCGGCCCAGCACGTCGTCCGCGCGGCAGTCGCCGGGGTCACCGTCCACGGCGCCGCAGTAGGCGAAGGTGGTCGGGTTGAGCAGGCCGCCGGCGCCCAGCGCGCGCAGCTGCGGCGGCAGATCGTCACCGCAGCGGCGGTCGAAGCCGTCGGCGTGCACCAGATGCTTGACCCGGAATTCCTCCACGAAGCCCTGGCTGGCATCGCCGGCGCAACCCGCGCCTTCGACACCCCAGTAGGCGTCGTTGTCCTCGCCCCAGGCACGGGCGTCGCCTTCGTTGGCGGTCACCAGGTAGGTCGCGCCGCCGGCGCTGTAGGCGTGAATGGCGTCCGGCATATACAGCCCGACCACGCCGTCGAAGGTGCGGATGTTGATCACGCCGTCGTCGTCGCTGGCGTCGATGCCGTTGCCGTCCAGGCTGAGGTCTTTTTCGCCCAGGGGCAGAAGGTCGGTGACCGTGGCGCTGGCGATGTCCACCTTGGCCAGGGCGTTGTTCTCCTGCAGCACCACCCAGGCGGTGGCGCCGTCGGCGTCCAGGGCGATGTATTCCGGCTCCAGGTCCTCGGCGGCGGTGGCGTTGGGGCCGAAGATACGAACGCCCTGGTCGCGCAGGTCGTCTTCCTGGCCGTTGTAGGCGCTGAAGTCGGCGGTGGCGACCACCGGGTTCGCCGGGTCGCTGATGTCGACGACGCTGACGGAGCCTTCCGGATCGACACTGTAGTCATCACTGGGCTCGCCTTCGTTGGCGGTGAGCACGTACTGGCCGTCGGCGGTGAACGTCACCATGTCCGGCAGCGCGCCGGCCTTCACCCAGCTGATGATCTCCAGGGTGTCGGCGTCATAGAGCGCCAGGTAACCGGCGTCGGTTTTCACCTTCGCCTGTACCGCCACGGCCACCAGGCCGTCGCGTACCGCGACGCTGTTCACTTCCGTCTCCGCGTCGATGTCCGAGGTGTCCAGGGTGTCCCACAGCACCGGGTTGGCCGGGTCGTCCATGGCCAGCACGTCGAGCTTGCCATCCTGGGCGTTGACCACGAAAAGACGCTGGGTGCCGGCGTCGTAGGCGGGAATTTCCGCCGCGCTTTCATCAAACTGGCCGGTGCTGTAGCGGCCCATGAAGTTCAGTTGGACGCCACTTACGGCGGGGGGCTCGGAGGCGGGCAGGCTATCGTTGCTGTCGTCGCCGCCGCAGCCGGCGAGCATGGCGGCGGCAAGCGTGCCGGCGCCCAGGGCAAGCCAGAGTTTCATGGGGTTACCTCGTCATTATTCGTTTATCGGTCCCCAGGCAGTGGGCCGCAAACTCATGACACGGCGATGACGGTTTTTTTAAGGTTTATTGAGGTTCGGCGGGGTTGCTCTCTCCAGCGGGGTCCCTCCATCCGGGGACGCGGGTCTGTGACAGCGAAACTTGTCTGGGGGAGCGGGCCTTGTGGGAGCGGGCCCCGCCCGCGAAAGGGAGCGAAGCTCCCGG
>CAZKWA010000098.1:0-12108 GCA_964556345.1 uncultured Alcanivorax sp.
ACCTCGCGGCCGCCCATGGCGTTGGGCTGGCCGGTGATGGAAAACGGCGAGGCGCCGGGCCTGCCGACCCGGCCGGTGGCCAGGTGACAGTTGATAATGGCGTTGCACTTGTCGGTGCCGGTGGCGCTCTGGTTGATGCCCTGGGAATAGAAGGTCACGGTGCGCGGCCGCTCGGCGAACCAGCCGAAAAATGTTTCGATATCTTTTTCCGGCAGATCACAGTGTTGCGCCAAAGCGGCCGGTGAGCCGGTATCTTGCTCGGCCCGCGCAAGAGCATCCTCGAAGCCGCGGGTGTGCTCGCGAATATAGTTCCGGTCCAGATGGCCGTGCCGGGCCAGCCAGGCCAGTAAACCGTTGAACAGCAGGCCGTCGGCGCCGGGCCGTAACGGCAGATGCAGGTCGGCCAGATCGCAGGTGGCGGTGCGTCTGGGATCGATCACCACCACTTTGGTGTCGGGGCGCGCCTTCTTCGCCGCCACCATGCGCTGGAACAGCACCGGGTGGGTCCAGGCGGCGTTGGAGCCCACCAGCACCAGCAGTTCGGCGCTGTCCAGATCCTGGTAGCAGCCGGGCACGCTGTCGCCGCCGAAGGCGCGCTTGTAGCCGGCCACCGCCGAGGCCATGCAAAGCCGGCTGTTGGTGTCCATGTGGGCGCTGCCGATAAACCCCTTCATCAGTTTATTGGCGACGTAATAGTCTTCCGTGAGCAACTGTCCGGAACCGTAGCAGGCGACGCTGTCGGGGCCGTACCGCGCCACGGTGTCCCGCAGCCGGCGCGTCACTTCGTCCAGCGCGGTGTCCCAGTCCACCGTGGCGCCGTCCACTTCCGGGTACAGCAGCCGGTTGTGATGATCGAGGGTTTCGTGGAGCGCCGACCCTTTAACACACAGCCGCCCCTGGTTGGCCGGGTGGTTCGCCGTTCCGATGACACTGTCGCCGGCGCCCTTCACGGACACACCGCAGCCCACGCCGCAATACGGGCAGGTGGTGTCGGTGGTGTGAATGCGCTCGGCCATGGCTCAGGTCCCGGTCCGGTTGAGCGCCGCCGGCATCGGTCGCAGCAGCACCCGTTCGCCGTCCAGCTTGACCTCCCACACCGGCACCGCCACGTCGTCGCGCTCCAGGCAAAGGCCGGTGAGCAAACTGAAATGCTGTTTATACAGCGGCGAGGCCACCACCAGCTCGCCGCCAATATCGCCGACGATGCCGCGCGACAGCACATTGGCGCCGCCGATGGGGTCGTGGTTGCC
This sequence comes from uncultured Alcanivorax sp., assembly GCA_964556345.1. GTDB lineage: Bacteria > Pseudomonadota > Gammaproteobacteria > Pseudomonadales > Alcanivoracaceae > Alloalcanivorax. The sequence continues at coordinate 1,251 of CAZKWA010000098.1, forward strand.
GATCGCATAGACCGGCGGCGACTGGTCGGGCAGATAGAACAACGCCACCTGCTCGCCGTTGATCAGCGCGGCCACGCCGCCGCCGGCCACCAGATCCTCTTGGGTACAAATGTGTTGCCATTGCATGGTTGCTCTCCTTTTCCTTCGCCGGTTGTTTCAGACGCTGACGGTTTCAATCAGATCGCCGCGCTCGTCCTCGGTGGCGGGACGGGGCTGGCCGCGCTCGCGCACGAAGCGGATGTCCTGGTCGGGGGTTTCCGCATTGACGAAGCTGCGAAAGCGCTTGAGCTTTTGCGGGTCGTCGATGGTGGTGCGCCACTCGCACTGATAGCGCTCGCGGACCACGTCCATCTGCGCCTCCAGCTCGGCACCGATGCCCAGCTTGTCGTCGATCACCACCTGGCGCAGGTAATCCAGCCCGCCTTCCAGGTTCTCCAACCACACCGAGGTGCGCTGCAAACGGTCCGCGGTGCGCACGTAGAACATCAGCACCCGGTCCACCAGTCGCACCAGTTCCTGGTCGGAAAGATCGGTGGCGAACAGATCCGCGTGGCGCGGCCGCATGCCGCCGTTGCCGCACACGTAGAGGTTCCAGCCGTTCTCGGTGGCGATCACGCCGATGTCCTTGCTTTGCGCCTCGGCGCATTCGCGGGTGCAGCCGGACACCGCGAACTTGAGCTTGTGCGGCGAGCGCAGGCCCTTGTAGCGGTGCTCCAGGAAGATCGCCATGCCGACGCTGTCCTGAACGCCGTAACGGCACCAGGTGGAGCCGACGCAGGATTTCACCGTGCGCACCGACTTGCCGTAGGCGTGGCCGGTCTCGAAGCCGGCGTCGATCAGCTCTTCCCAGATCAGCGGTAACTGCTCCAGGCGGGCGCCGAACAGATCGATCCGCTGGCCGCCGGTGATCTTGGTGTAGAGATCGTATTTGCTGGCCACCCGGCCCAGCGTCATCAGTTTTTCCGGGGTGATTTCACCGGCGGGCACGCGCGGCACCACGGAGTAAGTGCCGTCTTTCTGCATGTTGGCGAGGAACACATCGTTGGTGTCCTGCAGGCCCACGTGCTCGGGCTCGAGGATGTAATCGTTATGCAGGCTGGCCAGGATCGAAGCCACCGTCGGCTTGCAGATCTCGCAGCCGAGGCCTTTGCCGTGGGCGTCGCGCACCTCACGGAAACTCTTCAGACCGCCCACCTGGATCAGGTGGAAAAGCTCCTGGCGGGAGTACTCAAAGTGCTCGCAGAGGTGGTTGTTCACTTCCACGCCCCGTGCTTCCAGGCCGGCGTCCACCACGCTTTTCAGCAGGGCGGCGCAACCGCCGCAGCCGGTGGACGCCTGGGTGGCGTCCTTGATGTCGCCCAGCGAACAGCAGCCGCCGTCCAGCGCTTCGTTGATGGCGCCCTTGGACACGTTGTGGCAGGAACAGATGGTGGCGGCATCCGGCAGCGCGTCGGCGCCCAGCGCCGGGGCCGCGTCGCCGGCGGGCAGAATCAGCGAGGCGGGATTGTCCGGCAACGGGATGCCGTTGAGCATGTACTGCAGCAGGGTATCGTAGGCGTCGCAGTCGCCCACCAGCATGGCGCCGAGCACATACTTCTGGTCTTCGCTGACCACCAGCTTGCGGTAGACGCCGGCCACCTCGTCCTGGAAGCGGTAACAGCGAGCGCCGGCGGTGCGCGCCTGGGCGTCGCCCACCGAGCCCACGTCCACGCCCATCAGTTTCAGCTTGGTGCTCATGTCGGCGCCGGTGAAATCGGCGGCTTCGTTGTTGAGCACGGCGGCCACGGTGCGCGCCATGGTGTAGCCCGGCGCCACCAGACCGAATATCTGGTTGTTCCAGAGCGCGCATTCGCCGATCGCGAAGATCGCCGGGTCCGAGGTGCGGCACTGGTTGTCGACCACGATGCCGCCACGCTCGCCCAGTTCCAGACCGGCCTGGCGGCCCAGGCTGTCCTGCGGCCGGATACCGGCGGAAAACACGATCATGTCGGTTTCCAGCGGCGCCTGGCCTTCGAAGTTCATGCGCAGGGCGTGCGCTTCGCCGGCGTCGATCAGCTCGGTCTTCATGCCGGTGTGGATGTGCACGCCGAGCGCTTCCACTTCCTGGCGCAGCAGGGCCCCGCCGGTCGCGTCCAACTGCACCGGCATCAATTGCGGCGCGAATTCCACCACATGGGTTTCCAGCCCCAGCAGCCGCAGGGCGTTGGCCGCTTCCAGACCCAGCAGGCCGCCGCCCACCACCACCCCGCGCCTGGCGTCGCCGGCGCAGCGTTTGATGGCGTCCAGGTCGTCCACGGTGCGGTACACCAGACAGTTTTCATGGTCGTGGCCGGGAATCGGCGGCACGAACGGGTAGGAGCCGGTGGCCAGCACCAGGGCGTCGTAGGCTTGCCGGACGCCGCCGGCGGTGATCACGGTTTTATGGTCCCGGTCGATCTCCACCACCTCGTCGTTAAGGTGCAGATTGACCCGGTTGTCCCGGTACCATTGCTCCGGGGACAGGCACAGATCCTCCGGCGTCTGGTCGTCGAACAGCGCGGAAAGATGCACCCGGTCGTAGGCGGGCCGGTTTTCACCGGCGAACACATGGAGGGTCCAGGGGCTGTTGTCGCCCTGCTCGACCAGGGTCTTCACCAGATGGTGACCGACCATGCCGTTACCGATGATCACCAGGTTGCCCGAGGTGGGGAGTACGGTGTTGTCGTCCGTCATAGCCTTGCCTCCTGTTAAGCCACTTCGACCGAAACATCGGCCGGTGTTGATTCGTCGTCGTCACGGACGGGCGCCGTGAGCAACGTGCCGCGCAATGCACTGACGTCGCGGCCGCTTTGATGGGATTGGAAATACCACTGGCTGTGGCGCACATCGCCGACCAGCAGGACGCCACACAGGCGCCCGTTTTCGAGAATCAGTTTTTTATACACACCGGCGTCGGCGTCGCTCAGCCACAGGGTCTGCTGCCCCGCCGTGGCCTCCACCTGGCCCATGCTGTGTATGTCGAGACCGCTGACCTTGAGCCGGGTGACCAGGGAGGGATCGCAATAACGGGCACGCCGACCCTTGAGCACCCGCGCCAGCACGTTCGCCTGCTCTTGCACCGGCGCCACCAGGCCATAGGTGTTGCCCTGGAATTCGCAGCATTCGCCCAGCGCGTGGATGTGCCGGTCCGAGGTGCGCAGGGCGCCGTCCACGCGGATACCGGCACCGCAATCCAGGCCGGCGGTTTGCGCCAGTTCCCGGTTCGGCGTGATGCCGGTGGCGAACACCACCAGCTCGGCGGGCAGCGTGCGCCGCGCGCCGTCTTCCTCTACTTCCACACCGCTCACCCTGGTGTCGCCGATCAGTTGCTTGGGGTCGCAGCCGGTGCGCACCTGAATGCCGCGATCGCCCAGGGCCGCTGCCAACAGGGAAGACGCCTGGGCGTCGAGCTGGCGGTTCATCAACACCGGGCGGCGGTGCACCAGGGTCACGTCGGCGCCCAGGCGGCGCAGGCCGACCGCCGCTTCCACGCCCAGCAGGCCGGCGCCGACCACCACCGCGCGCACGCCGGGACGGGCCCGGCACCAACCGCGCAGGCGCTCCACGTCGTGCAAGGCGCGGAAGCCGCAGACACCGTCCAGGTCCGCGACACCGGGCAAAGGCGGCATCGAAGAACGCGCACCGGTGGCGATAACCAGGGTGTCGTAGTCGACCCGCTCACCGTCGGTGCAGTACAGGCGGCGTCGCTGCCGGTCGATGCGTTCCACCCGCTTGCCCAGGCTCACCGTCGCCCGGCGCGCCCGGTACCAGGGCTCATCGCGCGGCGTGATCGACGCCAGGTCGGTTTCCTCGCCGAGCAACGGCGACAGCATGATGCGGTTGTAGTGACGCACCGGCTCGTCGCCGAGCACGCGGATCGACCAGCCGTGCCCGGTACCCAGCTGGCTGATCAGGCTTTCGGTGGCCATGCCGTTGCCGACGATCACCAGACGGCACCGTGCCTCGGTACGTTTCATGCGGGTGGCCTGCATCATGGCGCGCTCCCTCAGGCCCGACGGCCGAGCCGGTCGACCAGACCGGCCACCTTGCCGCGCGCCGGTTCCGCGTCTTCTTCGGTAACGGCCGGTTCGCGGGGAATCTCCACCACCTTGCGCTGCTTCTCGTACAGGAAGCTCAGCACCTGCTGGCGGAAGTGGTTGTAGTCACTGTTTTCGGCGAGGGTGACGCGGTTGCGGGGACGCGGCAGATCAATCTCCAGTACCTCGCCGATGGTGGCGGCGGGCCCGTTGGTCATCATCACGATGCGGTCGGAGAGCAGCACCGCCTCGTCCACGTCGTGGGTGATCATCACCACGGTGTTGTTCAGATCGCGCTGGATCTCCATCAGCGAATCCTGCATGTGCGCCCGGGTGAGCGCGTCCAGCGCCCCGAACGGCTCGTCCATCAGCAGCACCTTGGGCCGCATGGCCAGGGCGCGGGCGATGCCGACGCGCTGCTTCATGCCGCCGGACAGTTCGTCCGGGCGTTTGTGCATGGCGTGTTCCATGTGCACCAGCTTCAGGTTCTGCTCGATCCAGTCGCGCATTTCCGCCTTGCTCATGCTGTCGCGGAACACCTGGCGCACCGCCAGCTGCACGTTCTCGAAGGCGCTCAGCCAGGGCAGCAGCGAATGGTTCTGGAACACCACCGCCCGGTCCGGACCGGGCTCGTTGACTTCCTTGCCCTCCAGCGCGACACCGCCTTCGGTGGCCTGCAACAGACCGGCGAGAATATTCAGCACGGTGGATTTGCCGCAGCCGGAGTGGCCGATCAGGGAAACGAACTCGCCTTTTCGGATGCGCAGCGACAGCGCGTCCAGGGCCCGAAAAGGGCCTTCCGGGGTCGGGAAGTCGATGCTGATCTTGGAGATGTCGAGATAATTACTCATGACAAGATTCCTCTCGTAAAACATGCCCGAAGCGCGTTCAGCGCAGGTCGGCGGACTTGTCCCAGGACACCAGGCTCTGTACGGCCAGCATCAGGCGATCAAGCAGAAAGCCGATGGCGCCGATGGTGAGCACCGCCACCATGATCCGGCTCAGCGAATCGGAGCTGCCGTTCTGAAACTGATCCCAGACGAACTTGCCCAGGCCCGGGCTCTGCGCCAGCATTTCCGCCGCGATCAAAACCATCCAGGCGATCCCCAGGGAGGTGCGCAGGCCGGCGAACATCATCGGAATCGCCGACGGCAATACGATGGTGCGCACATGGGTGAGCCAGCCCAGGCGCAGCACCCGGCTCACGTTGTTGAGGTCGTTGTCGACACTGGCCACGCCCACGGCGGTGTTGATCACCGTGGGCCACAGGCAGCACAGCATCACCGTGACCATGGAAGTGATGAAGGACTTGGGCACCATCGGGTCCTGGCTGACATAGACGGCGCTCACCACCATGGTCACCAGCGGCAACCAGGCCAGCGGCGACACCGGCTTGAGCAACTGGATGACCGGATTGAAAGCGCTGTACAGGGTGCGGCTGAGACCGATCACGATGCCCAGGGGAATCGCCAGCAGGGACGCCAGCACGAAGCCCGCCGTCACCGTCATCAGGCTGGTGAGGATCTGGTCGATGAAGGTGGCGCTGCCGGTGTAGGGGAAAATCCGCGGCTGGTAGGACGGATCCACCGCCTGGCGCTCGGCGTTGCGCTCACGCTGGCGCTCATAGAAAGCGTCTTCCTCGCGGCGCTCGGCGGCGTGCTCCTCGAGCAGGGCGGCGCCCTGCTGCCACACGTCCAGGGGCCCGGGGAAAGCCCCCAGGGAGGTGTTGATCTGCCCGGCCGCCACGGCCCACAACAACAGGAAGGCGGCGATGCCGGCCAGCGGCACCAGCAAGGCCTTACTCAGTGCGCGCAGCTGCTGCGCCGGGCGCTCGCCGCGCGCCAGTTTGATCCATGGCTGTAACCAGGTTTGCTGGCTGATCGAAATCATTTCATCACCCTCTTTTGCCGGTGCGTTAAAGGCGCTGGTCGCCCTTCAGGCCGATGTCGAATTGCCGCAGGTAGGCGTTGGGCTCGCGGCCGTTGTAGGTCTTGCCGTCGATGAACTCGGATTGCGGCGGCTTGAAGCCGTCTTCACTGTCGAAATCCGGGAAGTCGGAGGCTTTCATCTTTCCTTCCTGAATCAGCGCCCTGGCCGCCAGCGCATAGACATCCGGGCGGTACACGTCGCGGGCGGTCCGCATGTACCAGTCGTCGCTTTTCTGCTCGGGGATCTGGCCCCAGCGGCGCATCTGGGTGAGATACCAGACGGCGTCGGAGTAATAGGGGTAGGTGGCGTTGTGGCGGAAGAAGACGTTGAAGTCCGGGATCGGCCGCTGGTCGCCTTTTTCATACTCGAAGGTGCCGGTCATGGAGTTGGCGATAACCGCTTCGTCGGCGCCCACGTATTCGCTTTTGGCGAGAATCTTCACCGCTTCGGGACGGTTGGCGTTGTTGTCCTCGTCCAGCCATTTGGCGGCGCGGATCAACGCCTTGACCACGCGGGCGTGGGTGTTGGGGTATTGGTCGGCCCAGGCTTTACTCACCCCGAACACTTTCTCCGGGTTGTTTTTCCAGATCTCGTAATCGGTGATCACCGGCACGCCCACACCTTTGAACACCGCCTGCTGATTCCAGGGCTCGCCCACGCAGTAGCCGTGGATAGTGCCGGCCTCCAGAGTGGCGGGCATTTGCGGCGGCGGCGTCACCGACAACAGCGCCTCCGCCTGAAGCTGACCGGAGGTGTCGCCTTTATGGGGCGCGTAGTAACCGGGGTGGATGCCGCCGGCGGCGAGCCAGTAGCGCAGCTCGTAGTTGTGCGTGGAGACCGGGAACACCATGCCCATCTTGAAACGCTCGCCCCGATCCCGGTACGCCTTCACCACCGGTTTCAGCGCGCTGGCGCTGATCGGATGCACCGGTTTGCCGTCGCGGTGCTCGATGTTTTTCTTCATTTCCTCCCACACCGAATTAGCGACGGTGATGCCGTTACCGTTCAGGTCCATGCTGAAGGCGGTGATGATGTGCGCCTGGGTGCCGAAGCCGATGGTGGCGGCCAGGGGTTGCCCGGCCAGCATGTGGGCGCCGTCGAGCTGACCGTCGACGACGCCGTCAAGCAGCACTTTCCAGTTGGCCTGGGCTTCCAGGGAGACATAGAGCCCTTCGTCCTCGAAGTAGCCTTTTTCATAGGCGATCGCCAGCGGCGCCATGTCGGTGAGCTTGATAAAGCCGAACGTCAGCTCCGGCTTTTCCGGCCAACCGACCAGCGGCTTTTCCGCTGCCCTCGCGGCGTCCGCGAACACTGTCAGCACTAACGCCACCAGCACGGCGAAGATGGCGCCGGCTCCCGCGCGGGCATGAATCGAATGGGCTTTGCTCATGGGTGCTGCTCCTTCCTGTCGACGGCGGCGTGCCTGGAAAAAAAAGCGCCCACCACTTTCCGTGGTGAGCGCCTTCGCTCAGATCAGTCGCATATTGTCCGGGGCCGGCACCGCCATTGGTTTCCGACCTGTCAGGACATAGACATTCAACTTCCATGCCAGGTTGGTTTTGGCGCCGTGAAGCGGTTAACAGCGGGCCTTCAGCGGTGGTGTCGATTTGGTGAGGTGCGCCAATCCGGTGATTGCGCCGTAATCATGGCGCGGATTGGTGCAGAACCTTCATTGAGCGCAGTTGCCACTCCTCACCGTCGATGAAGGTGTCCGCGCCCATCTCGATCTCGCCCTGGCTGGTGGCCAGGCGCCAGGGGCCGGCGTGGATGCCCTCGCCTTTCCAGTCCTGGTGCGGTAACGGGGTGTCGGCCAAGGCGCGGCGATAGAGATCCGGGCGGTAGCACGACGCCGCCACCGCGGAGAGGTCCTGGTCGCCGGGCAGCCAGCCCCAACGGGCCATTTGATTGAGAAACCAGTAGCCGTGGGAGACCCAGGGAAAATTCGCCAGGTAGCGATGAAACACCAGCAGATCCGGCTCCGGGGCGTCGCCGCCGTCGGGCCGGTAGCCGTTATGGCCGAGCAAAGCCGGCGCCAGCACCCGGTCGTCCACCGGCAAGTACCCGGCCAGCAGCGATACCGCCTGATCCCGGTTACCGTCCAGCCACACGCCGGCCCGGTGCAGGGCACGCAGCAGCGCGTCCAGACTGTCCGGGTTGGCCCGCGCCCAGTCCGCGGTCACCCCCAGCACTTTGTTGGGCGCGTTCCGCCAAATATCCCCGCCGGTGGCCACGCAGCACCCGATGCCGTCCGCCGTGGCCACCGCGTTCCAGGGTTCGCCGGCGAAAAAACCGTGGATATGCCCGAGCCGCAGATGGTCGACCATCTGAGAGGGCGGCAGCACCACGGTGGTGACATCGCGGTCCGGGTCGATGCCGGCGCTGGCCAACCAGTAGCGCAGCAAAAGATTGTGGCTGGAATACGGAAACACCACCGCCAGCACCAGCGGCGGCTGCTTTTCCAGTTTCCGTTGCTCGATCAGTTGTTTAAGACTGGCGGGCCCGGGACGGCCGCGTGCCGTTCCCTCCAGCTCCCGGTACAGGGACACGGACAGCGTCATGCCGTTGCCGCCCAGGTTCAGCGAGTACGGCGCGATCAGCGGTTTATTCAGCCCGCCCAGCCCCAGCGTCGAGGCCAGCACCATGGGCGCCAGCATTTGCGCGCCGTCGAACTGGCCGACGATTACCTTGTCGCGAATATTGGCCCAGGACACCTCTTCCTGCAGGGTCACGTCCAGGCCCTGCTCGCGGAACAGGCCCAGTTGTTGGGCGGCGAGCAGCGGCAGGCTGTCGGTGAGCGGCATATAGCCCAGGGTCAGGTCGGTTTTCATGGGTCACGGGTCCTCTGCGATTTCGGCGCCAACAGCCCCAGCACCGACACGATGTCGTTGGCCACGTCCACCAGCTTCTGGCTGCGGTCCATGGCCAGCTTGCGCATGGCGTGGTAGGCCTCGTCCTCGTCCATCTGGCGGTGCTGGATCAACAACGCCTTGGCCTTGTCGATCACCTGCCGGTCGGCGAGGCGGGTGCGGGTTTGCTTCAGTTCGTTGCGCAGTGCCTGGAATTCACGGAAGCGGGCCACCGCCACGTCAACGATCGAGCGCACCCGGTCAGGGTTGAGCCCGTCGACCACATAGGCGCTCACCCCGGCCCGGATGGCGCGGTCGATGGTGTTGCTGTCGCCCTGCTCGGCGAACATGATCACCGGCTTGGGCAGGTGCCGGTTGAGCACCGTCATGTGCTCGAGCATGTCGCGGTCCGGCGACTCAATATCCACGATCACCACGTCCGGCTGATGCTCGGCCACCTGTTTCATCAGGCCCTGGGCGCTGGCCATGCGGCAGACCACTTCGAAACCGCAATCGGTGAGCGCCTGCTCGAGCATGGCCGCCCGGGCCGGCGTATCGTCGACCAGCATCACGCGGGTGTGTTGGGGTTGGTCCGTCACGGCTACAGCAACCAACGGTCGAAAGGCAGGACGGACACGGTATCGCCGGCGGCCACGTCGCCGCGCTCCGACTCCAGGTGGATAAAGGCGTTGGCGCGGGTCACCGACGACAACACGCCGGACCCCTGCGAGCCGGTGGTGTCCACACTCAGGCCGCCATCGCCGTCGCGACACAACACGGCGCGCTGGAAGTCGGCGCGGCCGGGCTTCTTGCGCAACGGCGCGCCGGCCCGCGCCGGCACTACCAGCGGCGGCTCCGGCGAACACTCGCCCGCGAGCCGCCGTAACGCCGGCAGAGCCAATTGATGAAAGGTCACGGTGGCGGACACCGGATTGCCCGGCAGGCCGAGAAACAGCGCCTCGCCCAGGGTGCCGAAGGTGAACGGCTTGCCCGGCTTCATCGCCACCTTATAGGCGTCCACCCGGCCGATGCGGTCGAGCACCCGGTGGGTGTGGTCCGCCTCCCCCACCGACACGCCGCCGCTGGCGATCACCACATCGTGGTCCCGCGCCGCGCTCTCGAGCACGGCCTGCAAGCGCTCCGGCGTATCCGCGCAGATGCCCAGGTCGGTGACCGCCACGTCCAGCCGGCGCAGCATGGCGGTGAGCAGGTAGCGGTTGCTGTCGTAAATCTGCCCCTCGGCGAGCGGCTCGCCGGGCTCGCGCAATTCCGAACCGGTGGACAACAGCGCCACCCGGGGCCGGCGCAATACATCAATGGCACTGAGCCCCAGCGACGCCAGCAAGCCCAGGTCCGCCGGCCGCAGCCGATGCCCGGCGCCCAGCAGCCGCTCCCCCACGGCGATGTCCTCCCCGGCGCGGCGAATGTTCTCGCCGACGCACGGTGCCCGCGCCGGGCGCACCCGGGTGGTGCGTCCGTGCCCGCTCAGATCGCACTCTTCCTGCATGATCACCGCGTCGCAACCGGCGGGAATCAGCGCCCCGGTCATAATGCGCACACAATGCCCCGCCGGCAGCGCCCCCTTGAAGGGCGCCCCCGCCGTGGCGGTACCGGCCAGGGCCAGCCCGTCCGCCACCGGCCAGTCGGCGCTGCGCAAGGCGTAGCCGTCCATGGCGGAATTGTCCGCCGGCGGCACCGCGCGGACGGCGCGCAGGTCCTCGGCGAGGATCCGGTCCAGCCCGTCCCGCAGCGGCACCGTCTCGGTTTCCGTCACGGAGCGAACAGCGGCCAGCAAACGGTCGCGGGCGTCTTCAAGACTGAGCATAGGGTCGCCGGTTGTTCAGGGAGATAACCGGACTTATGCATCAAGCATGCCACCCATTGGTGCGCAACGAGCGGCGGCACCAAGGCGGGGCAACGGGCAGGTGATGGTGGTCTTGTGGGAGCGGGCCCAGCCCGCGAAAGGGTGGCTTTAGCCACCCGGCAGGATACCAGAGACCTTTCTAACGGCAGCACAAACAGCCTCTC
>CAZKWA010000099.1:0-11224 GCA_964556345.1 uncultured Alcanivorax sp.
CAAGCCGTCCATGGACGCTGTTAGTTTGGCCATCCTTGGCCAAACATCTCCCTCCAGGCACCACCCTTGCCCCACTCACTTTGCAGCGGAACCGCCACGGGTCGGAAAAACCGCCAGGACCTTTGCAGAAAGGTTCGGCGCCAGCAATAACCCGGGGCGGTGACGCTTCCCAGTGAGCGTGTCTGTGTTCTGCCCTGCTGGAGGGGAACCTTCCGGCTAAAGCGATGAACCTTTTTTACGGAGAAATTCGGGAGCCGGGTCCGCCGTGGGCCGGGTTGGGCCAAAGGCCGTCACCTGACGCCGCCTGTTGAGTTACACTAGTGGCTCCTAAAAGAATTTCTTCGCCGAGTAGAGTGTCCGTGTTTGCTGATCTGAATCTGCATGAACGTTTATTGCGCGCCCTGGAAGAACTGTCGCTGAGCGAGCCCACGCCGGTGCAAACGGCGGCTATTCCGCCGGCGCTGGCGGGCCGCGACCTGCGCGTGGTGGCGCGCACGGGCACCGGCAAGACCGCCGCCTTCGTGCTGCCCATGCTGCAGCGGTTGCTGGAAGAGAAGGACGCCGGCATCGGCACCCGGGCCTTGATTCTGGCGCCCACCCGGGAGCTGGCCCGGCAGACGCTCAAGCAGGTGCAGGCGCTGTCGGCGTTCACCTTTCTCAAGGCGGAGGCGGTCACCGGCGGCGAGGATTTCAAGGTGCAGGCGGCGCGGATTCGCAAGAATCCGGAGATTCTGGTGGGCACCCCGGGCCGGCTGATCGAGCATCTGGAGGCGGACAATCTGGCGTTGTCCGAGCTCAAGGTGCTGGTGCTGGATGAATCCGACCGCATGCTCGACATGGGCTTCAGCGACGACGTGCTGCGTCTGGCGGAGGCCTGCAACCCGGCCCGCCAGACCCTGCTGTTTTCCGCCACGCCGGGTGGCGCGGCGATGGACGCCATGGTGGCGCGGGTGCTGCGCGATCCCGAGTCGCTGATGCTCGACAGCGTGCGCGAGCTCAACCAGCAGGTGCGTCAGCAGATCATCACCGCCGACGACCGCTCCCACAAGGAGCGGCTGGTGCAGTGGCTGCTGGCCCATGAACCGCACCGCAAGGCGATCGTGTTCACCAACACCAAGGCCACCGCCGACCGGCTCGGCGGGGTACTGCGTTCCACCGCTCACAAGGTGTTCGTGCTGCACGGCGACAAGGACACCAAGGATCGCAAGCTGGCGCTGGAGCGGCTCAACAGCGGCGCGGTGACGGTGCTGGTGGCCACCGACGTGGCCGCCCGGGGCCTGGATGTGGACGGCCTGGAGCTGGTGATCAACTTTGATATGCCGCGCAGCGGCGACGATTACCTGCATCGCATCGGCCGCACCGGCCGGGGCGACGGCGAGGGCGTGGCGATCTCCCTGGTGGAAAGCTTCGAATGGAATCTGATGGCGAGCATTCAGCGCTATCTGCGCCAGCAGTTCGAGTTCCGGGTGGTGGAGCCGTTGCGTGGCCGTTACCTGGGCCCCAAGGAAATGAAGCGCTCCGGCAAGGCGGTGGGCAGCAAGAACAAGAAGCTCAAGAAGAAGGCGCTGGCGGCCAAGGCGGCCGGCAAGAAGCCGGCGGCGAAAAAGAAGGCGGCGGTGCGCAAGAGACCGGCGCCCTCGGCGGCGCCGGATACCCAGGGCGGCTTCGCCAAACCCAAGCGGCGCAAGAACCCCGGCCCTCTGGATTAACCCGGCAGCCTGGCGGCCGTCAGGTCATTTTCTTGACCATGGAAAGCGGCAGCACCTTCATGGCGAACCCCAGCGGCGCCCAGGGCCAGGACGGCACATAGGCCTTTGACGGCTCTTTCTCGATGGCCTTGACCAGCGCCTTGCAGCCGGTTTCGGTATCCACCATGAAGGGCGCCTTTTCCACCTTCTCGTTGATCTCCGAACGAATGTAGCCGGGGTATATGGTGCTCACGGTGATCGGCTTGCCGATCATCTCCATGCGCAGCCCTTCCGCGAGGCTGGCCACGCCCGCCTTGGTGGCCGCGTAGGTGTTGATGTTCTTGCGCATGCCGCGCACCGCGCTCATTGAAGAGATCACCACCAGGTGGCCGTTGTTCTGGGCCCGGAAGATCTCCATGGCGGCCTCGCACTGGGCCAGGGCGGCGACAAAATTGGTCTCCGCGGTCTGGCGGTTGGCGTGGAAATAACCGGTGCCCAGCGGCTGGCCCTTGCCCAGGCCGGCGTTGACGATGATGCGGTCCAGGCCGCCCAGCTCGGTGCGAAACGCCCGGAACACGTCGAACACCTGATCGTAGTGGTTCACGTCCAGGGGTTTGATCAGCACGGTAATGCCGGGGTTGGCCTGTTCCAGTTCCGCTTTCAGTGCCTCCAGTTTGTCGGTGCGCCGCGCGCACAGGGCGAGGTTGCGTCCCCGGGCGGCGAACAGCCGCGCCATGCCTTCGCCCAGGCCGGAGCTGGCGCCGGTGATGAGAATGTTGGAACGGGTGCTCATGGCATCTTCCTTATCGCGTGCGTGGCCCCGGATTACAGTTCGGCCAGGAAATCGGACAGCGCCCGGTTCACCGCCTCGGGGTTTTCTATCGGCGAATGGTGCCCGGAATCGGCCACGCTGACCAGCCGCGCGCCGGGGATGGTGGCGGCGATGCGTTGCGCTTTCTCGGGCGGCGTGGCGCGGTCCAGTTCGCCGACGATCACCAGGGTGGGCGCGCGGATGGCGCCGATATCGCCGCTGATGTCGTCACGGGTGAACACGTTCTCCAGCGCCAGTTCGATGCCGTGGCGGTCGTGGGCGAGGATCAGCGCTTTCTCATGGGCCACCCCTTCCGGGTTGGCGTCGCGCCAGGGCTTGGCGTAGAGGAATTTTTGCATGCGCGTGACCACTTCCTCGCGCTCGGCGTCGCTGCCATGGGCGAACCGGGCCTGTTGCTGGCGGTGCACGGGCAGCAGTTCGGCGTCTTCCGGGTCCGCGGAGGTATCCAGCAGCACCAGCGCCCGCACCCGGTGCGGGTACTTCAGCGCCAGGCGCATGAAGGTCATGCCGCCCTGGGAGAGGCCGACGAAGACGGCCTGTTCGTAGCCGAGCTGGTCGAGCAGGGCGATGCTGTCGTCGGCCATGTCATAGAAGCTCCAGCCCTTTTCCCGGTAACCGGAGCCGGTGTGGCCGGGCCAGTCCAGGCTGACGCAGCGGTAGCGATCACGCAGCGCCTCGATCTGGGCGTCGAACATGGATTTGTCCGCCAGCACGCCGTGGCCGAACACCAGCAGCGGCCCTTCCCCTTCGTCCAGATACGCGTAGCGCTGGCCGTTCAGTTCGGTGGTGTAGCGGGTAAACGCCATTGGGTGCCTCGTTATCGATAGGTGAGCAGGTCGCCGGCCAGGTGAAGATGTTCGTTGAGCGTGGCCAGACGCAGGCGGCCGGTATTGACCAGCAGGCGGGTGACGCTGGTGTTGATCAGCCCCCGGTTGAAGGTGATCAGCGCCTCCTGATCCAGCTCCAGCAGGTGCTGGATGGCCACGCTGATGGCGCCGCCGGAGGTGAACACCAGGGCGCTGTCGCCGCTCTCCAGACGGTTGGCCAGGCTGTACAGCGACGCCAGCACCCGCTCGCGGAACGCCGGCCAGGTTTCCTGGTAATCGTCTTCGTTGCGTTGCCAGCGGCGCAGCGCCTCCTCGAAGCGGGCCTGAAAGGCCCGGCGCGGGTTTTCCTGCTCGTTCATCCAGCGGGTCAGCACCGCCCGGTCCTGGGATTCCGGCCAGTGCACCCGCATCAGCGTCTGATGGTCGTATTCGTTGAAACCGCTGTCGGTGGCCCATTCCTTGGGCAGGCCCAGGGCGTCCAGCGTGGCCTCGGCGGTTTCCCGGTGGCGTTGCATGGCGCCGCACACCACCCGGGGGGCGCCCAGATTCTGTTCGCGCAGGTGACGTCCCAGGGTGCGGCTTTGTTCCCAGCCGGTCTCCGACAGGGCATCGTAATTCTCGGCGCCGAAGCTGGCCTGGCCGTGGCGGATCAGGTAGATCACTGGCATCGACTGTCTCTGCTGTGTTCCCGGAAGTTGACCCCATGCTAGGGGCCGGTTTTCAATTAATCTAATGAATCTGAAAAATACTCCCGGATAAGCCGCATGCATGTTTCCCGCTTCGACCTCAACCTCTTCGTGGTCTTCGACGCGATCTACACCGAAGGCTCCCTGACCCGCGCGGCCCGCGTACTGAACCTGACCCAGCCGGCGGTGAGCCACGCCCTGGGGCGGCTGCGCGAACGCCTGGAAGACCCGTTGTTCGTGCGCCAGGGCTCGCGCATGGTGCCCACCAGCCGGGCCCGCGCCATGGTCACCCCGGTGCGGCACGCCCTGGGCGGGCTGCAGCGTTGCCTCAGTGACGAGGGCGGCTTCGACGTGGCCGACGCCGAACGCACCTTCGTGGTGGGGCTGCGCGACGGGCTGGAAGGTTGCCTGCTGCCGCCGCTCACCGCCGGCATCCTCGAGGAAGCCCCCGGCGTGCGGCTGCAGTCGATGACCGTGGCGCGCCGGCAACTGGCCACCGAGCTGGCCAGCGGCCGGCTGGATCTGGCCGCGGATGTGCTGCTGCCGCTGCCCGACGCCATCGAGCATCGTCCGGTGATGAGCGGGCCGCTGGTGGTGATCATGCGGCCTGGCCATCCGCTGGCCGGCAAGCTGGACCTGCCGGCGTACCTGGCCGCCCAACACGTGCTGGTGTCGTCCCGGCGCGAAGGGCCGGGGATGGAGGATTTCGGCCTTTCCCGGCTCGGCTACCGGCGCAATATCCGTCTGCGCTGCCAGCACCACATGGCGGCGCTCTCCACGGTGATGGGCTCGGACCTGCTGCTCACGCTGCCCGGCCTGCTGGCCCGGCAACTGGCGCCCGCCGGAAGCCGGGTGGAGCCGCTTCCGGCGGACGTTCCGGGCCTGGAGCTGCATCTTTACTGGCACCGGGATCAAAGCGCGGACCCGGGCCACACCTGGTTGCGTCAGCGGGTCATGGCGATGCTGGCGGAACAGCAGGCCGGACCCGACTAAGGCGGCTTACTGACGCCCTCTCGCCACTTACCCAATTCGCCTTATTGCATATCCGACAAGGTTGAGAGCACGCTCCATAATTGTGATGAAAATCACATTTTTGGGGTTGTGCCGTGAAACGGAAGGACACCTTGGGGATAGCAACATGGGATGGTTCAGAGACTTCTGGCTGGTTAACGGGCCGATGGTGATACGCCGTGTCATTTTGATTCTAGTGCTGGGGGGCCTGGCCTGCGCGATGGCCGTGGCGGTGGGCGGCTGATGGCGGCGGGTGGTAGGTTACGAAAAGACAAACCACTGAAAGGAAACCGCCATGCCCGCCCCCGCGATGCTCGTGGTCGGCGCCGGTGACGCCACCGGCGGCGCCATTGCCCGACGTTTTGCCCGTGAAGGCTTCACCGCCTGTGTCACCCGTCGCACCGAGGAGGCGCTGGCGCCGCTGGTCGAGCGCATCCAGGAGGAGGGCGGCCGGGCGCGCGGGTTCGGCTGTGACGCCCGCGACGAAGACCAGATGCGCGCCCTGGTGGACACCATCGAAGCCGAGGTGGGGCCGCTGGAAGCGGTGGTCTTCAATATCGGCGCCAACGTGAATTTTCCGATCCGCGACACCAGCGCCCGGGTCTACCGCAAGGTGTGGGAAATGGCCGCCTTCGCCGGCTTTCTCACCGGCCGGGAAGCGGCGCGGGTGATGGTGCCGCGCGGTCGGGGTACGATCCTGTTCACTGGCGCCACCGCTTCCTTGCGCGGCGGTCGCGGCTTCTCCGCGTTCGCCGGTGCCAAGTTCGCGCTACGGGCGCTGGCTCAGAGCCTGGCCCGCGAGCTGGGTCCGGAGGGCATCCATGTGGCCCATCCGGTGATCGACGGGGCCATCGACACGGCCTTTATCCGCGATAATTTCCCCGAGCGCTATGCGCTCAAAGACCGCGATGGCATCCTCGACCCCGAGCACATCGCCGACGCCTATTGGATGCTGCATCAACAACCCCGCGATGCCTGGACCCACGAGCTGGACCTGCGCCCGTGGATGGAAACCTTTTGAACCCTGACTGGATGGAGAGCCGCCCATGAGCCGCGAGCTGGAATTCTTCTTCGACGTTGGCAGCCCGGCGTCTTACCTGGCCTGGACCCAGGCGCCGGCGCTTTGCCGGCGCACCGGCGCCAAGCTGCGCTATCGTCCCATGCTGCTGGGCGGGGTGTTCAAGGCCACCGGCAACGCCTCGCCGGCGGCGGTGCCCGCCAAGGGGCGTTACAGTGGTATGGACATGCAGCGCTTCGCGCGGCGCTACGGTGTCACCCTGACCATGAATCCGCATTTCCCGGTGAACACTCTGATGGCCATGCGGCTGGCCACCGCCGCCCTGGACAGCGAGCAGCGTGACACTGTGCTCGCCGCCCTGTTCGAGGGGCTCTGGCTGCAGGAGCGGGATCTTTCGGACATCGACGTGCTGGGTGAAACCCTGACCGAAGCCGGTCTGGATCCGGCGCACTGGGCGGCCCTGGCCCAGGATCAGACGGTGAAGGAGAGCCTCAAGGCGACCACCGAAGAAGCGGTGGCGCGCGGCGTCTTCGGCGCGCCCACCTTCTTCGTGGGCGAGGAAATGTTCTTCGGCCAGGACCGCCTCGACTTCGTCGAGGAGGCCCTGCAAGCGTAGGTCCTCAGGACAGCGCCTGCTCCATGAACGGCGGCAATACCAGTGCCGCTTTATGGATGTCGGCGCTGTAATAGCGCGTCTCGAAGCCCTTGCCGGTGGCGTCCGCCTGGCGGAATTCCGTCACGTCGTGATCCTTGCCCGCCAGCGTGCAACTCCACCAGCCACTGGGATACACCGGCTGCGGGAACGGCAATGTGCGGGTATGGCTGAAGCCGGCCTCGCGCATATTGGCGTGCAGGTCGCGGATGATCGTGTCGCTGTGCAGCAACGGTGATTCGGACTGTTGCACCAGTACGCCGCCGTCGGCCAGGGCACGGTGGCAGTGGCGGAAGAACTCCGCTTTGAACAGCCCCTCCGCCGGGCCCACCGGGTCGGTGGAGTCGACAATGATGACGTCGAAGCGGCCCGCCTCGCATTCCTGCATGAACTTGACGCCGTCCTCGAAACGCAGCTCCGCGCGTTCGTCGCCGTTGGATTCGCACAGCTCCGGGAAATACTTCTCGGAAAAGCGCGTCACCTGCTCGTCGATATCGATCTGCACCGCGCTGGCCACCTCGCCGTGACGCAGCACCTCGCGCAGGGTGCCGCAGTCGCCGCCGCCGATGATCAGCACGTTGCGGGGCGCCGCGTGGCTGAACAGCGCCGGGTGCGCCATCATCTCGTGGTAGAGAAAATTGTCCCGGGTGGTGAGCATGGTGGCGCCGTCGATGGTCATCAGATAACCGAAGGTGTCGGTGTCCCACATCTCGATGTGCTGATAGTCGGTGCGTACCGATTCCAGCTTCCGTTTAAGCCGCAGGCCGAACGCCGTGCCGGCGGAGTCGAAATGCTCGATGAACCAGTTATCGTTTTCGGAGCTCATAAAAAGGGTCCGGTTATAGCCTCACAGAAGGACGCCATTGTAAGCGTTCAGCGCCAATGTAGAAGCGGTTAAAGCTGGCCCCCGGTGAACTATTTTTGTCCGCCGGTGGCCCCGGCAGGCATAATGCGGCAAAGCACGCAGCCGCCAAGGAACCGTTCCATGACCCAACCCCAAAGCCCGTTCGACGCCATTTACAACGTGCAGCGCTGGGGTGACGGCTATTTCCGGATCGGCGCGGACGGCCACCTGCACGTGCGCCCCCAGGGCGACGACGGCGGTGAAGCGACCCTGGAGGCGGTGCTGCGGGCGTGCCGGGCCGCCGGGCTGCGCACGCCGGTACTGGCCCGCTTCTCGGGCATCCTGCGCGACCGGGTGCGGCGCCTGGCCGGGGCCTTCCGGGGCGCCATCGGCGAGCAGAACTACCAGGGCCGTTACACCCCGGTGTATCCGATCAAGGTCAACCAGCAGCGGCGGGTGGTGCATGAAATTCTGCGTGCCCGGGAAGAGGGCGAGCCGGTGGGCCTGGAAGCCGGCTCCAAGCCGGAGTTGCTGGCGGTGCTGGCGCTCTCCAACCCCGGTGACGTGGTGGTCTGCAACGGCTACAAGGACCGCGAGTATCTGCGGCTGGCGTTGATGGGCGAGAAGCTCGGCTTCCAGGTGCAGATCGTGGTGGAGAAGCTTTCCGAGCTGCCCATGCTGCTGCAGGAGGCGCGGGCGCTGGAAGTGTCGCCGCGCATTGGTTTGCGGGTGCGCTTAATGAGCATCGGCAAGGGCAACTGGCAGAACACCGGCGGCGAAAAATCCAAGTTCGGGCTGAGCGCCCCGCAACTGATCGAGGCGGTGGAGCATTGCCGCCGGGCGGGCAGGCTGGACTGCGTGCGCATGCTGCATTTCCACCTGGGCTCGCAGATCGCCAATATTCAGGACATCAAGGCGGGCATGCGCGAAGCGGCCCGCTACTATGTGGAGCTGCGCCAGCTGGGCGCGGCGCTGGACACCGTGGACGTGGGCGGCGGCCTGGGCGTCGACTACGAAGGCACCCACTCGCGCTCCTATTGTTCGATGAACTACAACCTGGCGGATTACGCCTGGCACATCGTCCACACCTTGAGCGAGCAGTGCCAGCGCGGCGGCGTGCCCGAGCCGCACCTGATTTCCGAATCCGGGCGGGCACTGACCGCCCACCACGCGGTGCTGCTGGTCAACATCACCGACGAGGAGCGCCAGGCACAGGCCCAGGTCGCGGCCCCGGGCGACGGCGATTGCGTGGAGCTGCATGAGCTGTGGCGCCTTAACCGGGTGCTCGCCGGGGACGACGCCAACCTGCTCGAAGTGCACCCGGAGCTGCTCGGCGCCTGGCAGGACCTGCATCTGCGTTACCTCAACGGCGAGGTGGATATCCGTGGCCGGGCCCGTGGCGAGCAGCTCTACACCAACGGTTTGCTGACGCTGCGCGGACGCCTTGATCCGCGCCGCCGCCAGCAGCGCGATCTGCTCGACCGGCTCAATGAAATCCTCGCCGACAAACTGTTCGTGAACTTTTCCGTGTTCCAGTCGGTGCCGGACGTCTGGGGCATTGATCAGGTGTTTCCGGTGCTGCCGCTGTCCGGCCTGGACCAGCCCGCCACCCGGCGCGGGGTGTTGCAGGACATCACCTGCGACTCCGACGGGCGCATCGACCAGTACGTGGACGGCGAAGGGGTCGAGGCGACCCTGCCGCTGCCGGAGACGCTCAACGGCCACCTGGGCATTTTCATGGTCGGTGCGTACCAGGAAATTCTCGGTGACATGCACAATTTGTTCGGTGACACCGATTCCGTGGACGTGAACCTCAACGAGCGCGGCGACATCGAGCTGACCCACGCGATCCAGGGCGACACCGTCAGTTCGGTGCTGCGCTACGTGAATTTCGATCCGGAACGGTTACTGGCCACCCTGGAAACCCGCTGCCATCAATCCCAGCTCCACGATGAGGAGCGGCAGCGCTTCCTGGGCGAGATCCGTGACGGCCTGGCGGGCTACACCTATTTGGAATAACAGCATGGATGATCAGAAACGGGCCCGTCAGCAGGCCACTCTGGAACGCCTGGACCGCTTCAGCCGGTTCACCGACTCCAGCATCCGCATCCCGTTCACCCGCTTCGAGCTGGGCGCCGAGGCGATCATCGGTCTGGTGCCCGTGGTCGGCGACGCCGCCGGCCTGCTGTTGTCCGGCTATGTGTTGCTGGAAGCGCAGCGCGCCGGCGTCAGCGGCGCCACCAAACGGCGCATGCTGCGCAATATGCTGGTGGATTTCGTCGGTGGCCTGGTGCCGGTGGTGGGCGACGCCTTCGACGCCATCTTCAAGGCCAATACCCGCAACACCCGGCTGGTACGCCAGGATTTGCTTAAGCAACTGGGGGTCGAAGCGCCGCGCCGCTTTCCCTGGGGCACCCTGGTGGGGCTGTCGCTGCTGTTCGGCGTCATCACCGCCGCCGTGCTTGTGTTGCTGGCGTGACGTCACCGTGAAATGCCGGGCCCCAGGTAAAAAGCTGTAACAGGGTACTGATATCCTGGCGCCACGGGCCGATACTGACGCTGTGATTCGAAGGCCCGCTAAGAACGGCCTCTCAATCAGGGAACGCCCTGCTTCATTTCGAGCGACGCTTGCCAAAAGGAGCTCCAGATGACGACCTCTTCTTCCGCGCCGGATTCCGCATCCCCGGATCAACAGGACCGCATTAACCCCGTCGTCTTTTACGGGTCAGGTCTGGCGATCCTGCTGTTCGCCCTGTGGGCGATGTTTTTCACCGAAGCGGCGGGTACCGTGATTTACGCCGCGCTGGCCTGGATTTCCAACAGTTTCGGCTGGTTCTATTTCCTCGCGGTGGTGGCCTACCTGGTCTTCGTGGTCGCCATCGCCTGTTCCCGGTACGGTTCAATCAAGCTGGGGCCGGATCACTCCGAACCGGAATTCAATATCGTGACCTGGGCGGCGATGCTGTTCTCCGCCGGCATTGGCATCGATCTGATTTTTTATTGCATCGTCGAGCCGGTGACCCAGTTCATGGAGCCCCCGGTGGGCGCCGGCGGCTCCGTGGAAGCGGCCCGCGAAGCCATGCAGCTGACCTTCCTGCACTGGGGGCTGTCCGGCTGGGGGATCTACACGCTGGTGGGTATGTCGCTGGCGTTTTTCAGCTACCGCCACGGTTTGCCACTGACCATTCGCTCCGCCCTCTATCCGATTTTCGGTAAGCGCATTTACGGCGGCATCGGCAACACCGTGGACATCGCCGCGGTACTGGGCACCGTGTTCGGTGTCGCCACCAGCCTGGGCATCGGCATTATTCAGCTCAACTTCGGCCTCAACTATATGTTCGGCGTGCCGGAAAGCACCCTGACCCAGGCGCTGCTGGCCGTGGGCATTGTGGTGTTCGCCGCCATCTCCGCGGCCACCGGGGTGGAGAAAGGCATCCGCCGCTTGTCGGAGTTCAACATGCTGCTGGCGGTGGTGCTGGTGCTGTTCGTGCTGATCGCCGGCGACACCCGTTTCCTGCTGGACGCCTTCGTCATGAACGTGGGCGATTACATCGCTAATTTCGTGCCCATGTCCTTCGACACCTACGCCTTTGATCCGCCACAGGACTGGCTCAATGCCTGGACGGTGTTCTTCTGGGCCTGGTGGATCGCCTGGGGCCCCTTCGT
>CAZKWA010000100.1:0-11200 GCA_964556345.1 uncultured Alcanivorax sp.
GGGTTTGGCGGCGGGGATGGTGTCGCCGTAGGCGCGGCGGGCTTCCTCGGCGAACCACTTGATGAAGGAGGCGGCGTAGGCGATCTCGCCCTTGGCCTCGGCCAGCGGCTTGCCCTGTTCCAGGGTCATCAGCGCGCCCAGATCGTCCTGGTGCTCCATCATCAGGTTGTACCAGGCGTACAGCAGATCGGCCCGCTCCCCGGCGGTCTTGGCGCGCCAGGCCGGCAGCGCATTGTCGGCGGCGGCGATCGCCTGCAGGGTGTCCGCTTCCTTCATGCGCGGCACGGTGCCGATGATCTCACCGTTGGAGGGATTGTCCACCTCAATGGTGGCGCCGTCCTCGGCGTCGCACCACTGGCCGTTGATAAAACACTGCTGACGGAAAAGGGACTTGTCCTTGAGGTTGAACTGGGTCATCGGGAGCTCTCCTGAAAGCGTTCTTAGCGCAAAAGAAATCAATGCTTCAACGCTAGCAGAGCTCGGCGCCCAGGCCTATCCCTTATGAATGGGTTTTACGCATCGGGGCGAGAGGAAGAAACAGCTACAAGCCACAAGTCTCAAGCGGCAAGCAGGTCGTGCTACGGAGTGGCTTGTAGGAGCGGGCCTTGCCCGCGAAAGGGAGCCTCGCTCCCGGCAGGATCCCAGAGGCGTCGTTTATACCGCCACTTGAAAAAGTCTCTGGTATCCCGCCGGGTGGCCAGGGCCACCCTTTCGCGGGCTGGGCCCGCTCCCACAAGCCCGCTCCCACAAGCCCGGCTCAGCCGCGCTTAAGACTGTCAGTCAGGTGGGGTTTGATCTTTTGCAGCAGGCCCTTGAACACCTTGGGGGTGCCGGCGACGATGTTGCCGCGCTGCAGGTGGCTGTGGCCGCCGGCCACATCGCCGACCAGGCCACCGGCCTCGGTGATCAGCAGGCTGCCCGCCGCCATATCCCACTCCTGCAGGCCCAGTTCGAAGAAGCCGTCCAGGCGGCCGGCGGCCACCCAGGCCAGATCCAGCGCCGCGGCGCCGGGCCGGCGCAGGCCGGCGGTGGATTCCGCCACCGCCCGGAACATGCCCATATAGGCATCCATATAGGCCATCTGATCCTTGCGGAACGGGAAGCCGGTGCCGATCAGCGCGCCGTCCAGCCCGGCCCGGTTGGTCACTCGCAGGCGGCGGCCGTTGAGCGCCGCGCCCCGGCCCCGGCTGGCGGTGAATTCTTCCTCGCGGAGCGGGTCGTAGACCACCGCGTGTTCCACCTTGCCTTTCACTTTCAAGGCAATGGAGACCGCGTACTGGGGCAGGCCGTGGATGAAATTGGTGGTGCCGTCCAGCGGATCGATGACCCACAGGTAGTCCGCGCCGGCGCCGGTGCCCGGCTGTTCGCCGCTTTCCTCGGCGAGGATGCCGTGCTCCGGGTAGGCTTTGCGGATGGCGTCGATGATGCGTGCTTCCGCGGCCCGGTCCACCTGGGTGACGAAATCGTTGGCCGCCTTCCGGTCCACGGCCAGGGGGTCGTTGTTCTCCGCCGCGCGGCGGATCAGGTTGCCGGCCTGGCGGGCGGCTCGCAGGGCAATATTCACTTGCGGCGCGTGCATGCAATCATCCTGTCGGGTTCAAAGAGCGCAATCACCCGTCACGGCGGGGCCGGCGGGCGTTTCGGGAGGCGGATTGTAACAGAGCCGGAGGGAGGAGGGCAGATCAGAATCTGCTAGACTGGCGCGCTCTCAATTCGCGGATTCGGATACCTCAATGTTAGAGAATGTGCGCATGGTGATGGTGGAGACCACGCACCCTGGCAACATCGGCGCCGCCGCCCGCGCCATGAAAACCATGGGGCTGGCGGATTTGCGTCTGGTCAGCCCGGCGGTCTATCCCAGTGCCGAGGCCACCGCCCGTGCCTCCGGCGCCGGGGACGTGCTCAGTGCCGCGCGCGTCTGCGCCGACCTGGATGAGGCTCTGGAGGGCGCCACCCTGGTGATCGGCACCAGCGCCCGTCAGCGGCGTATTCCCTGGCCCTGCCTGACGCCGCGCCAGTTGAGCGCGCAGCTGCAGCGCGAGCCGGACAGCACCCGCATCGCGGTGTTGTTCGGCCGCGAGGACCGTGGCCTCACCAACGAGGAGCTGCGCCGCTGCAACCTGCACGTCACGGTACCCGCCAACCCGGACTACGGCGTCCTCAACGTGGCCTCGGCGGTGCAACTGATCGCCTACGAGTTGCGCCTGGCCCTGGTCGGCGAGGAGGCCGACCTGCCGGAGGCCCGCGCCCGCCGCGAAGCCATGCCGTTGCCGGAAATGTTCTGGGACGAGCCGCCGGCCAGCAATCAGGCGGTGGCGGGCTTTCTGGATCACCTGGAGCAGGTGATGACGGAGAGCGGCTTCCTGAACCCGGAGCAGCCCGGCCAGGTGATGACGCGCATGCGGCGATTGTTCCTGCGCGCCCGTCCGGACAAAATGGAGATCAGTATTCTGCGCGGCACGCTGGTGGCGATACAGAAGCAGGCCGCTCGCCAGGCGGCGATGGACACGCCCCGCGATGACGAGCCGGGGACCAGCCAGAGGTAATTATGTTCAAGCAAGTGAGAGAGGACATCGCATCGGTTTTCAGCCGTGATCCGGCGGCCCGCAACACCCTGGAGGTATTGCTCAACTATCCGGGGCTGCACGCGGTGCTGTTCCATCGTCTGGCGCACTGGCTGTGGCGGCGCAACATCAAACAACTGGCCCGCCTGCTGTCCACCTTCAGCCGCTGGCTGACCGGCATCGAAATCCATCCCGGCGCCAAGATCGGCCGGCGTTTTTTCATTGATCACGGCATGGGCGTGGTGATCGGCGAAACGGCGGAAATCGGCGACGACGTGACGCTCTACCACGGCGTCACCCTGGGCGGCACCAGCTGGGACAAAGGCAAACGCCATCCGACCCTGGAGGACGGCGTGGTGGTCGGCGCCGGCGCCAAGGTGCTGGGCCCGTTCACCGTGCACAAGAACGCCAAGATCGGTTCCAACTCCGTGGTCACCAAGGAGGTGCCGGAGGGCGCCACCGTGGTGGGCATCCCCGGCCGGGTGATCGGCCGGCCGGTCAGCGAGCAGGAGAAGAACCGCCAGGAAATGGCCGAGAAGATCGGCTTCCAGGCCTACGGCGTCAGCAACGACATGCCCGACCCGGTGGCCGAGGCGATCGGCGCGCTGCTGGATCACATGCACGCGGTGGACGGCAAGCTCGACCGGGTCTGCGACAACCTCAAGCGCCAGGGCATCCAGGGCTGCGACGAGAAGCTGCCGGAGTTGAATGACGAGGACTTCGAACCGGTGAAGGCGCGCGGCGGCACCGACTGAGTTTGCAATCGATTTGTCGGTGCTCCGTATCGGAGCAATGGTGGTGCCTTCCGAGAGTTGGGACTCTCCAGCAAGGGCGAGGTGCCGGGCAGCCCTGCCCGGCACCCCGCTGATGCGAAGATGTCACCGCCACGGGTCAGAAGAACCGCCAGGAACGTTGCAGAAAGGTTCGGCGCCAGCGATAACCCGGGGCGGTTCCGCTAGCTGGTGAGCGGGTCTGTGTTCTGCCCTTCCGGGAACGCCGCGAGTACATCCCTGTAGGCTCCCTGTCGAACGTCCTGTTCTCCAGGGTCCCGGAAGGGCAGAACACAGACCCGCGTCCCCGCTGGAGAATCAACCGTTCCGGCTAAAAAGCGGCGAACAAAATAAGGACAAGATAGATGATCCAGAGGCTGACACGCTTGTTTCCGCTTTGGGCGGTGCTGTTTTCAGTATTCGCGTTTCTGTTTCCGGGCGGGCTGGCGCAACTGTCCTGGGCGATCGTGCCGCTGCTGATGCTGATCATGTTCGGCATGGGCATGACGCTGACCTGGGCGGATTTCGCCGACGTGGCGCGCCGGCCGGCGGTGATCGGTCTGGGGGTGTTGTTGCAGTTTTTGATCATGCCGCTGGTAGCGCTGGCGGTGGGTCTTTTGCTGGCGTTGCCGCCGGAGCTGCTGCTGGGCCTGGTGATCGTCGGTGCCTGCCCGGGCGGCACCGCGTCCAACGTGATCTGCTATCTGGCGCGGGCCGACGTGGCCCTGTCCATCACCATGACGTCGGTGTCCACCCTGGTGGCGGTGGTGGCCACGCCCCTGCTGGTTTGGTTGTACCAGGGCCAGACCATTGAGGTGCCGGTGATGTCGATGCTCGGTTCGCTGGTGCAGATCGTGCTGCTGCCGGTGATCGCCGGCACCTTGCTGAACTCCCTGTTTCACCGTCCTCTGGCGCCGGTACGGTCGGTGTTCCCGCTGCTGTCGGTGGCCGCCATCGTGCTGGTGATCGGCGTGATTGTGGCGCTCAACCGGGACCGTATCGCGGTGGGCGGCGCGGCGGTGATGCTGGCGGTGGTGCTGCACAACGGCCTGGGGCTGGCGCTGGGTTACGGCGGCGCCCGGCTGATGCGCCTGGACCCGCGCCGGGCCCGCACGCTGGCCATCGAAGTGGGGATGCAGAATTCCGGCCTGGGCGTGGCGCTGGCGGTGAAGCATTTCTCCGCCGGCGCCGCGCTGCCGGGGGCCCTGTTCAGCGTCTGGCACAATCTGTCCGGCTCGCTGCTCGCCTGGTACTGGCGGCGCCGGCAACCGTAAAAGACCGTAAGCCGCCCTGCCGGGCCGCCGTTTGGCTGGCAGACTGTCCCTGATGAAACGTCTTTTCCTGGTCTTCGTGCTTTCGCTGCTGATAGCGGCGCCACTGTTCGTGCTCGGTCTGCACCAGCAGTGGTGGTCGGTGCCGCGTCACTGGCACCCCTTCATGCCGCTGCACGTCACCGACCCGGTGACGCCGGTGACCGGCTGGAAGCTGTCGCGGCTTGAGGATCGCCCGCAAGCCTGTCTGGCGGCGCTGCGCACGGCGCCGGCGGACGCCCTCGATTATCTGCCGTTGGAGGATTACACGCCGGTGCGGGGCTGCCCGCTGACCAATGTGGTGCGGGTACGGCGCACCGGCGTGGCGTTCAACAACAGCTTCGTGGCCCGCTGCCCGCTGGCATTGGCCTGGGTGATGTTCGAACGCCACGGCCTGCAGCCGGCCGCCCGCGAAACGTTCGGCCAGCCGGTACAAACGGTGTGGCACTACGGCACCTTTTCCTGCCGCAATATCTATAACCGGGAGAAGGACCGGCGCAGCGACCACGCCACCGCTTCGGCGCTGGATCTGGCGGCGCTGACGCTGGCCGACGGCACCCGTATTTCGGTTCAGGACGACTGGGACGGCGACGGCGATAAAGCGGCCTTCCTGCACAGCCTGCAACATCAGGCCTGCGAGTATTTCGGCACCGTCCTGGGGCCGGATTACAACCAGGCCCACGCGGATCACTTCCACCTGGGCCTGAGAGGGTTCCGCATCTGCCGCTAGCGGCGTCGTTCGCCGGGCAGCGTCAGGTAGACGCCGGCGAGCAGCAGCGGCGCGCCCAGCAGATGATGCCAGCCGAGCGCCTCGCCGAGCACCAGGAACGCGAACAGGGCGGTGAAGAAGGGCGTGGACAGGCGCACCACGGTGGCGGCGGTGGGGGTGATGTGCTGGCACGCCAGTGGATAGATATATCCCGGCGCCAGAGTGGAAATGGCCGCCAACCCCAGGAACAGACCCCACTGGCCGGCGTCGGGCACCGCCGCCGCCGGGTTGGCGAACGGCACGCTCACCAGCAGGCCGAGCACGCAGCCGATCAGCACCACGCTCCAGCCCTGGCCCTGCAGGCGGCTGCCGGCCTGGGAGTAGAGCGCCATCGCCAGGGCCGCCGCCAGCCCGCAGGCGTCGCCGATCAGCCGGCCCTGGTCGGCGTCCGGGGCCGTCACCGGCCCGCCCAGCAATACCACCGCCAGCCCGGCGAACGCCAGCAGACCGCCCAGTACCTCGCGGCCGGCCACCGGCTGGCGCCGTAGCACTCTCAGCAGCATCACGAAGAACGGCGACGTGGAGACCAGCAACGACACGCTCACCACGTCACTGAGATAGAACCCCACCGTGGCGAGCACGTAGTAGGCGCCGAGCAGCACGCCACCGTACAGCGTCCGTGGGTTGGGGCGCTGGAAGCCGCGGGTCAGGGTGAGCAGGGCGGTGAGCAGCAGGGCGGCGGTGAGAAACCGGAACACCAGGGTGGTGCCGGTGGGCAGATCGCGCAGCAGCGCCACCCAGATGCCGGTGGCGCCCCACTGGGCACTGGCCAGCAGCGCGTAAAGTGTGCCCCGTGTCGTCGACGTCATCGTCCCGCCCAGTCATCGGCCCATTGATTCAGTTCCAGCAGCCGTTCGCCCAGCTCCCGTCCCCGGTCGGTCAGGGCGTAGCCTTCCCCCTCCCGGTGGTCCACCAGGCCCAGGTCGCGTAACGCCCGCAAACGGGTATTGAGCACCGTGGGGGACACCTCGTCGCACTGCTCACGCAGGCCCCGGAAGGGCAGCGGGCCGGGAACCAGCTCCCAGAGGATGCGCAGTGTCCAGCGCTGACCGAGGACATCGAACAGCACCATGATGGGGCGCCCGGTGCTTGAGCCCCTTACCGGCTGGCCAATGGCTTTCCTGGTCATCGTTGTCGGGTCCTTTGCTGAGACGGGTGTCATAAGTTGCTTGACGCTACACAAAACGTAGCGCAGGATGCGATCGAGACGCTACGAAAAGTGTAGCACGTGCTGATTATAATGCCACCTTACGGAGAATCCTTATGTTCCACGACCTTAAACCGCTCGACGCGCCCTGGCCCGAGGCCGTGCGCGAGTCGTTGCAGCGCTACTACCCTGACCGCGATGGCGAATACTTGTCCCTGTTCCGGGTGTTTGCCCGCAGCCCCCGCTTACTGGCCAAGCTGGGCGCCGCCGGCCTGCTCGATGAGCGCAGTCCACTGCCGCTACGGGAACGGGAAATCGTGATACTCCGGGTCACCGCCAATAAGGGGTGTGAGTATGAATGGGGCGTGCACGTGACGGTCTTCAGGAAGGCCGCCGGCTTCACACCGGAGCAAGTGGCGGCCAGCCGTACCGGGCCGGCGGACGCGGCCTGCTGGAATGAGCGCGAGCAATGGCTGCTCAGTGCCGTGGATCAGTTGGGCGCCTCGGGTGTCATGGGCGCCGACACCCGGGAAGCCTTCGGGCGGCTGTGGGATGCCGAGCAGCAACTGGAAATTCTCGCGCTGACCGGGTTCTACACCACCGTCAGCCACATCGCCAATACCGCGGCGTTGCCGCGGGAGGCCTGGGCCGCGTCCTTCCCGTCGCCATGACGCGCCCCAGGGTGCTAGACGTTAAACAGGAAGTTCAGCACGTCGCCGTCCTTGACCACATAGTCCTTGCCTTCGGCGCGCATTTTGCCGGCTTCCTTGGCGCCCTGTTCGCCGTTGCCCGCGACGTAATCGTCGTAGGCGATGGTTTGCGCGCGGATAAAGCCTTTCTCGAAGTCGGTGTGGATCACGCCGGCGGCCTGCGGCGCGGTGGCGCCGACCTTGACGGTCCAGGCGCGCACTTCCTTCTTGCCGGCGGTGAAGTAGGTCTGCAGGCCGAGCAGTTCGTAACCGGCGCGGATTACCCGGTTGAGGCCGGGTTCTTCCATGCCCAGGTCGGCGAGGAAGTCGGCTTTTTCCTCGTCGTCCAGTTCGGCGATTTCCGATTCGATCTTGGCGCAGATCGGCACCACCGAGGCGTTTTCCTTGGCCGCCTGCTCGCGTACCAGGTCCAGCAGCGGATTGTTGTCGAAGCCGTCCTCTTCCACGTTGGCGATGTACATGGTGGGTTTGAGGGTGAGCAGGTTGAGGCTGCGGATCGCCTTGCGTTCGTCGTCGCTGAGGTCCGCGGCGCGCGCCGGCTCGCCTTCGTTGAGCAGCGGCAGCAGTTTCTCCAGCACCGGGATCAGCGCCTGGGCGTCCTTGTTCTGCCCCTTGGCGGCTTTCTGGGCGCGTTGCAGGGCGCGGTCCACGGAGTCCATGTCGGCCAGCGCCAGCTCGGTGTTGATCACCGAAATGTCATCCAGCGGTGATACCTTGCCGGCCACATGGATGACATTCTCATCATCAAAGCAGCGCACCACATGGGCGATGGCGTCGGTGTCGCGGATATTGGCGAGGAACTGGTTGCCGAGTCCCTCGCCCTTGGACGCCCCGGCCACCAGGCCGGCGATGTCCACGAATTCCATGGTCGCCGGGATCACTTTCTCCGGCTTGGCGATGGCGGCTAGCTTGTCCAGACGCGGGTCCGGCACCGGGACCACGCCGGTGTTCGGCTCGATGGTGCAGAACGGGAAGTTCTCGGCGTCGATGCCGGCCTTGGTCAAGGCGTTGAAAAGGGTGGATTTGCCCACATTGGGCAGGCCCACGATACCGCACTGAATACCCATAACTGCACCTCCGTTTTCGAGGGCGCAATGCTACTCAAGCGCGGGCCAAAATGCGACAGGCGGCGCGCCACGGGTTGCCAGGGAGCCGCACGCGGGGGGCGCTGGCGCCGCTCAGCGCGCGCCGGGGCACCGCTAGACTGGCCGGTCAAGGAGGGAAGGACACCATGACCGAACGCATCCTCTATCAGTTTCCGATTTCCCATTACTGCGAGAAATCCCGCTGGCAACTCGACCACAAAGGGCTTGAGTTCCGCACCCGTAACCTCCTGCCGGGGCCGCACCGGCTGCGCACCCAGTGGATGGCGCGCATTAACACCCTGCCGGTGTTGCGCGACGACCAGCGCGTGGTGGGGGACTCCACCAAGATCGCCTACTACCTGGAAAAGCACTATCCGCACCGGTCACTGATTCCCAAGGACGCCGAATCCCGTGCCCGCGTGATCGAGCTCGAACAGCAGCTCGACCGGGTCGCGGTGCATGTGCGGCGCTGGCTGTACGGTCAGGTGATCGACCGGCCGGAGGTGATGGACGTCATGCTTGGCCCTCACCGGCTGCCGCGCCCCCTGAAGAACGCCTGGGCGACCTTCACCCGGGAAAGCATACGGCGGCTCTATCGCATTGAACCGAAAGCGGTGGCGCGCTCCGGGCAGAGAGTGGAGGAGGGTCTGGCGCTGGTCGAACAAGCCCTGAAACGGGGCGGCGGACATTACCTGGTGGGCGATACCCTGACCCTGGCCGACATCGCCGCCGCCAGCCTGCTGGCGCCGCTGGTCAGCCCGCCGGGCACGGCCTGGGACATGTTTGAAAGCGGTTCGCTGTCCGCCGCGCTGCAAAAGCAATTAGACGACCTGCGCACCCGGCCGGCGGGACAATGGGTGCTGGCGCGCTACGCCGAGGATCGGTGAACCCGCTCCTGCCTTGGCTCAGGCCCGGAAGCCGTTGAGGCCGTTCATGGCGTGGCTGAATTCGCCGCGCAGCATGTCCGGTGTGAAGCGCACCGCCTCGTCGATGGCGCGTTCGATCAGATCGCGGTCGGTGGCGGACGGTTTACTGAGCACGTGGGGGGTGACCAGCTGGGCGCTGCCCGGGTGGCCGATGCCGACACGCAGACGGTAGAAGTCCTTGCTGTTGCCGTGGCGGGCGACGATGTCGCGCAGGCCGTTGTGGCCGCCGTGACCGCCGCCTTGCTTGAAGCGGGCCACGCCGGGCGGCAGGTCCAGTTCATCATGGGCCACGAGCATTTGCGTCACGGGAATCTTGAAGAAGTTCGCCAGCGCCGAGGTGGATTGGCCGCTGCGATTCATATAAGTGGTGGGCACCAGCAGGCGGATGGTTTCGCCTTCGAAGGTGAAGGTGCCGGTGGCACCGAAGTATTTCTTGTCCTCATTGAGGAAGATGCCCTGGGCACGGGCCAGGGCATCCACATACCAGACACCGGCGTTATGGCGGGTGGCGTCGTATTCGGGGCCCGGATTGCCCAGGCCCACGATCAGTCGTACCGGTTCCGCCACAATCGCACTCAGTCTTCGGACGGCTTCTCGGCACCGCCTTCTTCGGCGGCGTCCTGGCCTTCCTCGCCCTCGTCGTCATCGCTGGCACGAACCTTGGGCTTGTGCACGGCGACGATGGGCTGGTCGTGGTCTTCACCGTAGGCCAGCTCGGTCAGGGTCACGCCGGCGGGCAGCTTGATGTCGGACAGGTGCAGCACCTGATCCAGCTCCACGGCGGCCAAGTCCACCTCGATGTATTCCGGCAGATGCTTGGGCAGACAGCTGATTTCCACTTCGGAAATGTTGCGGTGGATTTCGCCACCCTGCTTCTTCACACCGATGCAGGCTTCTTCGTTGGTGTAGTGCAGCGGCACGGTCATGGTGATTTCATGGCCGGCTTCCACACGCATGAAGTCGGCGTGGATCGGGAAGCCGCGGGCCGGGTCGCGCTGCAGATCGCGCAGAACCGCCTGCTGCTTCTTGCCATCCAGCTTGAGCGTCAGGATGTGGCTGTAGAACGCCTCGGTTTCCAGCGCTTTTTTCAGCTCACGGGTTTCCAGTGACACCATCACGGGGTCGGCGTGGCCGCCATAGATAATGGCCGGTACGCGACCGTGCAGACGACGCAGGCGGCGGCTCGCACCTTTCCCCGTGTCGCTGCGGCTTTCAGCGGTCAATTCGAATTCGTTGGACATGGTCCTTCTCCATAATGCTCTCCGGCACCCCGCGACCAGGCGCGCCGAAAAGGTTGCTATAAGCCCCGATACGGGGCGTCCCCGGAACGGGGAGGGGGCGGATTATGCCGGAAACAGGCGCCGGATGCCAGACGCTCGGTGCCGGACGCTTAAAAACAAAAAGCCCGCGTCAGCGGGCTTTGGCGTCTGGCGTCCAGTGTCTGGCGTTATACCAGCTCGAGGCGATCGAACATGGCGGACAACGACTCTTCGTTGTTCACCCGGCGGACGGTTTCCGCCAGCATCGGCGCCAGGCGCAGCACGCGGATCTTGTCGCACTGGCGGCCCTGTTCGGACAGCGGGATGGTGTCGGTGACCACCAGCTGGTCCATGGCGCTGTTGCTGATGTTGTCGATCGCCGGGCCGGACAGCACCGGGTGGGTGCAGTAGGCGATCACTTTCGCGGCGCCATGATCCTTCAGGGCCTGGGCGGCTTTGCAGAGGGTGCCGGCGGTGTCGACGATGTCGTCCACCAGCACACAGGTGCGGCCTTCCACCTCACCGATGATGTGCATCACCTGGGATTCGTTGGCCTTGGGCCGGCGCTTGTCGATGATGGCGAGATCGGCGTCGTTGAGCTGCTTGGCCAGCGCCCGGGCACGCACTACGCCGCCCACGTCCGGTGACACCACCATCATG
>CAZKWA010000101.1:0-11063 GCA_964556345.1 uncultured Alcanivorax sp.
CTCCTTGGCGCCCACCAGCAGGTCCGCCAGGCCCTTGCCCAGGTTCTTGCTGGTCTTGCTCATGCCCTGCTTCATGCGCGTCCAGAAGCCACCTTCGGACTCGTCGGAGGGCGTGGCGGGTGGCGCTACCGGTTCGTCGGGCGGGCTCTCGGGCGCCGCCGGCGCCGGCCCGTCGGTTCCGGACTCGTGGTCGGACGGTTGCGGCTGCTTGCCGAACATGCGCGAGAACAGGCCGGCCTTCTGCTCGCCGTCCCGGGTGTCGCGGGCGCTGTCGTCGGCCGGGTCGCGATCCTCGTCGCGGGAAACTTCATCGTTCATGGTCAGTCGTATCCATCGGATTGGGAGCCACCTGCGTGCCCTGATGGGTTAGGGTGGGAGCCCGGAAATGCCTTGCCCGCTCATCACGGGCGCGCGGCTATCCTACCATTGTCGTTGCCGCTCGCCATAAACAGCTTAGAGGAATGCGGATGAAACCACTGTTGATCGCCCTGGGGTTGAGCCTGATCACGCTCACCGCCCGCGCCGAATTGCCGACCCACGAATTCCAGCTGGATAACGGCCTGAACGTGCTGGTGCGGGAGGACCACCGGGCGCCGGTCATCACCGTCATGGTCTGGTTCAAGGCGGGCAGCATCGATGAAGCGCCCTATGAAACCGGCCTGGCCCATGTGCTCGAGCACATGATGTTCAAAGGCAGCAAGCACCTGGCGCCCGGCGAGTTTTCGCGGACCGTGGCGCGCTTCGGCGGCAACGACAACGCCTTTACCAGCTATGATTTCACCGCCTATTTCCAGCAGTACGAGGCGTCGCGGCTGCCGCTGGCCCTGGAACTGGAGGCGGAGCGCCTGAAGAACCTGAAGATCGACGACGACGCCTTCCGCCGCGAGCTGCAGGTGGTGATGGAAGAGCGTCGCCAGCGCACCGACGACAAACCCACGGCGCTGGCCTGGGAGAAGTTCCAGGCGGTGGCGCGCCCCGGCACCGGTTACGCCCATCCGATCATCGGCTGGCGGGACCAGCTCGCCCAGCTGCGGCCGGAGCAGGCGCGCGGCTGGTACCAGCGCTTCTACGTGCCCGGTAACGCCACTCTGGTGATCGCCGGCGACGTGACCCTGGAGCAGGCGCGGCCGCTGGTGGAAAAATTCTTCGCCGATCTGCCCGAGGGCGACACCCCGCCGCGCCCCGAGACCACGCTTAATCCGCCCGCCGGCGAGCGGCGCATGACCCTGCGCCTGCCGGTGCGGGTGCCGGCGCTCTACATGACCTACAACGTCCCGTCGCTCACCACCGCCGACCACCAGCAAGCGTTCTACGCCCTGACCATGCTGGGCGGCGTACTGGACGGCGGCATCAGCGCCCGCATGGAAAGCAACCTGGTGCGCGGCCAGCGCCTGGCCGCCGGGGTCGGCGCCGGCTATGACGGCTTGCAGCGCGGCAACGGCACCTTCACGATCACCGCCACGCCCAACCCGGCGGTAACGCTCGACGAGCTGGAGGCGGCGATCAAAGCCGAAATCGAAAAGATCGCCGAGCAGCCGCCCAGCGCCGCGGAGATGGACCGGGTGCGCGCCGGCGTGCTGGCGGAGCAGATCTATCAGCGTGATTCGGTGATGGGCCAGGCCATGGAGTTGGGCACCCTGTCGGTGCTGGGCCTGGACTGGCGGCTGGCCCGGCAATTCGATGACAACCTGGAAGCGGTGACCCCCGAGCAGGTTCAACAGGCGGCGCAAGAGTGGCTGGTGGCGGAACGCAGCGCCGTGGCCCATGTGATTCCGGAGGGCGAAGAATAATGCATCCAATGAAAGTGTTGTCCGCCCTGGTGGCGGCCGTACTGCTGGCCGGCTGCGCCGGCTTCCCCACCACCGCCGAAGAGGTCCGCCAGGCGGCGCCGGCGGCGCCGGAACTGGAGATTCAATCCTGGCGCACCGAGCAAGGCGCCAAGGTGCTGTTCGTGCCCTCGCCGGCGCTGCCAATGCTCGACGTGCGCCTGGTGATGGACGCCGGCAGCGCCCGTGACGGCGATCTGCCCGGCGTGGCCGCGCTGACCAGCGCCTTGCTGGGCGAGGGCGCCGAGGGCCTGAGCGTGGACGAGATCGCGCGCGGGTTCGAGGATCGCGGCGCGCGTTTCTCCACCGGCAGCTACCAGGACATGGGCGTGATCAGCCTGCGCACCCTGTCGCGGCCCCGCTGGCGCGACGATGCCGTGGACCTGCTGGCACGGGTGATCGGCGCGCCCACCTTCCCCGAAGACGCCCTCGACCGGGTCCGCACCAGCGCCCTGCAAGGCCTGAAGATGGAGCAGCAAGTGCCGGGCCCGCAGGTCAACAAGGCGTTCCAGCGCACCCTGTTCGGCGACCACCCCTACGGCCACCCGCAGTCCGGCACGCTGGAGAGCCTGCCGAACATCGAGCGGTCGGACCTGAACGCCTTCTACCAGCGCTATTACGCCGCCGGCAACGCGGTGATCGCGCTGGTCGGTGATGTCAGCCGCGAGCAGGCCGAAACCATCGCCGCCCGGCTCAGCACCGCGCTGCCGCGCGGCGACGCGGCGCCGGCGCTGCCCCGGGCGGAGCGCCTGAAAGCGCGCGTCACCGAGCACGTCGATTTTCCGTCCAATCAGACCCACATCCTGATCGGCAACCAGGCCACCTGGCGCGGCAATCCGGATCATGTGCCGCTGTATGTGGGTAACTACATTCTCGGCGGCGGTGGCTTCGCCTCCCTGCTGACGCAGACAGTGCGCGAGGAAAAAGGCTTCGTGTACGGCATCTCCAGCTACTTCAAGCCGATGGCCGCCGGCGGGCCTTTCATCCTGCAACTGCAAACCGCCAACGATAACGCCGACCAGGCGCTGGATCTGTCCATGGGGATCGTGCGCGATTTCATCGAGAACGGGCCCAGCGAGGCGCAGCTGGCCGCCGCCAAGGCGAACATTCTTGGCAGCCGGGCACTGGAAACCGCCGACAACAGCGATATCATCGGCCAGCTCGGCGCCATCGGCTTCTATGATTTGCCGCTCGACTACCTGCAGCGTTTCAACCGGCAAGTGGAAGCGGTGACCGCGAAGGAGATTCGCGAGGCCTTCCAGCGCGCGCTGGACGCCGATCGGCTGGCGATAGTCAGCATCGGCCCACGGGCGCCGGCGGCACCCCAATCATCGGACGGTCAATGAAGGCAAGAGGCAAAACCAGCAAGGGGCAGGTACGCATCATCGGTGGCGAGCGGCGCGGCCACCGGCTGCACTTCGTCGACCAGCGCGGGGACCTGCGGCCCTCCTCGGATCGCATGCGCGAAACCCTGTTCAACTGGCTGCAGGCGGACCTGCCCGGCGCCCGGGTGCTGGACCTGTTC
Organism: uncultured Alcanivorax sp.; assembly: GCA_964556345.1. Classification (GTDB taxonomy): domain Bacteria; phylum Pseudomonadota; class Gammaproteobacteria; order Pseudomonadales; family Alcanivoracaceae; genus Alloalcanivorax. Next base: position 3,352 of record CAZKWA010000101.1, read on the forward strand.
GCCGGTTCCGGCGCCCTGGGCGCGGAGGCGCTGAGCCGGGGCGCGGCGCACGCCCTGCTGGTGGAGAAAAAGCGCGACCGCTGCGCGGATCTCACCCGGCAGTTGACGCCGCTGTTCGGTGACCGGGTGCGCGTTCAGTGCGCCGATGCGCTCAAGTGGCTGGACCGCTGCACGGATCGTTTTGACCTGGTGTTTATCGATCCACCCTATGATCTGGGGCTGGCGGCCCCCGCCTGCCAGGCCCTGGACGCGCTCGGGCTGCTCAAGCCCGAGGCGAGGATTTACGTGGAGTCGCGCCGCCACGACGAGGCGCCGGCGGTGCCCGCGTCCTGGGAGCGGTTGCGCGAAAAGGACGGCGGCGACGTGCGCGCCAGTCTTTACCGCCGGCCCTGAATGGCCGGCGGCTCAACATCCATTTTTCAGTAATGAAGGTGTCTGATTATGTGGCTAGCTCTGGGGGCGGTAATCGCCGGTCTGATTGTTCTGGTATGGAGCGCCGACCGTTTCGTGGATGGCGCCTCCGCCACCGCCAAACACGCGGGCATGCCCACCTTGCTGATCGGCATGCTGGTGATCGGCTTCGGCACCTCCGCCCCGGAGATGGTGGTCTCCGCGCTGGCTTCCCTGGACGGCAACCCGGGCCTCGCCCTGGGTAACGCTTACGGTTCCAACATCACCAATATCGCCCTGATTCTCGGCGTGGTCGCCTTGCTCAGCCCGATCGCCGTGCACTCCGCGGTATTGCGTCGGGAGCTGCCGGTGCTGGCGGTGATCATGCTTCTGGCCGGCTACCAGCTCTACGACGGCGAGATCAGCCACGCCGACGCCATGGTGCTGCTGGCGGTGTTCTTCCTGCTGATGGGCTGGTCCATCTACCTGGGCATGACCGGCAAAGGCGATCCCATGGTCGGCGATATGGAGGCCGCCGCCGAGGCCCCCATGCCGCTGGGGCGCGCGATCTTCTGGCTGCTGTTCGGGCTGGTCCTGCTGGTGGCCAGTTCCCGCCTGCTGGTGTGGGGCGCGGTGAGCATCGCCGAAGGCCTCGGTGTCAGTGATCTGATCATCGGGCTGACGGTGGTGGCGGTGGGCACCTCGCTGCCGGAGCTGGCGTCCGCCCTGGCGGCGGTGCGCAAGAACGAGCACGATCTGGCGCTGGGCAATGTGCTAGGCTCGAACCTGTTCAACACCCTGGCGGTGGTGGGCATCGCCGGTGCGATCACGCCGGTGCCGGCGGAGCCCGCCGTCTTCTACCGGGACTGGGTGGTGATGACGGTGCTTACCGTGGCGCTGTTCGTGATGGGCTACGGCTTTCGCGGGGTCGGCACGGGGCGCATTAATCGCGTCGAGGGCGCCATTTTGCTGGCCATTTACTTGGGCTATACCGGCTACCTGGTCTCCACCCTGGTGCCCGCCGGCTGACAGGAGTCACAGATGCATCGCCCCCCGTTACAGCAGAATTCCTTTCTGGCGCTGCTGGTATTGGTCACGCTGGGCTTTTTCGTGCTGCTCCAGCCTTTCTACGCCCCCATTTTCTGGGCCTGCGCGGTGGCCGTGATCTTCTATCCGATGCAGCAGCGGCTGCTGGCCAAGTGGCCCGGCCGCCCTACCCTGGTGGCACTGGTGACGCTGCTGGTGTGCACGGTGATGGTGGTGATTCCGGTGCTGGCGGTGGCCGCGTCGTTCATTAGCGAGGGGCTGTCCGTCTACCAGAAGCTCCAGGAAGGCCAGCTCGATCCCCGTGATTACATCGCCACCTTCCGGGAGGCCTTCCCGCTGGCGTACCACTGGCTGGAACGGTTCGGCGTGGATTTCTCCAACCTCGGTGATCAGGTGATGGCGGGCCTGAAAAGCGCCGGCCAGTTCCTTGGCAAGCGGGCCCTGGCGGTGGGGCAGAACACCTTCCGCTTCTTTATTGATCTGGGTCTGATGCTCTATCTGACCTTCTTCCTGCTCCGCGACGGCTCCAAGCTGATCCAGATGCTGATTCGCGCCCTGCCCCTGGGCGACGACCGCGAACGCATGCTGTTCAATAAGTTCGCCGAAATCACCCGCGCCACCATCAAGGGCAACCTGGTGGTGGCCGCCGTGCAGGGGTTCCTGGGCGGCTTGATCTTCTGGTTTCTGGGTATTCCGGCGGCGGTGCTGTGGGCCGTGGTGATGGCGTTGCTGTCGCTGATCCCGGCGGTGGGCGCCAGCTTGATCTGGATCCCGGTGGCGTTGTATTTATACGCGGTGGGCGAAATCGTCGACGCGGTGATTCTCACCGCCTTCGGCGCCATCGTGATCGGTTTGGTGGATAACGTCCTGCGGCCGATTCTGGTTGGCCGCGACACCAAGCTTCCGGACTACCTGGTGTTGTTTTCCACCCTGGGGGGCCTGGCGCTGTTCGGTATCACCGGTTTTGCTCTGGGACCCTTGCTGGCGGGCCTGTTTATCGCTTTCTGGCAGATCTTCATTCAGGAATTCAATGTGGAACCGGGGCCCGGCTGATCGGGTCCATGTTTCAAGGAACGAACCAGGAGAAAACAACATGAACGTGGGATTCTTCGTGCCGGTGGTGGTGGCCGCCGCGCTGGCTTCCAGTTGCGATGACGAAGACGGCTTTTTCGACTCGCTGCGCTCGGAAAGCTCGGTCTACTACTACAACCAGATCACCAGCCAGGGCGCCGCGGACCAGAGCAATCTGACCGTCGATTTCACCGTGGAAGGGGACGAGTCGGACAGCGTCGACAATGTGGGCTATTCCCGCGACGACGAAGCGCCGGAACTGAATGTCCGCATCGAGGACAGCAACGACAACGAAGACCACAGCGTGCAGCTTCGCGGCGTCAATCAGAACGGCGCCAGTCTGTTCAGCGACCGGGCGCGCCTGGCCAACGACACCAGCTACACCGCGGTGTCCTACGGCGACACCACCACCGGTTCCATCGACGTGGGTTTGTTCCAGCAGGATCAAAGTGACGTGGAAACCGGTACCGCCCGCTTCCGGGTGATCAACACCATCAATTCCAACATCCTCAATACGTTTTCCCTGGATCTGCGCTACAACGATTCCGGCGACGGCGTCTATTTCGCCACCGACCTGACCATCGGCGAGGCCACCGATTATCAATCCACGGACGCCGGCAGCCTGAATCTGGTGGTGGTGGAGAACGGCACCGATCCGGAAGAAGAGATCGACCGGGTGGATTGCTCACTGAGCGGTGGCCGCGCCTATGACGTGATCCTGGCGGTCAATGACCCGCTCAACGTGCCCACCAGCGTGGGCGCCGCCGACGGCGAACTGGTGATCTACTGCCATCCCCACGAGCGCCGCTGATCCCGGTCACCGCGACTTTTTGTTTCCTGTCCCAGCGGTTAGCATTCCCCCGGTCACGAACTCCGGGGGATTCTCTTGCCTGCCATTCACACCCGCGAACCGGCTCTGGTTTTGCGCGCCGGGGCCCAGGCCCGGGAACATCTGCTTGAACAGGGCCTGCGCGCCGAACACATCAGTGTGGTGCCCGGCGCCGCCGGCGGCCCCAAGGCCGTCGGCATCAGCGGCCTGGACCAGGCGGTATTCGGGCGCTTCCTGCCCGAAGCGCCGCGCCCGCGCACGCTGATCGGCGCCTCCATCGGCAGTTGGCGTTTCGCCGCCGTGGCCGGCGCCGCCGACGGCGAGGACGCCGCCGCCCGGTTGCGGCGGCTGGCGACGCTGTACAGCGCCCAGCGTTTTCCCAAAGGCATCACGCCTCGTGAGGTGACCCGCCGCTGCGCGCTGATGCTCGACGAGCTGCTCGGCGACAGCGACCGGGCGGTGCTCGACAACCCGGACTACCGGCTGGTGGTGGTGGTGATTCGCAGCCGCCGGCTGATCAGCGGCGAGGGCCGCCTGGGTCTCGGGCTGGGGCTGGCCGGGGTGATCGGCGGCAACCTGCTCAGCCGCCGGGCCTTGGGTGCCTTCATGGAGCGCGGCCTGGTGTACCCCGGCGACACGGCACTGCCGCTGTCGGACCTGAAGGATTTCGCCACCCACCATATCGGGCTCACCGACGATAATCTGCGCGCCGCCCTGCTCGCCAGCGCCGCCATCCCCATGGTGCTGGAAGGGGTGCGCGATCTGCCCGGCGGGCCGGCCGGCGTCTACCGGGACGGCGGCCTGCTCGACTACCACTTGGACCTGCCCTATCGTACCGACGACCTGGTGCTCTACCCGCACTTCACCAACCGGGTGATCCCCGGCTGGTTCGACAAGCCGCTGCGCTGGCGTAACGGCAACGCCGGGCGGCTGACGCGTACCCTGCTGGTGGCGCCGTCCGCCGATTACCTGGCGCGTCTGCCCCACGGCAAGCTGCCCGACCGCACCGATTTCAAAACCTACGCCGGCAACGACGACGGCCGCGAGCGGTACTGGCACCGGGCCATCGACGAAAGCCGCCGCCTGGGCGACGAATTTCTCGAGTTGGTGGAGCGTGGCCGTGATGGCGGTGGCGCGCTGGCGGCCCGGCTGCGGCCCTTATAGCGGCGGGCAACCGGGCCGTAGCGGCGTTGTGTTAGTCTCCCGTTCCGCCGTCCCTTGGTAACGAGGAACAACAGCATGAGCAAAGCGCAAAGCGTTCGCCAACGTGCCCACTCCACCTGGGCTCACCCGTGCGTTCGTGCACCAGTACCAGTGGTTTCATCTGGCCATGGGGCTGCTCGGCAATACCGCCTTCGTGGTCGGCAGTGTGTTCTTCCTGTGGGAGTCACTGAAACCCGCCGGTGTCTGGCTGTTCATTATCGGCTCCGCCGGCATGTTGCTGGGCAGCATCGGTGCCGCCATCGTCACCTACGAGCGGGCCAAGGGCCGCTCCCCCGGTGACGTACAGGACAAGGCCGAGTAACCGTGACTGAGCAACCGCCGCTGGCGCGGCAAATCTGGCAGCAAACCTGGCCCATGACCCTCGGGGTGCTGTCCCTGCTGGGCTTCAACCTGGTGGACAGTGTCTTCGTGGCGCGCCTGGGCACCGAGCCGCTGGCCGCCCAGTCGTTCACCTTTCCGTTGGTGTTTCTCACCATCGGTGTCCAGGTGGGCATGGGCATCGCCATCGCGGCGCTGATTTCCCGCGCCATCGGCGCCGGCCAGGAAGAACGGGCCGGGCGCCTCGGGGTGCTGGTGCTCACCGGTGGCGGCGCGGTGATGGCGGCGCTGGCGCTGTTGCTATGGACGGTGCAGGACCCGGCGTTCGCGCTGCTCGGCGCCAGCGCGCCGCTGCGCGAGGTGATCCGGCCGTTCTGGACGGTGCAGCTGTGCGCCTCCTGGGTGGGGGCGATGGCCTATTTCGGCTACAGCCTGTTCCGGGCCCACGGCAATACCCGCTTCCCCGGCACCATGATGATGGTCACCAGCCTGGTGAACCTGGTGCTCGACCCGATTCTGATCTTCGGCCTGGGGCCGGTGCCGGCGCTGGGCCTGGAAGGCGCCGCCTGGGCGTCCCTTGCGGCGTTCTCCAGCGGTGGTCTGATCACCGCCCTGGCGTTGCGCGGGCGCGGCTGGCTGGAGCGCGACGACGTGCTTCGCGAAGTGCGTGAGTCCGCCGGCCCGTTCGCCGGCATTGCCGGGCCGGCCATGGTCAGCCAGCTGATGCCGCCGCTGGCCGCCATGCTCGCCACCGGCCTGGTGGCGCGGCTGGGCGAAGCGGCGGTGGCCGCCTGGGGGCTGACCAGCCGCCTGGAGAGCTTTTCCATTGTCCTGGTGCTGGGCATGACCATGGCCCTGCCGCCCTGGCTGGGGCGCTGCTACGGTGGTGGCCGCTGGCAGGAAGTGGAGCGGGTGATGGCCACCGCCGCGCGCATGGTGGTGTTCTGGCAACTGGGTCTGGGCCTGGTGCTGGCGGTGCTGGCCGCGCCCCTGGCCGGGCTGCTGGTGCAAGACGGCGCGGTGCGTGAACATCTGACCGTGCTGATCCGTTTCCTGCCGCCCAGCTACGGCCTGCTGGGGGTGTGCATGCTGGTGGTGTCCGCCAGCAATGCCCTGGGCTGGCCGGTGCGCGCCATGACCATTTCCTTCCTGCGCCTGTTCGCCTGCTACCTGCCGCTGCTCTCCCTGGGCGCCTGGCTGGGCGGCCTCACCGGCCTGGCGGTGGGCGCGGCGCTGGGCAATGCTCTGGCCGGCGGCATGGCCTGGCTGGGCTATCGACGGGCACTGGCCAGCACGCGCCACCGCCACGGCGTTTGATTCAGGTGGCGCTTTGGCGTCTCGCCACTTGGCATCGCCGGCCGGACCCGCTACTTTATTTAGTGAAATAACATTCCAATAAAAGGGCTGTTCGAGCCCCTCGTATCCGGGAGAGTCTATGTCTGTTTCATTGTCACTGCGGGCGCCGTTGGCGGCCGCGTTGCTGCTGGTTTGCGCCGGCGCCCAGGCCGCCACCGACATGGTCAGGCAGGTGTCCGAGCTGGCTGAAGCCCAGGGCGACCGTCTGGAAGCCACCTTCAAGCACCTGCACGCCAACCCGGAACTGGGTTTCCAGGAAACCGAGACCGCCAAACTGGTGAGCAAACGCCTCAAGAAACTGGGTTACCAGGTGCACACCGGCATCGGCGGCACCGGCGTGGCGGCGGTGTTAAAGAACGGTGACGGCCCGGTGGTGATGTTCCGCAGTGACATGGACGGCCTGCCGGTGAAAGAGGAAACCGGCCTGGACTACGCCAGCCGCAAACAGGTGACCCTGGACGACGGCAGCAAAACCCACGTCGCCCACGCCTGCGGCCACGACGCGCACGTCAGCTGGCTGTTGGGTATCGCCGAGGTGATGCGCGAGACCCGCGATGCCTGGGCCGGCACCCTGGTGCTGATCGCCCAGCCGGCGGAAGAGCTGATCCAGGGCGCCCAGGCCATGGTCGACGACGGCCTCTACGAGCGGGTGCCCAAGCCGGAGCTGCTGATCAGCGCCCATGTGTTCCCGGTGTGGCCCGCCGGCACCGTGGCGGTGCGTGCCGGGCGGCGCATGGCCGGCAGTGACCAGCTTGATGTCACGCTGCACGGCATCGGCGGCCACGGCTCCTCCCCGCAGAACACCATCGACCCGGTGGTGATGGGCGCGCGTTCGGTGATGGCCTACCAGACCATCATCAGCCGCAACGTGGACCCGCAGAAGCCGGCGGTGCTCACCGTGGGCGCCAGCCAGATCGGCGAAGCCAACAACGTGATCCCGGAAAGCGGCACCCTCAAGCTCAACCTGCGCTGGTACGAAAAACCGGTGCGCGAGCAGATGATCGAAGCGATCAAACGGGAAACCAACGGCATTGCCCGGGCCGCCGGCGTTGCCGACGACAAGATGCCCGAATACACCCTCAAGGGGTACTCCGAGCCGGTCTACAACGACGAGGCACTGGCCAAGCAGGCCCAGCAAACTCTGGCGGGCGCCTTTGGCAAGGAGATACTGATGCCCGGCTTTCCGCCGGTGATGGGGTCCGAGGATTTCCCCATGCTGGTGGCCGGCATCGAAGACACCCAGACCCTGTTCATGGAAGTGGGCGGCGGCGCGCCGGACGTGGTCAAGAACTATATGGCGAGCGGCGAGCTGCCGCCGCTCAACCACAATCCCAAGTTCGAGATCATCAACCCGCGCCTGGCGATCACCACCGCCGTGAAAACCAACAGCCTGTTGTTGCTCGACGCGCTGTCGGTGGACTAGTGTTGTGGGAGCTTGCCTTGCAAGCGAAAGGCCGGCAAAGCCGGCCGGCAGGAT
>CAZKWA010000102.1:0-11029 GCA_964556345.1 uncultured Alcanivorax sp.
AGGGCGACGGCGTGATCAAGGTGGAGATGCACTTCCTGCCGGACATCTATGTGCCCTGCGAGGTGTGCGAAGGGCGCCGCTACAACCGGGAGACCCTGGAGGTCACCTATAAGGGCAAGAACATCTACGAAGTGCTGGAAATGACCATCGAGGAGGCCCGCGACTTCTTCGATGCGGTACCGGCCCTGCAGCGCCGGCTGCAGACCCTGCTCGACGTGGGGCTGAGCTATGTGAAACTGGGGCAGGCGGCCACCACCCTGTCCGGCGGCGAGGCCCAGCGCGTCAAGCTGGCCCGCGAGCTGTCCCGCCGCGATACCGGCCGCACCCTGTACATCCTCGACGAGCCCACCACCGGCCTGCACTTCCAGGATATCCAGATGCTCCTGGACGTGCTTAACCGGCTGCGCGACCACGGCAACACCATCGTGGTGATCGAGCACAACCTGGATGTGATCAAAACCGCGGACTGGATCGTGGATCTGGGGCCCGAGGGCGGCGACGGCGGCGGCCGCGTGATCGCCCAGGGCACGCCCGAGAAAGTGGCCAAAGCCAAGGGCAGCCACACCGGCCATTTCCTGAAACCGATGCTGAAGCCCTCGGCGTAAGACCGGCCCGGCGTTACAGCGGGCCGCCGTGGCCGGGCCGGCAACGTGACGCCAGCCAGCGGGCCAGTTGCTGGCGCTGCGTTTCGGTGACCCGGGTGCCGGGCAGCACCGCCGTGGGCCGGGGGCGGCGATCGAACCAGAAGCGACCGCTGATCTCGGCCACCGCCGGGCTGCTGGCCAGCCACACCATGGTGTCCGCGCCCTGGCGCGGCGACCGGAGCCAGGGCCCCACCCGCTTGTGGAACGCCGGCAGTGACGCGGCCACGCCGGGCGTATCCGCCCAGCCGGGGTGCATGCTGTTGAAGCGGATATCGGTGTGCTGCTCCGCCCAGTGCTCGGTTTGCGCGACCAGGGCCCGTTTGGCGCGGGCATAGGCCTTGGCGCCGTCAAAGCGTTCGTTTTCGAACTCCATGTCATCCAGGTGCAGCGCCTGCAGGTAGAGGCCGCCGCTGGCCACATTGATCACTCGCCCCCGGCCCCGCTCCAGGGCAGGCAGCAGTTTTTCGGTAAGCAGGTACGGGGCCAGCAGGTTCACCGCCAGGGTGCGCTCGTTCCCCTCGATGGTCAGATCGCGGTCACTGAACATGGCACCCGCGTTATTGATCAACCCGTGCACTTCCGGTGTCAGTGCTTTAATGCGTCTGGCGGCCAGGCGCACGTCCTCAAGCCGGGACAGATCCGCCTCCACGGTGTGCAGGGCCTCCACGCCGCAACCACTGAAGGCGCGCACCGCCCTCTCCGCCTGGTCCAGGCGCTCCCGGCCGCGGCCCACCAGAATCAGGGTGGCGCCCAGACGGCTGAGTTCCTTGGCGGCGGCCAGCCCCAGCCCGCCCGTGGCGCCGGTGATCACGATGATATGGCCGTCTATGAAATCACTGAGGCCGCGGTCCGGCATCGACTGGTACCCAAGCCGGGAGAATTCCAGGGCGGCGGGCAACAGGGCGCGATAGCGCAACCACTGCCAGACACCGGGCTCTTCAATCCGGGACGGCTCCAGGGCCCGGCGCAGGTCTTCCATGGCGCGGTGCCCCATGGACGCCAGCCAGGGCTTGATGATGGCCTGCAGCCGTTCGGCGAGGCCGCCCATGTCCAGATCAAGGGTGTAGAGGATTTCCGTGAAGGTATCGTCGTCACCGCGCCGGAATTCGATGTGCTCCCGGGCGCTGGCGTCGGGCCCCTCGCCTCGCAGGCTCAGGCTGTGCCCCGGTTCCGCATCGATAAGCTCATAGCCGAACGACCGCCGGCGGCCTGCGAAGCGGTAATCGACTTCGAAACGGCTTTCCGGACTGACCGCCCCCGGGGTGCTCTTGCGGGCCCCCGTGACCGCCGGATTCCATTGTTCCGACGCGGCCATATCCAGCATATAGCGATAACAATCCGCCGTGGGTCGGCGCACCTGGACACGCTCCTGCAAGCGAATCATAGCTCTCACACCCTCGGTGACAAACATAAACCCGTGAAGGGCCTGTTCTTCTGTGGCACGAAACCTGCTTGGTTCTCAGGGCCATTGTGACGGAGTCGAGATCATGAGCGAAGGAATCAACACGCACTGGTTGATGCACTATCGCGTGGTCGCCCTGGTAAACCAGTGTCGCCGCCTGATCCGCGACGAATTCGGCACCCGCCTGTCTTTGACCGACCCGCAACTGCGCCAGGAACTGGCGCGGTTCGCGGCCCGCAGCCAGTCCAGCGAACTGGCCCGGCTGATTGATGATATTGCCCGGGAGGCGGGCCTCCCGGAGGCCGGCCCGGAGCCGGAGAAGCCGGCGTCCCGGCGCATGTACCGGGGCCGGCCTCTCCCGAAACCGGCGCCTTCCGACAACGATTCGCCGGCGCGCCCGGGCGCGTCCAGAGCGGTCATCTACAGAGGCCGTCAGGTGCGCGGCTAAGCTACTTGACGCCCACGTGGATGGTCACTTCGTCCTCGCCTTCGTAGACTTCATAATCGGTGACGAAAGCGCGCTCCGGCGCGTCTTCGCTTTCGAAGTAATGCCACACCTGACCCCAGGTTTCGATGACGGTGTCCGGCATTCTGCCGCGCCCGTGGAAGACCAGATAGTCGCCGGCTTCGAGGGTCACCGTGGTGTAGTCGTCCGGCACCTTCTCTTCATCCGTCACCTCGACCCCGGCGAGCACGCTGTAATCGCCGGCGACGCCGTCGTCGAACTCGGTGTAGACGCCGTAGACCGGCGAACCGGCCGCTTTGTCCGGTATCGAGTGGGCCAGGCGTTCGTCGTTGAACTTCTCCCAAAGCCGGACCAGTCTGGAGTCCTCGGCGTGCATTTCCAGCTCGTTATTGGTGCGCACCTGGATGCCCGCCACGGTTTTCCCGTGGCGGCGCTGGCGCTCCGGGGTACTTCTTTCGGGGGTCGCCACTAGCGGGGTCCTCCTTGCCTGTCAGGGTTCAAAGTGATTCCAGAATCGACGCCATGTCGTCCGCGTGCTCTTCTTCCTGCGCCAGGATCTCTTCCATGATGCGGCGGGTGGTCGGGTCCTTGTCGCCCAGGTAGGTGGCGATCTCCCGGTAGCTGTCGATGGCGATGCGCTCGGCGATCAGGTCCTCCTTGACCATTTCCTTCAAGGTCTCGCCTTCGACGTATTCGGCGTGGGAGCGGCTCTGCAGCCCTTCGGGGGAGAAATTAGGCGCGCCGCCGAGCTGCACGATGCGTTCCGCCAGCCAGTCCGCGTGCTGCTGTTCCTGCTGAGCGTGTTCCAGGAACTCGTCCGCGGCGATGCTGGCGTTGAGACCGTCGGCCATGTAGTAGTGCCGTTTATAGCGCAGCGTGCAAACGATCTCGGTGGCCAGGGCTTCGTTAAGGAGCTTGAGCACGGTTTCTCTGTCGGCGTTGTAACCCGCGGTCACGGCCCCCTGCTCGATATGCTGGCGGGCCCGTTCGCGTAACGTCTTCACATCGGTTAGAAACGGCTGACTGTTGCTCATGGTGTCTCCCTGCGTTGCTCACGTTAACACTACACAGTGATGAGGATGACGGCACCGTCGCACAAGCCGGGGAATCGCAAAATCCGGTAAAGTCGGCGCACCACGCTGGTGCGGCGCGCGAATCGCCTTACGCGGGGCATAAAAAAACCGGGCCTGAGCCCGGTTTTCTTGTGTCGTGCCTGGCGGAAAACTTACTCCGCGTCGGCGGCCTCGCCTTCCGGGCGATCCACCAGCTCCACATAGGCCATGGGGGCGTTATCGCCGGCCCGGAAGCCCATCTTCAGGATACGCAGGTAACCACCGGGACGCGCCTTGTAGCGCGGGCCAAGCTCGTTGAACAGCTTGCCGACCATCTCCTTGGACCGGGTACGGTCGAAGGCCAGGCGACGGTTGGCCACGGAGTCTTCCTTGGCCAGGGTGATCAGGGGCTCGGCCACCCGACGCAGCTCCTTGGCCTTCGGCAAGGTGGTCTTGATCGCTTCGTGTTCGAACAGCGACACCGCCATGTTGCGGAACATGGCCTGACGGTGTGAGCTGTTCCGGTTCAGTTTTCTGCCGCTCTTGCGATGACGCATGGTTCTGTTCCTATTAACGCAACTTGGTGTTAAGCCGGTCATCGTCCCGGAGACTGACCGGCGGCCAGTTTTCCAGGCGCATGCCCAGCGACAGGCCCTTGGAGGCCAGCACGTCCTTGATTTCGGTGAGAGACTTCTTACCCAGGTTCGGGGTCTTGAGAAGCTCGACCTCGGTACGCTGCACCAGATCACCGATGTAATAAATGTTCTCCGCCTTGAGGCAGTTGGCGGAACGAACGGTCAGCTCCAGGTCGTCCACCGGGCGCAGCAGGATCGGGTCGATCTCTTCGCGCTCCTGCTTGGGCTCGGGCTTGGCGTCCTGTTCGAGATCCACGAACACCGCAATCTGCTGCTGCAGAATGGTGGCGGCGCGGCGAATCGCCTCTTCCGGATCAATGGTGCCGTCGGTTTCCAGATCGATCACCAGTTTGTCCAGGTCGGTACGCTGTTCAACCCGCGCGGCTTCCACCACATAGGCCACGCGACGCACCGGGCTGTAGCTGGCGTCCAGCTGCAGACGGCCAATGCCGCGGGTCTCGTCATCGTCGCTCTGACGGGTGTCCGCGGCTTCGTAACCACGGCCCTTCTGCACTTTCAGGCGCACACGCAACTCGGTGTCGCCGGTGATGGTGCAGATCAGGTGCTCCGGGTTAACGACCTCAACGCTGTGATCACGCTGGATATCGTCGGCGGTCACATCGCCGGGGCCCTTCTTGATCAGTTCCAGGGTCGCTTCTTCGCGGTCTTCCATCTTCAGGGCCACGCCCTTGAGGTTAAGAAGAATGTTGATTACATCTTCCTGAACCCCTTCGATGGAGGAGTACTCGTGCTGTACACCGTCGATCTCCACTTCGGTGATCGCGCAGCCAGGCATGCTGGACAGCAGGATGCGGCGCAGCGCCGTGCCCAGAGTATGGCCGAAACCACGCTCCAGCGGCTCCAGTACGACCTTGGCGTGGGTCTCGCTGATCGCGTTGACCGCGATCGAGCGGGGCGTGAGAAATTCGTTCACGGCGGTCATAGAGATCCCTCAGGCAGTCCTTACTTGGAGTACAGCTCGACGATCAGGTTTTCGTTGATCTCGGCCGGCAAATCGATACGCTCCGGCAGGGCCTTGAACGTGCCCTCGAACTTCTTCTCGTCCACTTCAACCCAGGTCGGGAAGCCGCGTTGCTGAGCCAGTTCCATGGCGTTCTTGACGCGCAGCTGGTTCTTGGCTTTCTCACGCACGGTGACGATGTCACCGGGGCTCACCTGGTAAGAGGCGATGTTCACGCTACGACCGTTTACCAGGATCGCGCGGTGGGACACCAGCTGGCGAGCCTCGGAGCGGGTCGCACCGAAGCCCAGACGGTATACCACGTTGTCCAGGCGGCCTTCGAGAAGCTGCAGGAGCACCTCGCCGGTGGCGCCACGGGACCGCGCGGCCTTCTTGTAGTAGCCGCGGAATTGCTTTTCGAGAACGCCGTACATGCGACGCACTTTCTGTTTCTCGCGCAGCTGCACGCCGTAGTCGGACAGGCGGCTGGGGCGACGGCCACCGCCGGCCTGGCCGGGGGGCTGCTCCGCCTTGCACTTGGATTCCAGCGGACGGATGCCGCTCTTGAGGAACAGATCAGTGCCTTCACGACGGGAAAGCTTGCACTTGGGACCGATGTATCTTGCCATCTTGCTCTAACTCCCGTTACACGCGGCGCTTCTTGGGCGGACGACAACCATTATGCGGAATGGGTGTCACGTCCTGAATGTGGGTAATCTTGTAGCCACAGCCGTTGAGCGCGCGAATAGAGGACTCACGGCCCGGACCGGGACCCTTCACACGGACTTCCAGGTTCTTCAACCCGTAATCCTTGGCGGCATTACCCGCGTTTTCAGCAGCCACCTGGGCCGCGAAAGGCGTGCTTTTGCGGGAACCACGGAAGCCGGCACCACCGGACGTCGCCCAGGACAACGCGTTGCCCTGACGGTCGGTGATGGTGATGATGGTGTTGTTGAAAGAAGCGTGTACATGCGCGATACCGTCCGCAACGGTCCGCGTTACCTTCTTCCGACGTGCGCCACTGTCTCTTTTCGCTTTAGCCATGTTGCTTATCCAAATTCAGGACTTACTTGCGGATCGGTTTCCGCGGGCCCTTACGGGTCCGGGCATTGGTTTTGGTGCGCTGGCCGCGCAGCGGCAGCCCGCGACGATGACGGATGCCGCGATAGCAGCCCAGATCCATCAACCGCTTGATATTCATATTGATTTCCCGGCGCAGATCGCCCTCCGTGGAAACCTTGGCGACCTCGGCGCGGATCGCGTCCAGCTGATCGCCGGAAAGGTCGCGCACCTTGACGGTCGGCTCAATGCCGGTCTGCTCGCAAATAGCGCGAGCACGGGTGCGACCAATCCCGAAAATATAGGTGAGTGAAATCACCGAATGCTTGTTGTCCGGGATGTTAACGCCTGCAATACGGGCCATCCGAATATCTCCGATTCACAACGCGGTAGTGCCAGCCTCTGGCGCCGAAAGGCGGAAGAGTCTAGCGTTACACCGACTGAATTTCAACCAAACACTAGGAAAGAAGTTCTGCCCGCCCGGGCCATTAGCCCTGACGCTGCTTATGCCGGGGCTCGGCACTGCAAATCACCATAACCCGACCCTTGCGACGGATTACCTTGCAGTTGCGGCAGATCTTCTTAACAGAAGCCTGAACTTTCATCGCACTCGCCTCACTTTACCTTCAAGCCCGTGGGCCGGTTATCGCACCAGACCGGTGCCGCCATACCCTTTCAGGTTGGCCTTCTTCATCAACTTCTCGTACTGGGTGGACATCAGGTGCGAATTAACCTGCGACCAGAAGTCCATAACCACCACCACCACGATCAACAGTGAGGTACCGCCCAGATAGAAAGGCACGTTCCACACTCCCTGCAGACCAAGAGGCAGCAGGCATACCAGCGTCATATACACCGAACCGATCAGAGTCAGACGACCCATCACCGTGTCGATATAACGAGCGGATTGCTCGCCGGGACGGATACCCGGGATGTAAGCCCCGGATTTCTTGAGATTGTCCGCCACGTCTTTCGGGTTGAATACCAGCGCCGTGTAGAAGTAGCAGAAAAACACGATCGCCAGGGTAAACAACAAAATGTATAGCGGTGTGCCGGGCAGCAGTGCGTCGCTGACGACGCGCAGCGCCTGGCCCCACCAGGAATCCGGATCGCTGGTGCTGAACCACTGGCTCAGCGACGCCGGAAACAGCAGGATGGAACTGGCGAAAATCGCCGGAATCACACCCGCCATGTTCACTTTAAGCGGCAGATGACTCTGCTGGGCCGCGTACACACGGCGGCCCTGCTGGCGCCGGGCGTAATTGACGGTAATCCGCCGCTGCCCGCGCTCCACGAACACCACACCGAAAATCACGGCCACCGCCACCAGGAACACCAGCAGCATGGCCAGCAGACTCAGGTCACCCTGACGGGCGGACTCGAAGGTCTGCGCCACCGCGCCGGGCAAGCCGGCGACGATGGAAGCGAAGATCAGCATCGAAATACCGTTGCCGATACCGCGCTCGGTAATCTGTTCACCCAGCCACATCAGGAAGACCGTACCGGTCACCAGCGTGGTCACCGCCACGAAGTAGAAGCTCGCCACCTGCATGGTGGTCGCCGCTTCCGGCAACAGGGTGATGCCCTGGCTCTTAAGGCCCGCGCACACGCCGAACGATTGGATCGCACCCAGCGCCACCGTCAGATAACGGGTGTACTGGGTAATCTTGCGGCGCCCCTGCTCGCCCTCTTTGCGCAGCTGCTCCAGAGAGGGCACCACCGCGCTCATCAACTGGATCACGATGCTCGCGGTAATGTACGGCATGATGCCCAGGGCAAAGATGCTCATGCGCTCCAACGAACCGCCGGAGAACATGTTGAACATGCCAAGAATGGTATCCCGGTTGTTGTTGAACATCTGCTCCAACGCTTCCGGGTTCATCCCCGGAACCGGGATGTGCGCACCGATCCGGAACACCAGCAGGGCTCCCAGCAGGAAACCGATGCGGCGCCACAATTCACGGGTGGCGCCGCCAGTGGCCGCGGTGTTGTTATTCAGTGTTTGTGCACGGTTCTTGGCCATAGCCCCGCCTTGTTACTCCTCGATTTTACCGCCAGCCTTCTCTACCGCTTCGCGTGCACCCTTGGTGAGGGCAACGCCGCGGACAGTCACCGCGCGGTCGATTTGGCCGCGCAGTACGATCTTGGCGCGTTTTTTATCGGAGCGGACAACGCCGGCGCCTTTCAGGGCCGCCAGGTCGATCACGTCACCTTCCACCTTGGCCAGCTCTTCCAGCCGCACTTCGGCGGTCGCCATGGCAAGCTTGGAGGTGAAGCCGAACTTGGGCACCCGGCGCTGCAGCGGCATCTGGCCGCCTTCGAAACCAGGCTTCACGGTGCCGCCGGAACGGGACTTCTGACCTTTGTGGCCACGGCCACCGGTCTTGCCCAGGCCGGAACCGATACCACGGCCGACCCGCTTCTCGTCCGGACGGGATCCGTCAGCGGGATGCAAATCATTGAGACGCATCGCTTATTCTCCCTCTACCCGTACCAAGTACGCGACTTTGTTGATCATGCCACGCACGGAAGGTGTGTCTTCAACTTCCACGGTGTGACCGATGCGGCGCAGCCCGAGACCGCGCACACAGGCCTTGTGGCCTTCCAGCCGACCGCTGCTGCTTTTAACCTGGGTTACTTTGATCTTGTCAGCCATCGTTAAGCTTCCGTCTGTGTGCGCTTAGCCGAGAATCTCTTCAACGGATTTGCCACGCTTCGCCGCCACCGACTCCGGTGAGGACATCTGCTTCAGCCCGTTGAACGTTGCACGCACCACGTTCACCGGGTTGGTGGAGCCGTAGCACTTCGCCAGAACGTTTTGCACGCCGGCCACTTCCAGCACCGCGCGCATCGCGCCACCGGCAATCACACCGGTACCGTCATCGGCAGGCTGCATGTACACCTTGGAGGCGCCATGGCGTGCCTTGATCGGGTGCTGAATGGTGGAACCTTTCAGGTCCACCTGAATCATGTTGCGGCGGGCGGCTTCCAGCGCCTTCTGGATAGCGGCGGGCACTTCACGTGCCTTGCCGCGGCCGAAGCCTACCTTGCCTTTGCCGTCGCCCACTACAGTCAACGCAGTGAAACCGAAGATGCGGCCGCCTTTTACTACCTTGGCAACCCGGTTCACTTGAACCAGCTTCTCCTGGAGACCTTCGTTGGGATCAACTTTCGCCATAACCAAGCACCCTTAGAATTCAAGCCCGTTTTCGCGCGCGGCATCCGCCAACGCCTTGATCCGACCGTGATAACGGAATCCGGAACGATCAAAGGCTACACGCTCGATGCCCGCCTCTTTGGCGCGCTTCGCAATCAGTTCGCCTACTTTCGATGCGGCATCGGCATTGCCGGTGGCCGCTTCGCGCAGGTCCTTTTCGACGGTACTCGCCGTAACCAGAACCCGGTCGCCGGCCGCGCTGGTGATCTGCGCATAGATGTGGCGCGGGGTGCGATGTACGGACAGACGGATCTGGCCGGACTCGCGGATGTTAAGGCGAGTACGTTTGGCCCTGCGCAGACGTGCAAGTTTCTTGTCCATCATGGCTCTAGTCTCAACAATTATTTCTTCTTGGCTTCCTTACGGCGCACCTGCTCATCAGCATAGCGCACCCCCTTGCCTTTGTAGGGCTCGGGCGGACGGAAGGCCCGGACATTGGCGGCAACCTGACCTACCAGTTGCTTATCAATGCCCTTGATAAGAATTTCAGTCTGGGTCGGGGTTTCGATGGTGATGCCATCGGGCAGCTGATAGGCCACCGGATGAGAGAAACCCAGCGTCAGGTTCAGGGTCTTGCCCTGCGCCTGGGCGCGATAACCCACGCCGTTGAGGACCAGCTTGCGCTCGAAGCCCTCTGAGACGCCGGTGACCATGTTATTCACCACCGCACGGGTGGTGCCGGCCAGCGCCCAGGACTCCTGGGACTCCTCGCGCGGCTTGACGGTGAAGATCCCGTCTTCGAACGACACGTCCACCTGCTCGTGCACTTCATGTTCCAGGTTGCCTTTGCTGCCCTTCACGGACACCTTGCGACCATCGATTTTCAGCTCGACGCCGCTGGGCAACTTAACCGGATTTTTCGCTACTCTAGACATTGCTGCACCTAAACCCGTCTACACCGCTACCGTTAGGACACTTCGCAAATCAGCTCGCCGCCAACATTGGCCTGGCGTGCTGCGCGATCGGAAAGAATGCCCTGGTTGGTGGACACGATCATCACACCAAGGCCGCCCTTGACCTTGGGAATCTGGCCGGCGTTTTTGTAGACACGCAGACCGGGGCGGCTGACACGGGAAATCTTTTCGATTACCGGACTGCCCTCGAAATACCGAAGTTCCACGGTCAGCACGGGCTTCTTGTCGCCGGCCACCGAGAAGCCTTCGATGTAACCTTCTTCCTTCAGTACCTTGGCAATGGCCTGCTTAGCCGTGGAAGACGGAATCTCCACCTTGGCTTTCCGGGCCATCTGCGCGTTACGGATACGAGTAAACATATCCGCCAGGGTATCTTGCATGCTCATGCCGCAATCGCTCCGCTACTCATGCCTATATCTTGGCTTGCTTACCAGCTGGCCTTAACCAGACCGGGGACGTCGCCGCGCATCGCCGCTTCACGCAGCTTGATACGGCTCAAACCGAACTTCCGGTAGTAACCGTGCGGACGACCGGTAATCCGGCAGCGATTACGCTGGCGCACCGGAGAGGAATCGCGCGGCAGCTTCTGGAGCTGCAGCTGCGCTTCCCATTTTGCTTCGGGTTCGGCGTTGGGATCGTTAACGATCGCTTTCAGCGCCTGGCGCTTGGCGGCGTAACG